>CAYTLJ010000008.1:20892-26888 GCA_964438555.1 uncultured Algimonas sp.
TTTGTCGGAAACAGAGGATTTGTCGGAAATAGAGGCTTTGGAAACAGAGGCTTCACAAGTATCGGTTTCGGCACCGGAGGATTTGGAAATAGCAGTTTCGTTAGCTTCCAAACTGGCGGCTTTGGCTTTAACAATAGCGGATTTAGAAATCGCGGATTTAGAAATCGAGGTGTTGGGTTTAGACGATCCGGTTTCCGTTCAAACGGTTTCGTCGGTAGCCGATCCAGATTTTCTCGCGGTTTCCATTAATCGCTAAACAACTAGATATCGAGACTTAAACCTCGTAAAAATGCCTGCTTTTGAAAGCAAAAGCGGGCATTTCGCATTTTGAAATTCCGTTTGGGTATTACGACGACTTGCCTATTTCGCTGTAAAGAAATCACCGCGCGGTGTGCCTGTTTCGTCGTAAATCGGCTCAACCAGATCAACGCGGTATTTTTGCGTCTTTGCGCCAGAAATACCTGCCCCTCTTAGATGGCCAAGCATATCCAGATATGGCTTCCCGACCAGGTGATCAGACAGATCTTGCTCCTCAACCCATTCTTCAAAAACCTGAATGCGGTTTGGATTAAATGGGTCGGGCGTAAATGCATAAGCGATACAACCGCGTTCCGCCCAAGCCCCTTCAATATAAGGCCTAGCACTTTCAATAAGGGCGTCCCGATGGTCAGCATTTTCTAGATCAATATATCCCGCGACAACAACCGTCATAATTCCCTCACTCAATTCGCCATCTTACGTAAATCAAACAATACCTCATATTGACGTTTTTTAAACCGCCAAACATTTTCAGTTTTGACATATGCATCATTATAGGCTTCCAACACTTCCCAAATTAGAATCCGGTCTTCCAACGTTCCTGTAAATGCCATTGCAGGTCTAGTTTGTCATGCCAGCCATACGAATGGCGAGTGCCGGATCATTCGGGTCATTCCAATCAATGGTTTTTGCCCATTCCAAGAGCGGTGTCGGCTCAACCGGGAAAATGGACAGCACCGATTCCAGATCAACGATTAAGGGCGAGACGGGTTGTGTATTATACCACCGGTAAAATTCAGCCATACGGTCATAAATCGATCCTGGCTCAACCTCCGCTGATCCCGTTACCAAGAGGCTCATAGCAGACGCAAATTCGTCTGGCTTCAAACTTTTAAAATGGATCTTGCGACCAGCAGCCTGTGTTAGACGCTGCGCAACTTCATCGCCTGTTAGGGCTTCTGGTCCACCAATCGGGTACCGTCCGCTGGGGGCTCCAGTTTGTTTTATGGCTTCGACCATAAAGGCCGCGACATCGGCAAGGCATATCCAATTGACTTTTAAGGCGGGTCCAGCCGGATATCCAAGCGTATCATTAAGTACGACGCCAGGCTTGGCCCAGACCCGCGTGAAATTATCCATAAAGACCTTTGGTTCAAAAATCACATAAGGCACGCCAGAGCCGATAATTGCGGCCTCAATACGCCGACGGCCATCATGTCCGCCAATATCTAGATCTGTGTCATGAACATAACAACTCGTATTGAAAACAACCCGCTTGACCTGATTGGCCTTAGCGGCAGCGGCAATATTGTCGCCAAATATCTGTGCCGTCTCAAGTTCAAAGGTAAAAGGTAGATGGGACGCAATATAAGACATGCCTTTTGCGGCATTGATCATTGAGCTTTGATCCATCAAATCGGCTTGGACCGTTTCGACGCTATCGAACTCGGTCCCCTTAAGCGCATCGGGGTTTCTGAGCGCAGCAACAGGGGTATAGCCTTCCTCTATCAAACGCCGTAAAAGCGGATGACCCTGATCGCCGGTTGCACCAATAACAAGAACACGTTCCATATGAACTCCTTTATGGCCTCTCTAGCGTAATCGAAACGCAATGAACCTTCACAATAATAATAGTTTTTAAAGTCTCGCCTATTGCCTATCGTCGTATCACAATTAGACCCCTTTGCGGGTCAAATCATGATTTGGAGCCTTCACAATGGGAAGATTGACGGGAAAAGTCGCACTTATTACGGGCGGAGCCAAAGGGCTCGGTGAAGCTGATGCGCGTATGTTTGCGCGTGAAGGCGCAAAAGTCGTTTTAACGGATGTAGATGTTGAAAACGGTCAGAGGGTCGCTGATGAAATCGGATCGTCTGCGCATTTCATGCAACATGATGTTCGCAACGCTGAAGACTGGCAAAGAGTCGTCAAAGAGACGGTTTCGCGTTTCGGCGGTCTGAATATTTTGGTCAATAATGCCGGTGTCGTCGAACTCGGAACAATCGAATCTCAGACGATCGAACAATATGACTTCGTTATGGATGTAAGTGCAAAAGGAACATTTCTGGGCTGCAAATATGCGCTTCCCGAAATGATCAAATCTGGACCGGGCTCGATCATCAATATGGCCTCGATTGCCTCCGTACAAGGCGAGCCCTATGTCGTCGCCTATAGTGCTGCCAAAGGCGCCATAGAAGCCATGACGCGAAGCGTCGCTATTCACTGTGTCAAATCCAAATATAATATCCGCTGCAACTCTGTTCACCCGTCCAGCATTTTGACACCCATGGTCATGAGTCTGCGTCAAAAAGACGAAGAAACGGATATGAAGCGTATTGAAAATGACGTAAATGCGGCGATGGCCAATGAACGGGGTGAGCCTGATGATATAGCCTATACCGTCCTTTTCCTCGCCTCAGATGAGTCCAAATTTATCAATGGCGCCCAGATCCGGGCCGATAATGGGACCTCAATGATAACAGGATTAATCTAGGTCGAGAGCCCGCTTACGCCCAAACGATATAAAGTGTTTACATGACGAAATATGAGAAAATATCCTACCGCGTTCAGGACGATATCGCCTTTATATCATTGAACCAGCCAGACATTCTCAATGCCATGTCAAAAGAAATGGGCGAGGAATTATTTGACGCCTTAAAACGCGCCCCCAATGAAGCCCGTGTCGCGGTTTTGGGCTCAAAAGGCCGCGCTTTTTGCTCTGGTGCCAATCTTTCGGCCAGCGGCACGAGCGTCAGTCTCGATGACCCGCATATCGATATGGGTATTCGTCTGGAACATATTTTTAATCCCATGCTGAAAATGTTGCGCGATTATCCAATTCCGTTCATCACCTCCATTCGTGGCCCGGCTGTTGGATTTGGCTGTGGTTTAGGCCTGATGGGCGATATTATTGTCGCCTCAAAGACCGCATTTTTCCTAGAATCTTTTTCCAAAATCGGGCTGACAAGTGATGGCGGCGCAGCCTATCTTATGACCCGGGCGATTGGCCGGATCAAAACTATGGAAATCATGTTGCTGGCTGAACGCTACCCGGCTGAACAAGCTTTTAAAGACGGCCTTGTCACGCGATTGGTCGAAGATGATGATCTCGAAGACGCCACAAATATGATCGCCCGCAAGCTGGCCGCGGGCCCACCTATTTCTTTGAAATTTTTACGCCAATCGACTTGGGCAGCGCTCGATTCAAATTTCGGCGATCAGCTTGACCGCGAACGTGAACTCCAACGCACAGCTGGACGCACCAAAGATTTCCAAGAAGGCGTCAATGCCTTTCGCGAAAAACGTCCGCCGAACTTTACCGGTCAGTAGCCCCTTCATTACCTTTAAAGGTCACTTATGCCTGAAACAATATTTTCTGATAATCTCTTGAAAGGGAAAACCGCCTTTATCACAGGTGGATCCTCCGGGATTAATTTCGGTATTTCCGAAGCCTTTGGACGGCTTGGCGCCAATGTGGTCATTATGGCCCGCACACAGTCAAAAATAGATAAAGCCGTCGACACATTGCGCGCTCAAGGCGCGGAGGCGATGGGTATAAGTTGCGATGTTCGCGATTATGAAGGTGTAGAAGCGGCGCTTAAGGCAACACATGAAAAATACGGTACGATAGATTGCGTTATTGCTGGCGCGGCTGGGAATTTCCTCTCCCCCATTGTTGGTTTGTCTTCAAAAGGCTTTCAAACCGTCATAGATATAGATTTGATGGGGACGTTTAACGTATTTCGCGCGAGTTGGGACTATCTGTCTAAGCCGGGTGCCTCATTGATTGCCATTACGGCCCGCCAAGCCGTGCAGCCTCGCCCCTTTCAAGCGCATGCCTGCGCCGCCAAGGCAGGCGTGAATATGTTTTGCAAATGCCTAGCCCTAGAATGGGGACATGCAGGGATCCGCGTCAATGCGATCTCACCCGGTCCGATTGATGACACAGAAGGCTTTAACCGCCTCGTGCCGACCGAGGAAAAAGTCGAGGCAATGAAGCGCGAAATCCCACTGAAATCGATTGGATTAAAGTCTGATATTGCCAATATGGCGACATATCTTGCCTCTGACGCGTCAAATTATGTCACAGGTGCCATTATGAATGTGGATGGTGGCAATGAGCTTGGCAATGCAGATTATGATTTCTCCAAACCATTTGCGCGGAAATCCTAGCTCCTATGCATCCTCGTCATTACGCGAAAACGCACCCAGACAGCCCTGCTCTCATCATGGCCGAGACCGGCGAGGTCATGCATTATGACGAGCTTGAGCGAATCGCGAATAAGGGCGCACATCTATTTCGAAAATTAGGGATAAAAGCTGGCGATATTATTTCGATCTGGGCCAGAAACTCGATCGAATTTATGACGCTTTTCTGGACTGCCCAAAGATGCGGTGTCTATATTAACCCCCTACCCGTCTATCTCTCGGTTGATGATGCCGCCTATATTTTAAATGATTGCAAAGCAAAATTGCTGATTGTCTCGTCCGAAATTAGAGCCGCGGAAGATTTTATCAAAGACCAGAAACAGCTCGCACCGGGCCTTGAAAATAGCTTCGCCTTACATGACGGCGTTGGCGATCTCCCGCTTTGGCATGAGGCGATTTCGGACCAGATCGATCATCCTATTTCTGATGAAAGCGCAGGCTGGCATTTAATTTATTCCTCGGGTACGACCGGACGGCCGAAAGGCGTAAAACTCCCTTTGATCGGTGGCGCGGTTGATGAAAATAATATGTGGGTCCAACGTTATGAAGATATTTACGGCCTAACGAAAAACTCGGTCTTTTTGGCCTGTGCGCCGCTCTATCATACGGCCCCGCTTTTATTTGCAACCAATGTGATGCGCCGTGGTGCGACCGTGGTTATTACCAAAAAATTTGATGCTAAGAAAACACTTGAAGTCATTGAAAAATATAGGGTTACCCTATCGCAAATGGTACCTACCATGTTTATCCGCATGCTAAGTTTACCGGATGCGGAGCGCTTGTCTTTTGATGTCTCATCGCTTGAACATGTCATTCATGCCGCCGCCCCCTGTCCGGTCGAAGTCAAATATAAAATGCTCGATTGGTTTGGCGATATTATTGATGAATATTACGCAGGATCAGAGTCGATTGGCGCCACCATTATAAATGCAAAGGATTGGCGCAAACGCCCGGGCTCTGTCGGGAAATGCCGTACAGGCGCGCTACATATTTGCGACGATGCAGGTCATGAACTGCCCATAGGTGAGATCGGAAATATTTATTTTGAAGGTGGCTATGATTTTGAATATTTAAACGACCCTGAGAAAACCCGCAAAACCCGAAACCCACTTCATCCGGGCTGGGCAACCTTAGGTGATATTGGCTATGTCGATAAGGAAGGTTATCTCTATCTGACGGACCGAAAGAATTTTGTGATCATCTCGGGCGGGGTCAATATCTATCCGCAAGAGGCTGAGAATGTTTTGGTTCAACATCCAGATGTCTATGACGCCGCCGTCTTTGGCGTGCCTAATCAAGAAATGGGTGAAGAGGTCAAAGCCGTTATTCAGCCCAAAGATTGGTCAATGGTCGGTCCCGATTTTGAAGCCGCCCTCATCGCCTTTTGCCGCGAAAACCTGACCACCTATAAATGCCCCAAATCTATCGATTTTGAGAAAGAACTCCCACGGCAGGATAATGGCAAGCTCTATAAGAAGGCCTTGCGCGCGCGTTATTGGACGTGATGTTGGGTTGAAACACCCGTTTAT
>CAYTLJ010000008.1:26988-30251 GCA_964438555.1 uncultured Algimonas sp.
TTGAAACACCCGTTTATCATGTGCCCCATCAAAAGCCGGGGTTAACAGGATCGTGATAGGCATCATCCGCATTGACCTTGCGGTGAAGGCGCCGAGCTGACTAAGAGGTCCCGATTAAAAGAACCGTAATAATTTGGTATCTCGGAGCCCGTTATGAAACATCTCAATATTAGCTTTATAGCGATCGTCGCTGCCTTATCAGCCTGTGCCCCTGCCGCAAATGAAACCACGGCACCCGCAAAAGCCGCAAGTGTATCTGCAAATTACTCTAGCTTTGATCAACAAAGCAAAGCGCAAGCCACGCTCAACCGTGCCATTCAACAGGCAGGCGGTCTCGAGGCATTAAAGGGTTTATCCCAAGGGCAGATGACCTTTTCAGTGCAAGCCGCTCGGATTGGGCAAGCCCCAACACCAGAAGCAAATGGCGAGCTGGGCAATCCATCCAAAACGATTGCACAACGGGCCAATGGCCTCGTCGCTATTGATCGGTACAACGGTGACAATTTGGGATCGCGCTATGTGCATGGTGGCCTAACGGATTGGATCTTCTTTGTGGGTCAAAACTCGGTTGCAGATGTTGAGCCGGTTCTAGCAGGTGGAATTATCAATCAAGCGCAAACCTCTGCGCATGTCTTATTGGCGATGAGCGAGAATTCTCAGAATGTCCGCTATGCAGGCACCCATATGAAAAAAGGCCGTGCCTTTGAGGCCATCGATTTCGTTGATAATTTAGGACAATTACAGACGGCACATTTTTACAAAGATAGTGGAGAGCTTCACAAAACTGAAAGGCTGACCGCCCATGCCCAATGGGGTGACATCGCGATATCGCGTGTTTTTAGTGACTATAAAGCGATAAACGGCGCACAAGTCGCCCATACGACCACGACCAAGCAAGGCGATATCATCGCCAGTGTCGTAAACTTAGAGAGCTTTGACGCAAGCTCTGTGGCAGAAGATGTTTTTGAAAAACCTAAAGATGCAACCGTCAATGATCCGTTTACTGCCTCCTCCCCAAGTGCGCGCGAGCTTACGGCTGAAAAACTTGGTGAAGGTTTATTTTATATTTCTAATGCAGCGCAGGGATATAATGTAATTTTCGCGGATCATGCCGACGGCGTTTTGATTGTCGAAACACCGCAGTCGATTCAGGCGTCGCGTGACATTATTCGCACCATTAACACGACACTACCGGGCAAGAACATTAAGGCAGCCGTGCCTACACATCATCATTTTGACCATTCGGGCGGTCTTTACGGCTTTCATGAAGCGGGTATTCCAATCCTAACAACGCCCGGCAACGTTGATTTCGCAACCAAAGTCGGCACTGCGGACCGCCATATCGGTGTTAGCAAAGGCGCAATTGCCTCTCCCAAAGTCCTTAGCTTTACCGGTCGTCAAACACATGGAAGCGGTGCAGCCACAGTGGAGCTTATCAATGTCGGCCCTAATCCCCATGCCGATGAAATCGTCATAGCCTATATGCCGGCCCTAAAAACGGCTTTTGTTGCGGACATATTTAGCAAGCGCGGCGATAGCTTGCCGCCAGCCAATGCAAATCAGCTTGATTTTGCCGAGAAACTTGAAGCCTTAGATCTGGATATTGAAACCTTTATTCCCGTTCACGGCGCGAATGCCACGGCAGAAGAGTTTTGGGATTCAGTAAAACGTGGTCGTGAAGCTGGATAATAGTAACTGCGCGGCTCCGGACCCGAGGTGATTTCGGTACGGTACGGTTTTTCGCCCTTTTAGGCAGAACTAAGCCAGCCTCGTTACATCTGCCAGGACGCAATATCCTTGACCATGTTTATAAGACCAATTGGCGTGCCCACAGCAGGCACATCGCACTAACGAATTAGTAACCATTGTCAAAAACGTCGAATTAATGAATTTAACGTAACTAACACAGTCAAATTGTGGATTTGAGTGTGGTTATGGGAAATTTATTTGCCGATTTTAAGACAAACCAACGTGGCAATGTTGCTACGATGTTTGGTCTTGTTATTCTCGTGTTGATGGGTCTCCTGGCCTTGGCTCTTGATTTTTCAAGAGCTCAAAACCTGAAAGCGTCGCTGACAGATATTGCCGACTCGGCAGCTTTGGCTGGCGCCAATTTAGCGGTTACAGGTGGCGAAAATCGTGGAGACATAATTCGAGATCTTGTCGATATCCATGTTGCCACCTCAGATCTAAATAATGCGGACTCGTCAATTACGTTAACAAGTTCGTCGGTAGATTTCGATCACGAGAATGCTCAGCTCACAGTTACCCTAAACGGGCAGGTGAAAACCTCATTTGCAGGAATATTTGGATTTTCAGCATTGAATGTTTCGGGCCAAAGCACCACAGCTTTCGGTCTAGAAGACATCAGCCCAGTTTCAATGGCTTTTATCTTGGACCATTCTGGATCCATGACAAAACCCTCATCTTCAGGTGGTACAAAAATTGAGGCCCTTCAGAGTTCTGTGGAAACGATGTTCAATGTTATTGAAGAGGCTGCTCCGCGCCAAGAGCTCCTTCAAACAAATTTGCGAACAGGCATGACGGCCTTTGATGATGAGCTGGTAACTGAACACACAATTCCAATGGGATTTGGTTGGACGACAGTTGAACATGAAGTTTTCAAATTGACCCCGAAAGGAGATACAAATACGACACCAGCATTTGATCTCGCCTTTCAAATGTTAGCCGGTGATACACCAAACGAAACCGATGTAAGAAAATTCCTTATTTTTATGACGGATGGGAGAAATGATAACCAAGCTGAAAATGGAAACACGCTTCTTCTTTGCGATCAAGCCAAAGCGCAAGGTATAGAAATTTTCTCTATTGCATTTGAAGCGCCGCAAAAAGGACAAGATCTATTGCGCGCCTGTGCGTCAGGGATCAATACCGCCAATAATGCTGGTGAAGATCAAAGCTCCATACCTCCAGCTAACCCCGTAGCAGGTACACAGGCACAGCAATATTACTTTGATGCCCAAGATGGCGATGAACTTGTCGCTGCCTTTAGACAAATAGGCCGAGAAATTGGTCGTTTTGATCTCCGCATTGTTCGTTAGTCTCGGTGGTGGATTTCAATTAATTTTGAAATGTCTTAAATAGAAAACGAAATGAATATTGGTCATTTTCGTTTCATGATCATCCAAAGCCATATCGGCAGCCATGCGAGCTCAACCAAGGTAATGCGATAAAGCCCTACAACCACCCATTGATCCGTGCAATGCGAAAGCCTTCAATACGATTTGAGACGCCGAGTTTTT
>CAYTLJ010000009.1:0-22177 GCA_964438555.1 uncultured Algimonas sp.
ATGAAATCGGCCAACCCAGAAGGCACTTTGTGCGTGATCATATATCGCGTCCGTATCATTAGGGTTCCGACGCAATATTTCTTTTGTCGCATTAAAGGCCGCCAAGGCTTCACTTTCTGCTCTTTCCAAATCCCCTTGGTCTACGGCGACTTTGCTCAAAAGATGCCGTGTTTTGGCTTGCCTTGCGAGACGGTCTCTATCCATATCCGGTAATGGGATCGCGTCATAATAGGCTGTGATACGCTTTCCGAGGTCATTGAGAATTGACGTGCGTCCTAATGTCTCCAACTCTTCTTTTAAGTCTGTGATCATAAATTCGACCAATTTCTCAGATTCATTGCGTGAGGTTTCGGCCGCAAAACGTGCATCTATCGCGGTCCAAGCCATCCCTCCCATGAGCGCCGAAAACGCCAATGAGGCCGCCACGATCATTTTGAGTTTAAACCGTCGTCTTTTATTATCACGTTGGATAAGCTCATCCAGTCCGACGCCGATCATAGAGGCGGCTAATTGGGTGATGCCAAATCGAAAGCCTTCGCGGCTGGTCATATTTGCGGCGAGTGGTTCGCGTCCACCTTCAATCAAGGCTTTTGGAAAAGATGTTTCGGGATTGCCGTCAATAATGACAGATAGGATTTTATTTTCGCCGTGAAGTTTACGAAAAAGTCGAATTTCTTCATTCACCCAATGCGAGTTTTTCGCCGATGGCGAGCAAAGTATAATCAAAAATCGGGATGTCCTCACGGCATCTTGAATTTTTTCAGACAAGGAATGATGGGCGGTGAGTTCCGTTACATCTCTGAATATAGGTTTTAATTTTTCCTTGGCGTCCTGATCAAAAGCGTTTGGGAGGCGATAGGTTTCAAGCGCATTGTGGATACGGCGTGCCATAGGCTCATCCGCATGCGCATATGAAATAAAGGCAGCATATTTTGCACCAACCTCCATGCTCTCTCCCAAATTCCGCCCACGACATAATAAGGGCAACTATTTGGAATATTCAACCCCAATCCGACTCTCAAATTATGTAGGGGTTGGGTTATGGTGAAAATTCTGAGTGGTATTTGGCAAAAAATCCAATAAAGCATGCGCATGAATGCGAGATCGGACATGCATATAAGTGTGGCGCCAATGATGGATTGGACGGACCGGCATTGCCGGTGGTTCCACCGTCAACTCTCATCTCGCGTGAGGCTTTATACCGAAATGGTCGTCGCTGACGCCGTTATTCATGGTCCGCGAGACCGATTGCTTGGATATGATAAAATCGAGCATCCAGTCGCCTTGCAAATCGGTGGCAGTGACCCGAAGAAATTAGCGCAAGCAACAAAAATTGGCGTCGGGTTTGGCTATGATGAAATCAACTTGAATATTGGGTGCCCCTCTGACCGTGTACAAGCTGGACGTTTTGGAGCTTGTCTTATGGCTGAGGCGGATCTTGTTGCAGATTGTTTCAAAGCAATGTCGGATGTTACAGATAAAGAGGTGACCGTTAAATGTCGTCTGGGGATCGATGATCAGGACCTCGCGCGGACTTTACCGGGCTTTATTGATGTCGTGTCGCGGGCAGGGTGCGAAACCTTTATTATTCATGCGCGTAAGGCTTGGCTTCAGGGCTTATCTCCCAAAGATAATCGGACTATTCCGCCGATTGATTATGGTCAGGTTCAAACAATGAAAGCCCGTTTTCCAGAGCTAAAAATTATTGTGAATGGTCAATTGGCGGACGTAAATCATGCGATTGAGGTGATTGACGACAAATTAGACGGCGCGATGTTTGGTCGGGCGGCCTATAATACGCCTTGGATATTGACTGAAATCGATAATGTGTTTTTCAACCTACCAAATCTATCTTTGGATAGACTAGAAATCGTCGAGCGTTTGATCAGATATGCCGAAGGTCAGCAAGATGAAGATCGTTCGACAAAAGCTCTTATTCGTCATGTTATGGGGCTATTTGCCGGGCAGCCTGGTGCGCGTCTTTGGCGGCGAACTTTGTCTGAAGCATTGGCGCGCAAGGATAAACCTTCTGATATTTTAGGTCAGGGGTTATCTACTATGTCGGATGTCGCTATTGCGTCTTAAGCTTGGCAGTGGATCCGTTATTTAACCAGTCGAACGCCTTCATCTGAACGCGGTTTGATTGGAGATATTCCGGCCGCCTCATGGTCAACTGACACTGTAAGGTTTGCGGCGTCAGCGAGACTAATTTGATGCGCGATAAATGATGTTGCCGGGGCATGGGTATTACTCTCGACTCCAGCCTCAAATTGAATCTTATGCGATGGCAAGTAAACTGTGCCTAGAACGTTGAGCACAGACCCGCTGGTTATCGTCGTGGTCACATTTGGATAGGTGGGATTAAATATGGATTTGTCGCTTAGGTTTTGCGCAAAGACAAGCCCATCCAATGGACCCTCTATTGGGCCCGCAATATTTAAATCCGAACCATCGCCAATAACTAATCTGGCGTCACCGTGTAAGATAAAGGTCACTCCTGTGCCAGTTAATTTTGTCCCTCGATACATGAAAAGATCGCCCCCGGTAATATGATATTCGCCAGGGTCAAGAATTAGTTCATTTGCGCTGAAATATATTCCCCGGCAGTAATTTCCGGGCTTCAAATGGTTCTTCTCCACAAAATTTGGTACAAAATCGTAACCGAATTCCTTTGCCTGCTCCGCAGCCGCCTCTTGACCGCTGTTATGAACATCCACCGCGTTACGAGCTGATCGCCAATCATTCAACAAAGCTGTGAGTTCTGTGAAGTTTTCACATGGCAGATTTGTTTTCGGAATTTCGAGATTGGCATAGGGGTCGCTCAGTGTGGAACATTCGGTATTGACGAAGGGCGAGTGCTTGCCGCTTGCATTGCCGCCCACGCAGAAACTTTTTGCCGTAGCTGTCCCACCATGATCAACAACCGAAGCCACTTTGCTAAGAGAGTTTACTTGTACTGTACAATTTGCCTGAAGAGAGGCACCCGTCGTAACTTCAAAAGCCCGGTTGGAATCTGGATCTAATGCCAGCATACAAACTGTTGATCCTTTTGTGATTTCCGCTGATGCACTCGCCGAAAATTCAACACTTTCGCGCCCAATGAGGCCAGCAAAGATTGTTGGGATCATCATTTTTGCGTCAACATCCACCCGGTTGCTCGTTGGAGAAGAGGCGGCAAATTTGACATCTTGTTCACGCGAAATATTTGCCCAAAAACGCTCTTCAGCGTCTGCTTTTCGTTCGTTTTCAGTCAAAGTTTGATCTGCCACTGCGGCTAAAGCGGCACTGTCTAATGCAGATTGTAATTTCACCCGATGACTATGAGATCTATTCGAGTCGATAGCGATCGATGTTACAAGCAACATTGGCACGGCCAATAAAGCTGTCGCAATAGCGATTTGCCCAGACTCATTAGTTCTGAACCTTTTATTTAGACGTCGAAAAAACATCTTGTAACTCCATACCCACCTGTATCGATTTATCGGAAGGGTTTTAAAAAAAAGGGTATGAAATACCCCTAACGAGGTCTTAATAATTTGATAAAGATTCGGGAAAATACCCTTCCAATAAGGGAGGTGTTAACAAGGTCATCATATTTCGTATTAGATTGAATTTTCAGGTTTCAATATTTTTCAGCAAAGTTCTTTTTATGACAGTTTTATTGGGGAAATTCTTGAAACAAATCCAGAAACAGGCTTTCTTGCCAATATTGTGACCATGGCAACTTTCAAAACTTTTGGGTTTCGTTCTCCGATGATGTACCGTCACGCGTTCTTTGCAATGATTCCATGAGCGACTTAATCTTTAATCTATTGATACTTGCTTTGGTTGCTGGGATTGCGGGCTATACGGCTGGCTTATTTGGAATAGGCGGCGGTGCTTTCATGGTGCCAGCCTTGTTTTTTGCGTTTCGGTCTCTGGATGTTGATCCAACTATTGTGATGCATTGCGCGGTTGCGACAAGTGCCTCGGTGATAATTTTTAATGGATGGCGAAGTGTCAGAAGCCATATGGACCGAGGCAGTGTGGACATGTCAATATTATGGCCCTCTGATCGACCTTGGGCGTCCTATGGTTTATGGATTGCGCTTGGAAGCTTTCTTGCGGCCGCATTTTTAGCACCTAGGCTCTCTAGCCAATCTTTGACGCTCATTTTTTCTAGCATTGCCTTTTTGGTTGCGGCTCAGTTTATTTTTGGACGGCCGGATTTTGTAATTCGCTCCTCCGTTCCTAAAGGCGCGGGCCCACCAATTATTGGTGGGTCGATTGGGGCTCTATCGTCAATTATGGGGATTGGCGGGGGCTCGCTTTCCGTTCCTTTTTTGACATTATTTGGCGTGCCTGTGCACAAGGCTATCGGCACAGCTGCCGGTTTCGGTCTAATGATTGCGATCCCGGCAACATTTGGCTTTATCATAAGCGGCTGGGGCGTAGACGGTCGTTGGGTAGCGTCAATTGGCTATGTCAATTTACCCGCGACCCTTTTTATTTTGAGCTTTGCATGGCTTCTGGTTCCTCTAGGAACAGCATCTGCACATAAGTTGGATGCAATGGTTTTGCGCAGGGTTTTTGGTATTGCCTTGGCTTTGATCGCGTTAAATATGGTGCGGATCGCTTTGTCTTTTTAGGTTTTTTTCTAGAGACGCAACATGAGCGCGTTTGGTGTCGCCCGAACTTCTTGTAATTGGCCGAGCCAGGTCATGCCCAAAAGAGAGATTTCTAGGCCTTCATTAAAGACGAGGCCGTCTATATTTCTAAGCGTAATGCCACCCAAGGCGACACTATCCAACTTTACCGCAGCCGCATAATTTGTACCACCAGCTGTAGTTACAGGAACATTATATTGCAGGCGACTGACGTCGACACCGGCTTTACGCGCATCTGTCAGGGTCAAAGCAACTGTCGATGCACCCGTATCGACGAGAAAATTCACATAACCAGAATTTACGCGTCCTGTTGTTTGAAATTGTCCCGAGCGTCTATCTTTGGGGATAGAGACCACAGAAGCAGAATTGTTTATATTTGAATTGGATTGCGAGCGTCTTTTACGCTGACGGGGATCCTGTTGCTTTTGATTCTCTGCGATCGCATCAACTTTATCAATAATTTGTTGATCAGACCTGCTGTTGAGATACGATACACCAGCAACACAGACTGCTATGATAGAAATGGCATTTATAATCGTTTTGCTCAGCATAGAATTGCGCATACATCAAAATATTTGAAAAGACTTTAAGACTTTGCCGTCATAGCAGGATAATGCGAAACATAGTTAATAAAGTGATTCCGAAAGCATCAGATCATGGCAAACACAAACGACGCCGCTCATCCGTTTGATGACATTATCGATCTGGTCGAAAAATTAGCGGATTTGGAGTCTCCCGCTAAAGATTCTCTGGCAGATGTTTTTAACGCATTGGGCAGAGGATTGCGTCCTTTGGGGAATTTAGAGCAATCTTTGGTGATGTTGGCGCATATTCAAGGCCAAGACATACCGCAGCTCGCTAGGCCATTAATCGCTGTTTTTGCTGGCACCCATGGTGTGGCGAGCCAGCTAAGTGATCAAGATATTGTAAAGACGTCTAAGTCTCGTGTGGCGAGTTTGACCCAAGGCGAAGCGGCCGTTCGGGGAATGTCTGCCGAATTGGGCGCCGCCTTCAAAGTCTATGAGATGGGTATTGAGTATCCAAGTGAGGATTTCACACGTGAGCCTAGCCTGAGTGAACGTGATTGCGCCGCCGCCATAGCCTTTGGAATGGAAGTTGTGGCAGAGGGTGCGGATGTAATCATTCTTGGGAATGCCGGGCTGGGTGCGGCGACCGCTGCTGCTGGCATAGCTATGTCACTTTATGGCGGTGCCGCAAATTATTGGGCAGGTGGGCTGAACGCCAAAACTCGTATTGAGGCCGTCGAGAAAGCGGTGGGGTTATATAGTGGCGTGTCTAGACAGCCCTTGGAAACACTGCGTGTATTTGGAGGGCGAGATATTGCGGGTATGGTGGGGGCTATTTTGGCGGCAGGTCATCAGCGTATTCCAATTCTATTAGATGGGTATGTAAGCTGTGCGGCAGCCGCAGTTTTACACGCGATAAATCCAAGGTCGATCGCGCATTGTTTGGCGTCGCATTGTTCTGCCGAACCGGCGCATGATGCATTATTGTCGCGTCTTCAACTCGCACCAATTCTTGATCTTGGAATCAATATTGGGGACGGAACTGGTGGGGCATTTGCCTTAACGATTTTAAAAGCTGCAACGGCTGGGCTTAAAACATTGAAAGAGACAAACGATGTTTAAGAATCCTGATTTTGATGATCATGAGGGCGTACATCTATTCTCTGATGCTGAATCTGGGCTTCAGGCCATTATCGCCGTCCATAATACAAATAGAGGTCCAGGATGCGGTGGAACCCGTTTCTGGTCATATGATGACCCTAGTGACGCGCTGTCGGACGTTTTGAGGTTGTCAAAAGCCATGAGTTATAAAAACGCCATGGCTGACCTTGATTTAGGGGGCGGTAAAGGGGTGATTATCAAGCCAAAGGGTGAATTTGACAGGGCCAAGATTTTTGCGGCCTATGGACGGGCTGTCGAATCGATTGGCGGTCGATACATTACAGCCGAAGATGTTGGTGTATCCCCAAAAGATATGGGCGTAATCAAGTCACAGACCAATTTTGTTGCAGGACTTAATTCGGGGCCTGCGGCATCTGGAGATCCATCTCCCGTCACGGCTGAGGGTGTATTCCGCGGATTAAAGGTCGCCGTAAGGCATAGATTGGGTCGAGAAAAGTTAGAGGGCTTAACTGTTGCTGTGCAGGGTATTGGTCATGTTGGCTATAGTTTATGTGAGCATTTATATAAGGCTGGGTGCAAACTTGTTGTTACCGATATTAATCAAGATGCGCTTAAGAAAGCGCAGACGGATTTGGATGCAACCATTGTTTCCACAGATCATATTCATGCGCAGGACGTTGATATATATGCACCCTGCGCCTTAGGCGGGGCGATATCGGAATCGACACTACCAGAGATTCGGGCTTCAATCATTGCGGGTGCAGCGAATAATCAACTCGCTACGCCGGAGATGGGGGAAGCATGTAGATCGGCGGGCATTTTATACGCCCCTGATTACGTTATAAACGCCGGAGGCATTATAAATGTGGCGGCCGAGGTGAGCGGCACTTACGATCTACTATGGGTTAAAGAGAAATTGAGTGTTTTGGAGAAAACGCTCGACACAATTTTTTCAAAAGCATCTAGAACGTCGATTTCGACGGGCCTGATCGCGGATCAAATGGCGCGACAGAGATTAGGGATATGAGGGCGGTCTAGTTTTGCGGCCAATAATCCTACTCTTCATGTGTAATGAGACTATTCTGCTTCAACCAATCTTATGGGTTTTATGAATGGATATATTCGTTACCCTTGTTTGTAGTCGTCTCCTGCGTCGTGAAAAGCCCGCAAAATTGGTTTGAAAAGCGTATCGACTTTACCATTTCAAAATGTCATCTGTCTGTCACATTACGTAACATCGAGTGAATCCATCAAGGAATTCATTGTGTTACAGGTGTTTTTAAGCTTGGGGCGTGTGGGAGAGAGTGAAGCAGTGTCTTTACATATAGGGTTAACGTCCTATTGACACTACTTTGGTTAAAACATGTTTTTACACGAGTAAAAGCGTGATTGAGCGAGATTTATGTATGAGCGAAACCGAGACGATCGAGGTTCTGCCAACAGCAAGAGGGATTCCTCTTAGGCAAGCTGATTTTGAAACACTTTGCCAAGCATTGGATTATGCCGCAGAAGGGCAAACTGGGCTTTCCTATTTTGATGGTAAGGGCCGTCTAAAATCCACCCTGTCATATTCTGAGCTACATAAGCGCGCTAAAGAGTTGGCAAAGCGTTTAGTTCCTTTTGCAGCAAAAGATGCGAGAATAGGAATCGCAGCGGTGTCAACACCAGAATTCGCTGTTATGTTCTTTGCGTGCCAATATGCGGGTCTTGTAGCAGCCCCCGTTCCATTGCCGGTGACATTGGGTGGGCGAAGTTCATATGAACGTCAATTACAACGCATGGCTGATACGGGTGACTTTCACGCGCTTTTCTGTCCAGAGTCGATGGAAGATATTATGCGGTCGGCACTCAACGACCAAGCTATCCCAGTGATGACTTTCGAGGCTGTCAGTCAGCTTCCACAGGGAGATAGTCTGCGACCATTCGGGAAAGACGATCTGTGTTATATACAATATTCATCCGGCTCTTCCTCCTCTCCAAAAGGGATTATTGGAACGCAAAAGTCGGTCTGTGCAAATTGTCATGCGATTACAAAATATGGCTTGGTGATAAATGAAACGGACCGCGCAACGTCCTGGTTGCCGCTTTATCATGATATGGGATTGATAGGCTTTATGATCACGCCAATGACGTCGCAAATGTCAGTGGATTATATTGACCCTCAGGACTTTACCCGAAGACCTATCACATGGTTGCAGCTTATTTCAGATCATAAGGGAACGTTGTCCTACTCTCCGACATTTGGATATGAGCTGTGTGTGCGCCGCTGGCGTGATGACCGCGAGTTGGATCTCTCAACTTGGCGAGCTGCAGGTATTGGCGGCGACATGGTGCGTCCTGAACCCCTGACTGAATTCCAAAACCTTTTTGGATCGATGGGCTTTTCGCAAGGCGCCTTTACGCCGTCTTACGGGCTAGCGGAAACGACTTTGGCGGCAACCTTTGCGCCGCTCGGCCAAGGATTGAAAATGCATACAATTGATATGGAGCGCTATGCACGCACCTCTGATGCCGTTGAAGCTACAGACATAACGCCCGAAGAAAGCCGACGGACATTTGTTGCATGTGGGTGTGTCCTTCCAGATCACGAAATCGAAATTCGAGATTTCGATGGTGTTGTATTGGATGAAAAGCAGGTCGGGCGTGTATGCCTGAAAGGGCCTTCTATTTCTCCGGGGTATTTTCGAAATTCACAAGCGACAGAAGCCTCGTTTTCAAAAGATGGTTGGCTTGACACAGGGGACGCAGGATATTGGCATGAAGGACAGCTTGTCGTTACAGGTCGGTATAAGGATTTAATCTTATGGCATGGACGTAATATCTGGCCGCAAGATATAGAATGGGCCGCGCAAGCTGCGGCGCCTCATAGATGTGGTCGAGCCTGCGCGTTCGCCATTGGCGGGGCAGGCGACGAAAAAGATATCATGCTACTGCTTGAATGTCGGACGCGCGACCCAAAATTATTGGAAGAAATTTATGCAGCTGTTACGGCTGCAATTCGACTAGAGGTCGGTGTGCCGGTCCGTCTTATGTTGGTTCCTAAATCAACCATGATTGTAACAAGTTCCGGTAAGCTATCGCGTGCCCGTGTGAAGGAAAAATTCCAAAATGGCGCAATCATAGACCTGCAAGCCGAAGAGAGATTGCAACTTGTTGCCGAAGCTTCCAAAAATTAGAGCAGTCTGCCTGCTTTACCTCAGGTATGGTCTTTGATAGCCACGGCGAAATTTTAATGGGATCATATTGATGTCAGTGCCGACCGAGTCAGAAATATATAGTAAGATATGTGAGCTCTTGGAGCCATATAATCCTAAAAAGCTGCCGATTGAACGGTCTTCAGGGATAATGTCCGATCTTGAAGTCGACTCTGTGGCCGTATTTGACTTTATCATGGAACTCGAAGATTTTTACGATATTTCTATCCCAATGGAGATGGTGTCTGATATCAAAACTGTCGGAGAACTTTCTATCGCCGTGAAAGGATTGATCTCCTAATGGTCGGGATTTTTGACAAATATGCGCCACTACAAACGCGCATTGATATGATGATGAAAATGGGTGCTGACGCTCTAGGCGTCCGCTTTGACGACATTTTATCTGCGACACGAGGGCGTATTGGAAATCGAGAGATATTATTGGCTGGGACGAATAACTATCTTGGATTGACTTTTGATGAAGACTGCCGGGAGGCGGCCAAAAAGGCAATTGATGATCATGGGACGGGTACGACTGGGTCGCGTGTCGCAAATGGAACGTATGCCGAGCACGCCGATCTTGAAACCGCATTAGCAGAACATTTTAATATGCCGTCCTGTATTGTTTTTACGACAGGCTATCAAACAAATTTGTCCGCGATTTCGGGCTTGACGGGTGACAAGGACGTTATCTTTATGGATGCAGATGCGCATGCCTGCATTATTGACGGATCACGCTTGACGAATGCATCGACCATTCGTTTTCGCCATAACAATCCTGAGGACTTAGATAAGAGGTTACGACGGCAGGGAGATATTGAGGGCGGAAACGCCTTGGTCGTTATTGAAGGCATGTATTCTATGTTCGGAGATATTGCACCCATTGATGAATTTCTTGATGTTACCCATCAACATGGCGGATATCTTTTTATTGATGAAGCACATAGCTACGGCGTTTTCGGACCAACTGGATGCGGGATCGCTGAAGAGCAGGGTGTGCTAGATAAAGTTGATTTTATTTCTGGCACATTTTCTAAATCCCTTGCCTCCGTTGGCGGGTTTTGTGTTTCGAAACATCCGGAATTTGAAGTCACCCGAAAAGTGATGCGTCCATATATGTTCACGGCTTCGGCCACACCCTCAAATATTTGTGCGGCGCGCGTTGCCGTCGATAAAGTGAAATCCGGCGGATATCTGCGTGAAAACCTAAAGGCTCGGGCGCAACAGTTACATGCAGGCCTGACAGACCTTGGGTTTGACCTATGTGCAGATCCAAGCCCAATTATCGCCATGCGCAGACCCAATGAGGGTTTGGCAGCAATGGAATGGAATTGGCTTATGGAAAATGGGATTTATGTAAACCTCGCCGTACCGCCGGGCACGCCCCAAAGCTCATCACTCTTGCGCATTTCTCTTTCGGCCGCTCACACCAAAGAGGATATTAAAACCTTGATTGAGACATTTGCCCGTATGAAATCATCTCAATCTGAAATCATGGCTGGAATGATGACAAAATTGCAGGCCGCAGAATAATCTTTAGTCATTAAACTCGGCGCGAGTTTGAAGATAGAGCGCAAATAAGGCGCAAGGAATCATCAAAATAAATGTAACAACGAAAACGGTGTTGGATTGTCCGTCTAAATGAGATGTTTGTCCAGCGAACCAACTTCCAACCAATAAGATGACAATTAACATTGTCAAAGAAATGTGGACCGCATTATTTACGATAAATCGCATTCCAGCCTCCAATGCGCCCTGGATGGAACTTTCGTAATACTAAATAAGTGAAGATTCAATAAATCTCAGGGTCGGAAATAGAAGGAATTCGTCTGTAAATTAGCGAAACGCGCCTTTTTTCCATAATTTGAAGAACAAAATTGGAGAAAAAAGCACCGGGTGACGTCTTTGCAACTCTGTGGGTTCCAATTTGACACCGGAGTGATTCTCTACTTTTCGAGCTATATAGTCCAACCCACCATCAAAAGTCGCGGCCGTGAATAAGACACGTAGCGCATTCGCGGGTTTGCCTAAAAAACGTCTCATGAACCATCTAAATTCTGCAAAATTTAGGTTTTTGTTCGGGAGATCGAAATTTCCCGAACGGTCTGCTTCGCCATAGAGTGCACCCATAATTGTCTCATATCTTTCCTGATATCTTAGAACAATCTCTTCGCTTCGTGTTGTCGAACTTTCGGGGCGCAATTCTGTCCGGTAACTCTCAAAAAACCCGCGCCCCCAAAACTGCGTTGCGGATACTTGTCCGTTAAAAAGGGGCGCTGTTTCAGAGGCCATTGTTTTTACAGCTTCAACCCGCGCATTCCATACTCGGGATAAAGCCATTTTGTCTTTTGTCCATAGAACTGAACACGGTTGTGAAAATCGACCCCAAACTTGCGACAGAAAGGTTCGCTTTGAACAGCGCTTTTCAAACTCTTTAAGTGTAATAATTGAGTATTTACATGTGCTGATCAATCCAGTTTTATCGGATTGTTCGAGGTAGTAAACGGCTGGTGGCAAGAGACGATTAATGAGCGCGCGTGGGCGAAAACCATGGGTTTTTCGATAGCTGTCAACGAGCACATAAAAGTCTAACATTTTTTCCGGATTATCCAGTTCTCGCATTGAGCTACCATAATAAATTATCGCTTCGACTCGATCTGAATGCCGTAATTGGATACGTGTCAAAACATCTTGAACACGTGTGGGAGGATCAAGGGTCTCAGATTTAATGATATTGAGCAGTTTCGTCATATCATTTCAAAAATGTAATAGGTCGCGAGAGATTGACGGAAAATTGTCCGGAAGGAAAGTCTAAAAACTCTCCGTCTAAAACAACTGGTCCAGTATAATTAAAGTTAAGGTGTTTATGGCAGGAGGAAAACAAACCGTCCTTACTCCGGTCTTTGCCTTTTCGACCCATCCACAATCCAAAAATATTTCGCCCTAATTTTTGATAATTAGCGTCAGCATAAGTAAATCTCAGCGGCGCGTTTTGTGGCCCCCAAAACGGGTCTAGCCCTAATAATAAACTTGGAAGCGTTGTTGCAATTGTTCCCAAATGTTCGCCATCAAAAAGAGACTCTATTTTAATATTTGATGATTTCATCAGGGTTTTATCATTGCCTCTAATGGCTTTCATTATTCCGCCCAAAACGGCGAATGTTCCGCCTATGCCTTTGCCGTGCAGAGTAGCTGTCGTATATTGCGTTAATTGCGGAATTGCTCCCGTCGAAAATAGAAAACCGGCATGTTTTGGCCCATTACTTTCTGAGACCCATAATAATTGAATCGTTATAGGTTTGAGTTCGGTGTTTAGGCATGAGGAAACATAGCGTTTTTTTGCTGATCGAAGTCCTATGTTTTTCGAGACTTGATTTGTCATGCCGCCAGGTAAAATCGAAAACTTTGGAAAGTGCTCAAATTTCTCATATTGGCGCAAAAATTCTGTGACGACTCCCTGAGATGTACCATCTCCACCTTCGATAAAAACATGGTCTACCTTGTCATTGATGGCGAGGTCTACGGTGTCGAAAATATTTTCGAAAGGATCGAGGTATGTAAGATGGGTAGAGACGTCTTTAAGGCTTTCAAGCGTTGAGCCTTTTTTGGCAACTCTCTCAGAAAGTGGATTGACAATAAAAAGCCGTTTCATGTGAAATTTACAGGCTTTCGGTTTTAAGGAGTAGAAAGGCTCCGAATATCCCGAATACAATGAGAGGGAGGGCGATGGCTGGTAGGACGGCTATGCCGCCAGATGCCGCAAATGTAGCCATAGCTCCGTCAATTATCAAAAAGATAAATCCCATTGCGAGGCCAAGAATAAGTGTTTTGTCGCCGGTATCTTCTCGTCCAGTTCGTTGCATGAGAGAGGCGCAAGCAATGAGTAGTATAAGTGCTGCGAGAGGGCGTGTGAGACGATGCGTCATCCAGAATTCGTATGCGAAGCTGGGCTTAGATCCGCTATTCCCACGTTTAGAGAAATTGTGCATTTCTGACAAAGAGAGATCTCGTGGTTCAGCAGCAAGACGCGCGATTGAGGTCGGGTTCTGATTTGTTTCCCAAATATGTGTGCCCGGCAGGGCTTTTAAGTAACGGGTTTCACCATCCGCATCTTTTAAATCCAATTCATCAACGCCTGTTAAGGTCCAATTTGGATCCTGGAAGTCGGCACGCTCAACATGCCAGATTTTTTCAATTTCACCTCCATCATTTCGGAAAAATATTTTCATATTTCCAAGGCTGTTATATCCTAATCGATCCGTCGCGCGAATAATTCTCCCTCTGTCTTCAATCCAAAGTGGATTATTTGGTGTGATGTTTTTGACTTTATATTCGCCAATGCCCCAAGCTTGAAGCGACCTAACGGCTGGTGCCATGGCTATATCTATGAAAAGAACCGACGCAATTGACGCGATCACCACAGCTGGCGTCAGTAATAAAAACTGGCGTGTCGCTGATATGCCAAATCCTAGCAGTGCGACCAGTTCATGCTGTCTGATAAGTTTGACGAATGTAAGAAGCATTGCAACGACGAGCGTAAAAACAAAAATACGGTCAAAAATCACAGGAGCTCGCAAAAACATATATTTAAATGTGCCTGCAAACCCGCTCCCGTCAGCAACAATATCTCCACCATTTGCAAGACTGTCGAGCAAACCAATTAAAGTTAGAAACCCGAAAACGACAGTGATCCATGTGAAGAAGAATGTCTTTGAAATATATGTCGCAAATTTAAACATCTTGAGCGACTTGCTGACCGGGTCTTAGTTTTTTAAACGTCGAGATGATTTCACCTTTCATGTGACCAACCCAATGAGAGAAACTGGTCAATGGAGGTTGCCCCATTTTATAGGCGCTCTTTCGAAATAAGAGTAAGGCGAAAATTGAAACAATTATGATGATCCCCCAAATTCCGAGCCATGGCGGGATTTTCCCTGATGCGCCTAGGGATTGACCAAATTCGAGTGCTTTTTGAAGGGATACCAGAAAGACGACTCCAACAAATATCCCGGCCGATGACGGGTTTCGGCCATAGTTTAAGCCGAAGGGGACGGCAATAAACGGTAATAATAATAAGAGGAGGGCCTTAGATAATCTCAGGTGAAGAGCCGCGTTATTAGTGTTTCGATCGACTTTTTCGGTTTTTGTACCTTTTCTATTTGCAAAGAGTTCAATAGACGTCATTTCTCGCTCGTCTTCACCGCGTGCTCGGTAGGCTATCTCGTCAGATAAATGTGCATAGGTGATGCCTTCTACGTCGAGTTGCCCAGATACAGCCTCACGCATGAAGTTAAAACTTTGACCATCGGTAAGAGCCATAACTGGCGCGCCCTTTTCTCCAGTACCTTCCTTGTCTCGGACCTCAATTTCACCTTTATGGGCTGTCGATACGCGGTAGCCTTCAACAACATTTCCGTCTTGATCGGTATCTTCGAAGATTTCATAGATAAAAATCGGCCCAACGGACCCGTCTGTCGAATCTGTGCCAGCAAAAAACGTCCTATCGCCGACTTCGGTAAAGGTGCCTTCGCGCAATAAGGCTAAGGCACTTCGTTGTTTAACGTGATGGGCGATTTGACGATAATTATAGCGCCCAACTGGCTGAAAATAGCCTTCAACCACCATAGTAAGTCCTGCGAGCACTAACCCAATCAGCAAAAATGGCTTCGTCATGTGGAAAAGCGAAAAGCCAGCGCCCAAGGCTGCTGTTAGCTCGGATGACTTGGATAAACGGTCAACTGTAATGATTGTGCCCAACATTAGGGCCATTGGGACTGCCATGCTGAGATAATATGGCATAAGATTGACGATCATATTTGTCGCATCTACGGCCGGGTTTGTGGAACTTGTGACGATTTCGAAAATTCGAAGGAGTCGTTCCATTAAGAGCACGCAGCAGGCAAATATAATCAACCCACCGACGCTAATTGCCGCTTTTTTTGTGATATAACGATTCAGTCGTCCCATATGACAGGTCTGTGATATTACCTTTACGTATGTTGCAACTCTACCCATATGCACGATAAGCATATGTTTGTGAATTGCATCGCATAAGGAAACTTTGTCGTGAAATCAAATGTCTGGGTCAAAAAACTCACTAACGCTTTTGTCATCTTGGCATGGCTTGGATTGGCGCCCACTGCCTTTGCAGATCCCAATGCAAATTCTGGTGATAAAGATCAAAAAAAGCAATTGTCAGCAATTGGCATTGAAACAGGATTAGAACTTTACCCAAAAGATAGGGCTGACACCTGTGTGCCTGGCGCGCTTCAGATACGCGTGAGCGTTAATGGCGTAAAAAAGGGTGGTATTTTAAAGCTAGAGTTGTTTGGTGAAGAGGACTTTCTTAAAAAGAAAGGCAAACTTCGTCGGATTCGTGTGCCAGCAGAGGATGCGCCGCAACGTGTTTGTATAAATCTGCCTCAGCCAGGTGAATATGCTGTTGTGGGCTATCACGACAAAGATGGCAATCGCAAATTGAAAAAGGCGTGGAACTATAAACCAAAAGAGCCATATGGTTTGTCGAATAATCCAAAAATTAAGTCACTAAGATTGCCGAAATTCTCGGAAACGAAGTTTTTCGTCCCAATGGAAGGCGTGGAAATAGACATCCAATTGGTTGACCTCTCCAAAAAGTAATCAGATACCCTTTCTCGTCTGAAATCGGCGAAGCTGAAGTCAGTAGGAAAGGGGGAAGACCTGGTGCCTGACGTTGAGAAAATTACTATACGGCCTGTAAGGACGGCGAAGCAGATAAGTCAATTTCTTGATCTGCCATATGATCTTTACCGGAAGGACCCAAGCTGGGCACCGCCATTGCGACTGGAGCGAAAAGATCAACTTAATCCAGATAAGAACCCGGCGGCTAAAAATCTCGAGCGGCAACTTTTTCTCGCTGAGATGTCAGGTGAAATTGTTGGGCGTATCGCCGTCTTCATTAATCCAGCCCATGATCACCAACATGATCAAGAGACCGCATTTTTCGGCTATTTTGATTGTGAGAAAAATCATGAACTCTCACAAGCTCTATTAGAAGCAGCAAAAAACTGGGCGACGGAAAAGCAGCGAACGCGTTTGATTGGACCAGCGCAATGGGGTGTAAATGAAGAAGTTGGCCTTCTCATCGATGGGTTTGATACACCAAATGTTGTTCTTATGCCTTATGGGAAGCCTTATTATCAGAACATGATTGAGTCCTTTGGCTTTACAAAAGCCATTGATATGTATGCCTTTCAAGCAGACCTCCATAAGGGATACCCTCGGCCTAAGATGACAACCATGATGGTTGATTATGCAAAACGGTCCAAATCCGTTTCTTGGCGAAAGCTAGAGTCTAAGAATTTTAAGCAAGATATCGAAATTGCTATGGACATATTTAATGATGCTTGGTCTGAGAATTGGGGTTTTCTTGAATTTCCAGATGAAGCTATCCAGCATTTAGCAAAAGAAATGAAACCGCTTATTGCAGCGGATTGCTTCTATATGGGGTATATAGATGATCAAGCTGCGGCTTATATCTGTTTGATTCCTGATTTAAACGAACTCAGCCGTGGCTTTGATGGAAAACTTTTTCCATTGAACTGGGCTAAACTCATTTATCGGTTGAAAAAACAGACTGCTAAACAGGCGCGTATTCCGCTTATGGGCTTACGGCGCGAATACCATAATACGCGCAAGGGACTTGGGCTGGTCGCTGCGCTTTGCGAAACAGTTTTTGAAGCGGCGCGTCAAAAAGGATATACGCATTGCGAACTTTCTTGGATTCTCGAAGGCAATGATGGCATGATTTCGATTTGTGAACAGGCAAGTGCGGTGCCCTATAAAACCTATCGTATGTATGAAATGCAGATTGGCTGACATGGTTGCTTCTGTTCTAATCCTTGCTGGTCAGCGCACCGGTATTATTGATCCTCTTTGTGAGGCCGCAGCCGTGTCACACAAAGCTGAAATTCCGATTGCTGGTACGAATATGCTGGATCGTGTCATGCGAGCGATTCGTGATGCTGAACTGCCGCAACCTTTTATATCGGGCTATTCGGGCAGTAAGGCAAAAGAAGCGCCGAGCGGGGACGGACCTGCTGATAGCGTTCTTCTCGCCTTAGAACATATCAATCAATTTCCATGTCTGATTACAACTTGCGATCATGCATTACTAACGTCGGAAATGGTTGAGCATTTTATTTCTGGCGCTGAAAAAGACCGGTCCGATATTTGTGTTGGCTTGGCAACCGAAGAGGTGATTCAGGCAAGTTATCCAGATACAAAACGGACTTATTTACGCTTCTCTGATCATGCCGTTTCTGGCTGCAATCTATTCTACATTTCAAACAAAGGTGGACTGGAAGCCATACGGTTTTGGCAATCCGTGCAGCATTTGCGCAAAAAACCATTTAAGCTTGCGCGTAAAATAGGCGTGTTGATAGGTCTAAAATATCTGATGGGTAAATTGACGCTAAGTGGGGCTTTTAACTATGCGGCTAATCGCATTGGCATTTCTGCGGCTCCGATTTTATTGCCATTTGCCGAAGCCGCGATCGATGTCGATAAGATTTCTGACCTTGAAATGGTAGAGTCGATTCTAGCAAGGCGTATGGAATGAATGCGCCAGATTTAACGATATTCTCAAAACATAGTGTTGGAAAGCGAATAGCCGCCAATACCGGCCTAATGCTCGGTTCAAAAACACTTTCGGTTTTATTGGGTCTTGGCAGTCTAATCATTGCGGCAAAATCACTGAGTATTGTTGCTCTCGGCATTATTTTATTCTTACATGCTTATCACCTCTTTTTTGCGGAATTGGCAACGTTTCAGGCCTGGCAAACAATTATACGGTTTGGTATGGATGATGTAAAAGATGAGGACGCTTCATCTTTGTCACGCTTGCTGAAATTTGGTTGCAAGCTTGATATTTTGTCTGCTTTTGCCGCATTTTTATTAGCTATAGCGTGTTTTTCGATTGTCGTTTTGATCGGCGAAACTTTTCCCGATTTTTTTCAACGTGATGGTCAGTTTATCGACGTTCGAGAGTTGCAAACTCTCGTTATTTTATATTGCTCTTTGCTACTTTTTAGACATCGAGGCACGTCTATCGGCGTTTTTCGTCTTTTTGATCGGTTCGATGTTTTAGCCCTGCACGGCGTCGTGATGCCTGCCGTAAGGTTTATTGGTGTCTTAATTGCAGCCTATTTGGGCGCGGATATGAAAGGGTTTTTGCTGGCCTGGTTTATTGGTTCACTTGCTGACTACATATTATTACCAATCTTAGCTGCGCGTGAGTTGAAACTTAGACATTTATTGCGGCCTGTTTTTAAAGCCAAGTCGAAAATTTTTAAGCAAAGACGGGGCGTCTGGCCATTCGTTATCAAAGCCAATTTAGATGCGACTCTCGCAGCTTCAAATGTACATTTGCCTGTTTTGCTTGTTATGGGCGTATTTGGCGCAGGCTGGGTTACCATTTACCGCACGGCGGAAGAGGTCGCGAAGCTACTCTCCGAAGGTTTTAAACTCTTAGATCAGGTGATTTACCCGGAACTTGCCAAAATGGTCTCTATTGGCGAAGCACCTAAAATCTGGAAGCTTGTCATAAAAACGGCAATAATTTTATTGGTGATTGGGTTGGCCGCGTCTCTCGTGCTTCTATTCTTTCTCGGCGGGTTGTTGGGATTGTTTCTGCCGGAAGAATATGTAGAGGCCGCACCTTTAGCGAGCCTTCTTGTTCCAGCCGCTGCATTATTGGGCATGGCAGCCCCGCTTTATCCCGTTCTCTATGCCACTGATCACCCGGAACGGGCTATTTATGCGCGAGGTGCGGGCGTACTGGTATATATTCTATCATTTTTCGTGCTTAGCTTTACGATTGGACGCATGGCGCCGGGATGGGCTGCTATTGCAGGAAACCTCGTCGCCGTAGGTCTTTTACTCTTATTGGCAAAACAAGCATTGGATAAGGTCGTGATTCGCGAAAATATGGATGTGAATGGCGCTAATCAAGTGGGTCCCAGTTTTTCCCTTATTGGAGACAGTGAAGCCCGAATTTGGGGGTTGCCAGTCCGCGAATGGCAAAAGCGAACCTTTAAAAAAGCCGGAGCCGATATTGATCGTGTTGTTGGCCTAGATGATCAAGGAATTTACCATCACATTGATTGGATAATGTCAGCGGAACTCACAAAATCTTTTACGAAGACAACGCGTACGGCTTTGATTTCAAATGGGACTATCGTCAGTCTCTCAGGCGCGAACAGGAATGAAGCAAAAATGTTTATCGGGCAAAGTGAGTCGAACTTGTCGAAAACAAATTTCATTACAGTAGAACCCTCAGATATTAATGATGGTTACATCAAATCCTTGCGTAAATCGGAACCTCCATATGTGCTCAATATATATGAGACGCCAATACTTGATATTATGCGTAAACAATTCAAGTCGTCTTATAAAGGCATCACCGATTTTGTCACAAAATGGTTTTGGCCAGTTCCAGCCTTTTATATTACGCGTTTATGCGCGCACCTCAGAATGACCCCTAATCAAGTCACGACGATTGGGCTTGTGCTCATGTTGGCCGCTACTTATTTTTTCTGGAATGGGGCTTGGGCTTTAGGGTTTCTTTGTGGGTGGACGATGACATTTCTGGATACGGTTGACGGGAAATTAGCCCGTACGACAATGACCTATTCGAATTGGGGTAATGTTTATGACCACGGGATAGATCTTGTACATCCTCCATTTTGGTACTGGGCTTGGTTTATCGGACTGGGTGGTGAGAGTTATCAGCTTTCTGAGCCTTTATTTTTCGCGCTTTTATCTATTTGGATTGGTTATATTGTCGATCGAGTCATCGAAGGTATATTTTTGGGACAACATGGGTTTCATATTCACGTTTGGATGCGTTTCAATTCTGGGCTGAGGTTTTTTATTGCGCGCCGAAACCCCAATACATTTATTATGATGATTGGTATAATTTTGACCTTGTTTTGGGCAGGCGCCGGTGAATGGGCGTTTTTTCTTGTCGCCATATGGACATGGGTGTGTATAGGTGTGAATTTTGTAACGCTTATTGCAAGCTACATTGTAAAAAAACCTATTGTAAGCTGGATGAATAGCTGATGCAGCACTACGCTATTTTTGATCTGGACGAAACAATTACGACCCGCGGAACGTGGGGACGATTTGTATCGCAAGCGGTGGGCCGCAACCCCATAAAGCTCATTGGACTTTGGGCTCATGCGGCTGTTGCTCAGCTTTTTTATAAATTTGGTCGAACCGAACGGGTATTCGTTAAACGCGGTATGTTACGATGGAGCTTGTCGGGACAATCACGCTCAAATCTCGAGGCATTAGCCCAACGTTTCGCAGAAAAAGAGCTGATCTCTGGAATCAGGCCGGGTGCTTTAGCCCAAATAAAGAAGCACCAAGAGGCCGGCGATCATATTGTTATTGCGTCGGCTGGGGCGGATTTAATCGTAAATGCGATTGCGGAGCGTCTAGGTATTGAACATGTTGTCTGTACAAAATTGGCTTGGAATAAAGGCGTTTGCGGTCGAAATTTTGGTTCTCCAAACTGTTATGCGAGCGGTAAACTAGCCATGTTACAGAAACGATTGGAAACATTTGATGATTTCCGTCGAGACGCAGCGCATATCACTATGTATAGCGATAGTCATTCTGATTTGCCGTGTTTCGAATATGCGGATGTTGGGATTGCTGTTAATGCTGACATGAAACTTCGTCGTGCAGCAAAAGTTTACGGTTTAGAAACTGTAGATTGGTCTAAGACGGAATAAGGAATATAGGGTTCTATTACATGCATGCGATAATACTGGCCGCAGGACGTGGTTCGCGACTGCTACCTCTCACAACTGATTTGCCGAAATGCTTATTGCCGATAGGCAATACGACGGTGCTCGGCATGCAACTCGATACCTTGTTTGCAACTGGCGTTAAAACCGCCACTGTAATTACAGGGTTTAATGCTCATATGGTCGAAGCAGAGATAAATGCCAGAAAATCTGGCCCAAAGATCAAGACTCTCTTTAACCCATTCTTTCAAGTTGCCGATAATTTGGCGTCCTGTTGGATGGCGCGAAAGTCAATGAAACGCGACTTTATTCTGATCAATGGGGATACGCTTTTTACGCCTGAGCTTTTGCAAACGATATTGGCCGCGCCAAAATCGGATATTGCCGTCACAATCGACCAAAAGGGATATTATGATGGCGATGACATGAAGGTGACACTCGATGGGATGCGATTGACCCAGATTGGAAAAACACTACCTTTGATAGAAACGCATGGAGAATCCATCGGCATGCTTCGCTTTATGGAGGCGGGGCCGAAAATTTTCAGAGATGAACTGAAGCGGCTTATGCGAACCCGGGATGGAACCAAGAGCTGGTTCTTATCCGCCATTCAAGAACTGGCTCAATCCGGTCAATATATTAATACGATCAACATAAAAGGCGCTGATTGGTCAGAACTCGATACCCCAGAGGACTATGAAGTCTGTCTACAGCTTTTTGGCAATTCCAAAATGGCCCGGCAACGTTTCGCAATCATATAATCGTTATTGAATGCCCAAAGGTGATTGGCCTGAAGAAACCATTAGTCTAAGGACCTCAGATGGGAATCGGAACTACACTTCTTGACAAGGTTATGACGCGCTTTGTGTCGACAGGCGCGCTGACTGTTATTT
>CAYTLJ010000009.1:22277-30227 GCA_964438555.1 uncultured Algimonas sp.
CAACTCGCTAAAAAGCGCCATATCGCAGCGAAGTTAAACTTAAAACCTGGTCAACGCGTCTTGGATATTGGATGTGGATGGGGTGGTATGGCGATCCATCTTGCTAAAGAACATGGTGTCAATGTTGTTGGGGTAACACTTTCGACGCAACAACACGAGCTAGGCGTAGAACGGGTAAAAGCAGCTGGGTTAGAAGATCTTGTTGATATAAGATTGCAAGACTATCGGGATGTTGAAGGTCCATTTGACCGTATCGTTTCTGTGGGCATGTTTGAACATGTGGGCATTGGGCATTTTGCCGAATATTTTAACGCAATTCGAGACTTGATGACCGATGAGGGAGTCGCTCTCATTCACTCGATTGGTCGGAAGGGTGGACCCAGTACAACGGGGGCCTGGATAAGAAAATATATTTTCCCAGGCGGGTATTCTCCGGCCTTATCCGAGACATTTGCTGAAGTTGAAAAGGCTGGTCTTTGGGTAACAGATTGTGAGATTTTAAGGCTACATTACGGCTATACACTGGCCGAATGGAATAAGCGTTGCCAAGCGCAAAAAGCCGAGATCATCGAGATGATGGGCGATGAATTTTTCCGTATGTGGGAGTTTTATTTGGCCATTTCTGAATTGTCCTTTTTCGAGGGCAAACACATGAATTTCCAACTTCAACTTACCAATCATGTCAGCGCGTTGCCTGTGACCAGGGATTACATGGTAGACGAAGAACGCGCGGTTAGCTAAAGGGCCGGGATATGGCCGATCATGTCGAAAAACCGAAGCATCTGACAAATCCTAGACGTGCGTTTGTAAAGCGTAACGGGAAAAAACTGGTTCGTAAAATAGCCAAATATCAGAGCGGTCAGTCAAAAGTTCCGGACACGCCGAAGATTGGCAATGAACATTTCCCGTTTCTTACCGCTTTTACCGATAATTGGGAGACCATTCAGGCCGAAGCCCGCGAGGTTTTGAAATTTCGGGACGCTATTCCTACCTTTCACGAAGTGTCTCCGGATCAGTATCGCCTTTCAACGGAAAATAACTGGAAAACCTTTGTGCTGTTCGGGTTTGGTCAGCGTCTTGAAAAAAATGCTGCATTGGCGCCAAAAACATCTGAGATCCTTGAAAAGGTGCCTAACCTTCAGACGGCCATGTTTTCGATCCTTGCCCCAGGCTATCATATTCCAGCCCATAAGGGGGTGACAAAGGGGATATTGCGAACCCATTTAGGTTTGATAATTCCCAAAGATCGAGAGCAATGCCGTATTCGCGTCGATGATACGATTACGCCGTGGAAAGAGGGTGAGATTTTTGTCTTCGACGACACCTATGAACACGAAGTCTGGAACGATACGGATGAAGAGCGGGTTATACTTCTTTTTGATTTTGATAGACCTATGAAATTTGGCGGACGTTTCTTAAACAAGGCTTTTTTGAATATTATGAAGCTAACGGCGTTTTACCAGGACCCGAAAAAGAATCTTCAAACGGCTGAAGATCGCCTAGAAGCCGCAATACGGCAGGCAGATGCCAATATTGAAGCGATGAGCGACCCATCGCGCTAGCCAAATTGGACTGTCCAAAAGCCAGCAATAATTTGTTTCTTTGCGGGTAAGCCCTCAACTTAAACGTGTAAATTAGACGATAAAAGCTCTAAATCCTCCGAAACCTGATAAGGGACATTAAGAAGTATTAACGGAGCGTGAATTTTAATAGATTTTTTGACAAACTTCACTGTTTAGGGCTTGGCTTTTGAAATTGATGAGGCTATCTCCCGCGCAAGTCAGCGCTGCCCTATTAACTCATCATAGGTTTGGCCAAGATTACCAAAGATTAAATGAATAATTCTTCATCTGGATTGATTGAGATGGAGTCGTTCTTAGATGTTTGGTTAAGGGATTAAATTGCGTGTCTCTGCTTTGCATTGATACGAAGTAATAGAAGGACCTTGATATGAAAGGTGATTACTGCACGCGCGAAGGCGCAGAACGCTTGAAAGAGCAAATCGAAGCATATTGGGCTGAACGTGGACATGAGGTACGTGTTAGCCTTGTCCAAGGCGGATTTTTAGCGTCCATGCGCTCTGCTAGAACTGATGTTCGCTCTAACCTCGTAAATGGGGTTCCAGTGAAATCTACGGAGAGCTTTGGCTAAAGTCATTCTCAGTGCTCGCTTTATAGCGAGTCAAAAGGGTCGGCACGATATCGCGGAAATGCGATAGGCGTGAACCGGCCCTTAATTTTATCTGCGGTTTGGGCGTGTAGCCATAGGTCATCAATATTGAGAATATATTGGCATTGTGCGCTGCGCGCATATCTGGCCAACTATCGCCCACCATGACGATCCGAGAGGTTTGCCTGTGCCCAACAGTTTGGAATATATGGTCCGGGCTGGGTTTGTGTCGGGTTACGTCATCGCTTCCGACGATGCGAATAAAATGATGATCTATATTGAGCTTGCGCATGAGAGGTCTTGCAAGCCACCCAGGCTTATTTGTGCAGACAGATAATTCGGCGCCCAAATTTCTTAAGTTTACGAGTGTGCGTTCAACCTGCGGAAACGGGCGAGATAAATGATCGATTGTCTCAGCATAAAGCGATAAAAACTGCGCTTGTAGCGCGTCCAAGTCTGATTTTGAGATAGTGTCATTTGCTGCGCGTAATGCAGTCTCTATCATGCGTCTGGACCCATAGCCAACTTGGGCGCGTGCAAGTTTGTAATTTACGGGACCATGACCACGTGTTGCGATGACTTCATTGGTAACGCGAACCAAATCGGGTGCAGTATCAATGAGGGTCCCATCCAAATCGAAAGCGATCGAAACACCGGATAGGTCGTATTGGTTGCGCGGTTTATATGCGAATTTTTTCATTAAAATCTTCGATTCTCCGTGCGATTTGTACCTCTATGCGCTAACCCCGTTTTTGAATCAGAACAAGATAAGACCTATGACAACAGCCATTCAACGCGCCGCCATCATTCTCGCCGCTGGGAAAAGCACGCGGATGAAATCTGCACAGTCCAAGGTTCTGCACCCGGTTGGTGGACGCTCAATGATAAAATGGGTTACCGCTTTGGCAAGAGAGGCAGGGATTGAACATATTGTTTGCGTGGTTGGTGAGGCCAATGCGGATGTAAAAGCGGCCGCTGAAACCCTTGGGCTTGAAATTGCTATTCAAGAGCCACAGCAAGGCACAGGTCATGCCGTTCAATGTGCAAAAAACGCTTTGAAGGATTTTGAAGGGCAGGTTGTTGTTCTCTATGCAGACACACCGCTCATCAAGGCTGAAACTTTGGAAAATGTATTTCGAGCGTTTGAGACGCATGATCTTGCAGTGCTTGGTTTTGAGCCCGAAGATCCTGCTGCCTATGGCCGGCTTGTTACACAGGGAGAGGAACTTCACGCAATTGTCGAGGCCAAAGAGGCAAGTCCTGAACAATTAGCGATTGGGCTATGTAATTCCGGTGTTTTGGCAGGACATTCGACAGATCTTTTTAACGCGTGCGACCGTGTCACGAATGACAATGTAAAGGGAGAATATTATCTCACAGATATTGTTGAGATTTTAAGAGGCGATGGCAAATCGGCGACCGTCATTAAGGCGTCAGAAACAGAGGTTTTGGGCGTAAATGATAGGGTGGATTTGGCTCGTGCAGAGGCTGCATTCCAAGACAGGATGCGAAGCTCCGTTATGAAAAACGGGGTTACCCTTAAGCATCCTGAAAGCGTGTATTTTTCATATGACACAGAGATAGAGGCTGATGTTACGATCGATGCCAATGTCATCTTCGGTCCCGGCGTGAGGATCAAATCAGGAAGTGTGATAAACGGGTTTTGTCATATTGAAGGTGCGGTTATAGGTCAGAATGCTCAAATAGGACCCTTTGCACGATTGCGCCCTGGAACAGATTTAGCCGAAAGTACAAAGGTCGGAAATTTCGTTGAGACGAAAAAAGCTGCGGTTGGAAAAGGTAGTAAGATCAATCACTTATCTTATATTGGTGATGCGGATTTGGGCGAAAACGTGAATGTCGGCGCTGGGACAATAACGTGCAATTATGATGGGTTTAACAAGCATAAAACCGCCATCCAAGATGGTGCCTTTATTGGATCCAATAGCGCATTGGTTGCCCCTGTAACAATTGGTGCGGGAGCATTTTTGGGGAGTGGTAGTGTCGTCACAGATGATGTTCCTGACGATGCTTTGGCACTTGCACGCTCGAAACAAGTCAATAAACTTGGTTGGGGATCGCGTTTCAGATCCGCTCAAGCAAAACGAAAAGCGAAAAAGCAATCATGAGTGTCGCGAAAGAAAATGCTGCGCTAGCGGCCCTAGAATATGTCGAAAACGGGATGGTACTTGGTCTTGGGTCTGGGTCGACGGCAGAAATCTTTATTGAAGCTCTCGGTGAACGTATTGCAGGGGGATTGAAAATAGTCGGAATTCCGACGTCCAAACGCACAGCAGAGTGCGCAAATGAATCGGGCGTCCCATTAATTGAACCAGACAAAGTCGATCGGATCAATTTGACGGTTGACGGCGCTGATGAGGTAGACCCGGCTTTTCAACTTATAAAGGGCGGCGGAGCCTGTCTCCTACGGGAAAAAATCATAGCGCATGCGTCCGACCGTATGGTTGTAATTGTTGATGAGAGCAAAATGGTCGATACGCTGGGAGCCTTCGCACTCCCGATAGAAGTTGATCCGTTTGGTATGGCCTTGACGGCGGAACAGGTATTTGACGCACTCACAGCGACGGGCTGTCAGGAGGCGCAAACTATCTTGCGACAAGTAAAGGACGATGGGGCAGGGCCACTCATTACGGATGGTGGGAACTATATTTTGGATAGCAAATGTCGTAAGATTCCAAATCCGCTTGAAACGGCGATGGCGCTAAGTCAAATTCCAGGGGTTATGGAGCATGGCCTGTTTATCGATCTTGCAGACGTCGTAATAATTGGAGAAACGGACCAAGCCCGTGTTATGGAACTCAAACGCGAGTAATTACAGCTGGGGCTTTAGGTGATAAGAGACATGAAGCCAAAAAAGTCTTGGGTCATTTTCGAGTCGCGACTTCAAAGCTTAGGCAGGACAGGTTATGAATACTTCAAGATATGATTTCGATCTCTTCGTTATTGGGGCTGGTTCAGGCGGTGTGAGGTCTGCACGATTGGCGGCGCAGTTGGGTAAACGCGTTGGTGTTGCTGAAGAAAGCTTGCCGGGTGGGACTTGTGTTGTCCGGGGCTGTGTGCCCAAAAAATTTCTTGTTTATGGTGCTGAATATGGCGCTAGCTTCAAAAAGGCTGCTGGTTATGGGTGGTCTGCTGATAACGTTAGTTTCGACTGGCCAGTTCTAAGAGATGCTATCCAGGGTGAAGTTACGCGCCTGTCAGGAATATACGCCAATACGTTGGAAAAAAATGGGGCTGAACTTTTCAGTGAACGCGCTGAATTTGTTGATGCGCATACCGTTAAACTCGTGACATCTGGCAAGTTGATTACAGCCGAGACAATTCTAATTGCGGTCGGTGGGCGGCCATGGGCTCCTGAAATTAAGGGTATTGAACATGCAATTGTTTCAGATGATGCCTTTACCTTAGATCAACTACCCGAACGCGCGTTAATTATTGGTGGTGGCTATATTGCGTGTGAATTTGCGGGCATATTTGCGGGACTAGGTGTAAAAACGGCCCAAGCTTATCGAGGCGATAGGCTGCTAAATGGGTTTGATGATGATATCAGAGAAAAACTCACCGCCGTTCAAGAAAAAAACGGAATTGACGTAAAATTCAATGTCACGCCGATCGAGATTAAACCAACATCGGGTGGTTATATTGTGACCTTTGATGATGGCTCGAAATTTGGGACTGACCTTGTTTTTATGGCGACAGGTCGGAAACCATATACGGTCGGGTTGGGGTTAAAAGAGGCTGGCGTTAAAGTTGATGGTAGCGGTGCGGTTATTGTAGACGAATTCTCAAAGACGAATGTTGATAATATCTATGCGGTTGGAGACGTTACAAACCGCGTGAATTTAACCCCTGTGGCTATTCGCGAAGGAGTCGCTTTTATTGAGACCCGGTTTAAAGATAACCCGACGGCTTATGACCATAGCCAAATTGCGAGTGCAGTCTTTACGCGTCCACCTGTCGGAACAGTTGGTTTGACAGAAACACAGGCACGTGAGACTTTTGGAAAGAACATTAAAGTTTATTCCACAGATTTTCGCCCGATGAAAAATGCATTATCTGGAGATCCGCAACGCGTATTCATGAAGCTGATAACACAGGGCAAGAAAGAGACCGTTGTCGGTATTCACCTGATGGGGGATCATTCTGGCGAACTTATACAAGGCCTAGGCATATGTGTGAAAGCAGGTCTCACAAAGTCAGATTTTGACGCGACCTGTGCTGTCCATCCTACCATTGCTGAGGAAATTGTTACGCTTCGATCCTAAAAATAGGTCATTTAGGCAAAATAACCGAAAAAAGAGCAGTTTAGTCTGAAATGAAGGCTAGGCAAAATTTACCTCTGTCGCTAATGGAGTTAGTCGACCGCGCAATATTTTCGCGTAAACTGGATTGAAGAAGATGAAAAAATGGAATCCATCTAGCTGGCGTAGCAAGCCTGCCAAACATATTCCGGAAGATTATCCGGATTTGGAAAAACTGGCCGAGGTTGAAACAACACTCAAAGGATATCCCCCGCTTGTCTTCGCTGGTGAGGCACGCAGGCTAAAAGACCGTCTTGGTGATGTTGCAATGGGTAAGGCATTTTTATTGCAAGGCGGTGATTGCGCGGAAAGCTTTAAAGAGTTTCATCCCGATAACCTCAGAGACATGTTTCGTGTCATGATGCAAATGGCTGTTGTCTTGACTTATGGGGCAGGGCAGCCGGTCATTAAGGTCGGCCGCATTGCGGGACAATTTGGTAAGCCAAGAAGTTCGCCAGTTGAAGTCAGAGATGGTGTAGAACTGCCGTCCTATCGAGGCGACAATATCAATGCTATGGCCTTTGATGCACAATCACGGATGCCTGACCCTGAACGTCTCTTAAAGGCCTATGGCCAGTCAGCATCCACATTGAACCTTTTACGAGCTTTCTCGACGGGTGGTTATGCTAATCTTCGCAATATCCATAAGTGGACATTGGGGTTTGTTGGCGAGTCTGAGCAAACACGGAAATATAAGGAATTATGCGAAAAGATTGAAGATGCGCTCGATTTCATGGAGGCCTGCGGCGTGACGCCAGAATCGACACCGCAAATGGCGTCGACGAATTATTACACGTCCCATGAAGGGCTGTTATTGGGCTATGAAGAGGCCATGACTCGAATAGATAGTACGACAGGCCGTTGGTACGATACCTCAGCACATATGCTCTGGATCGGAAACCGGACACGTCAATTAGACCATGCACATGTTGAATTTATGCGCGGCATAGAAAACCCAATCGCGATGAAGATTGGGGAAGGACTCGAAGCAGATGAATTATTGCGTCTTCTTGATGTTCTAAATCCTGACAATGTTCCAGGGCGTATGACACTGATTGCGCGATATGGTCATGACAAGGTTGCGAAAGGCCTTCCGGTATTGGCGCGCGCCATTAAAAAGGCCGGACGTCATGTGGTGTGGTCATGTGACCCAATGCATGGAAATACGATCAAAACGGATAGCGGATATAAAACGCGACCTTTTGACTATATATTGACGGAAGTCCGTCAATTCATGCAGGTCCTACATAGTGAAAATTGCTGGCCTGGCGGCGTGCATTTTGAAATGACAGGTCAGAACGTAACCGAGTGTCTCGGGGGGTCAGCGATGGCCGTCAGAGAAGAAGATTTATCTTCGCGCTACCACACACATTGCGACCCACGCCTCAATGCAAACCAAGCATTAGAATTGGCGTTTCTGATCGCAGAAGAGTTAGGGTCTTATCGACGGGAAGAGGGT
>CAYTLJ010000010.1:0-27970 GCA_964438555.1 uncultured Algimonas sp.
TCATATTTACCTTCTGCGCCGTCCATTTCTTTGAGCGGGTGGGATAAAATCATTCCTGTCGGGTCCACATCTTCCAATCGATTTGCGGATTTGATCAAGCCAGCTTTTGCGATATTGTCCCAAAGCGCATCAGCCAAGATTAATTTATCGCCTGGTTTGGACCAAGGTTCAAATTCGCTCTCTTCCATTTCAGTGATTTCGTAGAGACCATATTTGATTTTTGTAGAAAAACTCACCGCGCGATTGGCAGGGATCGTCCATGGCGTGGTTGTCCAGATAAGTACCGAGGCATCCAAACCATCTCTGACTGGAAACTTCACATAGATTTGTGTCGCCTTGCGGTCTTTATATTCTACCTCGGCTTCAGCCAAAGCCGTTTGCTCAACCGGGCTCCACATAATGGGTTTAGAGCCGCGATAAAGCTGTCCGGTATGGGCAATTTTTAGAAGCTCGGCGCAAATATCAGCTTCGCTTTGCGGTTTCATGGTCAAATAGGGATCATCCCAATCCCCAATCACGCCCAGGCGTTTAAATTCTTCGCGCTGAATATCGACCCAACCCGCCGCATATTCCCTGCAACGCGTCCTAAATTCACTTGGCGGCACATCATCCTTGGACCGCCCCTTAGAACGGAATTCTTCTTCGACTTTCCATTCAATCGGAAGGCCGTGACAATCCCAGCCCGGAACATAATTGGCATCATGACCCAGCATCTGGTGAGACCGGTTGATTAGGTCTTTATGAATTTTATTCAGAGCTGTCCCCATATGGATATGTCCGTTGGCATATGGCGGACCATCATGGAGCGTCCATTGGCCTTTGGCATTTTCGGCCTCTCTTTGTTTTTTATAGAGACCAATGCGGTTCCAGCGTTCAATCCATTTGGGCTCAGCCTTAGGCAGGCCAGCCCGCATAGGAAAATCGGTTTTGGGTAAAAACAGCGTATCGCGATAGTCGCGCGCGGTAGAAGTCGAATCTGTCATGTATGTCTCAATATAGAGAAAGTGTTTAAAAGGGTGTGAAGGATACGATCCCGGACGGCTTAAGACGCGCTTTTGCCGACCGGGTCAATAATTCGTATTCGTATATTGACCGCGTTAAACATATGCACGCGATAACAGGCTAGCGCAGTGTGGTCCAGTGCAAGTCTCGGTTGAGGCATGACAAAAAGCGAAATGTATCCTCTTTCACATTCTGACTTGAGACTATTACGATGCACAGGCATAGTGAGGAGATAGATTTGCGCGAAAGGGAAAATGCGTGACAGCTGTAATTACTGCGACGGGTCTCTGGACTCCAAAAGACTCTATTTCCAATGAAGAACTTGTTGAGGGCTTTAATGCTTATGTTGATAAGTGGAATCGTGAAAATGTGGAGGAGATTGCAAGCGGAGAGGTTGAGGCTCTAACCCATTCCGATGCAGGCTTTATTGAAAAAGCTTCGGGTATAAAATCGCGCTATGTGATTTCAAAAGATCCAATCCTTGATCCAGATGTCATGGCCCCGCGTATTCCTGCCCGTCCAAATGAAGACCCCTCTATTTTGGCGGAAATCGCGACACATGCCGCACGTCAAGCCTTAGAGCGCGCGGGCCGTAAGCCAGAAGATGTAGGTGCCGTCATTGTGGCCTGCTCTAATCTTCAGCGTGGCTACCCAGCTATGGCTGTTGAAGTACAATCCTTATTGGGCACATCCGGATTTGCCTTTGATATGAATGTGGCCTGTTCTTCCGCGACCTTCGGGATTGAAACCGCGCGCGGCCTGATTGCTGGCGGGCAAGCCAAATCTGTCCTCGTCGTCAATCCGGAAATCTGTACGGCGCATCTAAATTTTAAAGACCGTGATGCCCATTTCATTTTTGGCGATGTGGCGACGGCGCTCTTGGTCGAACATATTGATGTCGCCCCAAAATCTCATTGGGAGATTATCGGATCCAAACTCGTTACGCAGTTTTCCAATAATATCCGAAATAATTTTGGCTTCCTCAATCACACAGCCCCTGAAGATGATGGTCTGCATGGGAGCCGCGGCAAAAAAGGCCTAACAGATAAGCTCTTTGTCCAAAATGGTCGTTCTGTTTTCAAAGAAGTCGTCCCGATGGTTGCCAATCTCATTAATGAGCAATGCGCCGCCCATGACATTGATCCCCATACGCTTAAACGTATGTGGCTGCATCAAGCCAATCTAAATATGAATGTATTGATCGCCAAAAAAGTCCTAGGCAAAGATGTCGAGATCGAACAGGCGCCTGTTGTACTAGATGAATATGCCAATACATCCTCGGCAGGTTCCATCATCGCCTTCCACAAATATAGCGATGATTTTAAGGCTGGTGAGACCGGATTAATCTGTAGTTTCGGCGCTGGCTATTCGGCAGGCGCGATATTCGTGCGGAAAGTGGCGTAAAAATACGCTTCAACCCCAGCCATTCGCGAATATTATTCAGCTTTTCAGTGGTTCACAGGATTAGAACCCCTATATAAACCACATAACATCTTTGGAGGCCGATTTGGGCAAAGAACTCGTCAATTGGGAAAATGGTCGGTGGATCGGTCAAACCCTCGAAGTTGAAAATGGCGTCTGCGCGATTCCCGGCAAAGATATAGACGGTATGCCCGAAGGTCTGGCCTATACAGACGAGGTCAAAGCCGCAACAGACCACCTTTATGAGCAGGTCTCCGATTTCATTCCGAAATTTGAGTGGCCAGCCTACGCGCCATTGGTTCATGCGATCAATACGCTCAAGAAAAAGAAAAGCGCGGTCATCCTCGCCCATAACTATATGACACCTGATATTTTCGCCCTGATCGGTGACTATAAGGGCGACAGTCTCGGCCTTGCGATTGAAGCGACAAAAACGGATGCCGAAATGATCATTCAAGGCGGTGTTCATTTCATGGCAGAAACATCAAAAATTCTTTGCCCTGATAAACGGGTCTTTATCCCTTCTATGCGCGCAGGATGTTCCCTCGCCTCTTCGATTACGGGCGAAGACATTAAGCTGATCAAACAGCGTTATCCGGGCATCCCTGTCGTGACCTATGTAAATACCTCTGCCGATGTGAAGGCTGAGAGCGACATTTGCTGCACCTCATCTAATGCCGTCGCCATTGTTGAACATATTACATCTGAATGGGGTGTTGATAAGGTCATTATGTTGCCAGACGAATTTTTGGCTAAAAATGTAGCCAAACAAACCGAAGTTGAAGTCATTGCCTGGCACGGTCGATGCGAGGTTCATGCACGCTTCTCAGCGCAAGATATCAAAGATATGCGTGACGCTCATCCGGGTGTTGTTGTGCTTGCCCATCCTGAATGCCCGCCAGAAGTCGTCGCAGAAAGCGACTTTACGGGCTCCACCAAAGCCATGAGTGATTATGTCTCAGATCATAAGCCAAATAATGTAATTTTACTGACTGAATGTTCTATGTCTGACAATGTGGCCATGGCCAATCCAGAAACCGATTTTGTCCGCCCCTGTAATCTGTGCCCGCATATGAAGCGCATCACCTTGGAAGGCGTCTATGCATGTCTTCGGGATGAAACCAATGAAGTGCTTGTCCCGGAAGATATGCGTAAAAAGGCGCATAAAGCCGTTATGGACATGATTAATGTCAAATTTGACCCGATCAAAGGGCATTTCAAACCAGATCTCCCGATTAAAGAGGTCAAAGTTATTTAACTAACTTCGTTCAGCTTGCGTTATAAGTTCTTTTGATAGGGCCTTTTCGCAAGCGTGACTTGCTAATGAGACACGTCGTCTCCTCACAAAGAAAGACCTAATCAATGGATATTAAAAGTATCGCAATGAAGCTAATCGCACAAAAAATGGGTGGAAATAGCGCTCAAATGAGTGGTGTATTGGGTAGCCTTATTGGCCAAGGAAATGAAATGGATATTGGCGGCTTGGTTTCAGGCCTAAAAGAAAAAGGCCTAGGGAATGTTGCTGATTCCTGGTTAGGCGACGGCGAAAATGCTGAAATTTCTGCCGATCAGTTAAAAGATGTCTTAGGCGCCGATAAAGTCGCACAAGCAGCGCAACAACTCGGAACAGATGAAGGCTCGCTCTTGAGCGGTCTTAAAGACTCGCTTCCTCAAGTCGTAGATCAAGCAAGCAAAGGCGGATCACTTCTTGGATCACTTGGCGGATTAGGCGGAATGGCGAAGAAATTCCTCTAAACGCAGTTTGATAGTTTAAAATAAGAGCTCGGCGAAGATATCTTCGTCGAGCTTTTTATTTTGTAAAAACATGTCGGTTTTGCTTTCCCGCAGCTACGACGCCCTATAAGACGTGCCGTCATGACAATTGGTTCACTCGATACAAAACGCTTGCCACCAGGTGCAGTCCTTGTGGTTGGCGCCGGATTAGCGGGGCTGTATCTCGCGTTAAAACTCGCGCCACGCCAAGTTTACGTTTTGACCTCGCGAAGATCGTCGGTTGGCGCAGCGAGTGCTTGGGCACAGGGCGGAATTGCCGCCGCGCTCTCTCCTGAAGATAGCCCAGAAAGCCATGCACGCGATACAATCGCAGCCGGTGATGGTTTAGTTGACCCTGAAATCGCACATATTCTTGCGACAGAAGGCCCAGCGCGCGTCCATGATCTTGCAGCACTTGGGGTTCCCTTTGATCGAACCGAAAATGGTGAACTTTACCTATCGCTCGAGGCCGCGCACACCATGCCACGCGTTGCCCGTGTCAAAGGCGACACGGCAGGACGCGAAATTATCAATATTATGGTCGAGCGCGCACGCGCCGCCGATCATACAACTGGCTTGATTGGTTGGCGCGCGGAAAGCCTTTTACAGGACGGCAATGGGGCAATTGCAGGCGCTCTGGCACGAAATGATGATGGAGCTTTATTGGGTATCGAAGCCGATATTACCGTAATGGCAACGGGCGGTATTGGTGGGCTTTTCTCTGTGACAACAAATCCAAGAACGGCGCGCGGCGATGCTTTGGGCATGGCCGCCGTTGTTGGCGCGAAAATGCGAGATATGGAATTTGTCCAATTTCATCCGACAGCCATTGATATTGGTCGTGACCCCGCCCCGCTTGCGACCGAAGCGCTGCGCGGCGAGGGCGCGATCTTGACTAATATCAAAGGTGAGCGCTTTATGCCTCGATATCACGAAAAGGGTGAACTCGCCCCGCGTGATGATGTGGCGCGCGCAATATTTGCCGAAATCGAAGCCGGTCGCCAACCTTATCTAGATTGCAGAACTGCCATCGGATCGCATTTCCCAGAAGAATTCCCAACTGTCTTTGAAAGCTGTCGCCAAGCTGGCATTGATCCACGCACTCATTTGATCCCAGTCGCGCCAGCCGTTCATTATCATATGGGCGGGCTCGCAACAGATAGTTATGGACAAACCTCACTCGACAGTCTGCTTGCCGTTGGGGAATGTAGCGCAACCGGGGTTCATGGGGCTAATCGCCTCGCCTCAAATTCCCTTCTCGAAGCTGTCGTATTTGGTGGACGCGCCGCAGACTATATTAGTGGGCGAGAGTGGACTGCCCGCAACGCTGGAACAATTCGAACCCAGCCTTGGCTCTCAATCGGCAAAGATGTCTCTCAAACCCTGCGCAATGCAATGACGTCAAAATGCGGGGTTCGTCGCAATGCCAAAAAACTCAATGAATTAATTGATTTGATTGATGACCTTATTGCCCGTATTGGCCGCGCCAATCCGCTTGTTGCTAGCCGTCTCATTGCCGTTGCGGCTCTAGCACGTGAAGAATCGCGCGGAGGGCATTTTCGCGAAGATTTCCCGGCTGAAGCAGAGACAGCAATATCAAGCTTCCTGACCTATGATCGTCTCTCTTAGCAGGCGAATTAGCGGCCTCAAAGTCTGCCCTAACTTATCCACCCGATGAAATCCCAATCAGCTAGATTGAAGGGTTTCGAGGTTGAATTTGATATCGAATTAACGCTAGGGGCATGTTTATGACGCACTTAACTCAACTTCCTAATCTCATCATTGAACCAATGATCACGCGTGCCCTATCTGAGGATTTTGGCAATAGTGGTGATGTAACCGCGAGGCTTCTCGTTCCTGAATCCGCGACAGGTACCTTAGTTATGCGCGCACGCGAAAGCGGTGTTATTGCGGGTATGCAAGCCGCCAAACTCACCTTTGAGATTGTTGATAAAAGCGTTGCATTTGATGTGGTTCACGCAACGGGCGAAACAGTATCAGCAGGGGACATAATTGCCCGTATATCTGGACCTTCACGATCTCTCTTATCGGCCGAACGGGTCGCGCTTAATTTTTTGGGACGGATGTCAGGCATAGCCACACTCACCCAACGTTATGTGTCAAAAGTCGACGGCACTGGCGTTCGAATTGCGGCCACACGAAAAACGACTCCAGGCCTGCGCGCGCTCGAAAAACAAGCCGTCTTAGCAGGTGGCGGTTTTACGCATAGGGAAAGCTTATCTGCCGCTATTATGATCAAAGACAATCATATTGCATTGGCTGGCGGCGTGGATGCTGCCCTTTCGGCTATTCGAAAAACGGCCGATCATATGGCCAAAGTCAGCGTCGAAGTTGACACATTAGAGCAACTCGAAAAAGTGCTGACATGGGCACCAGATGTTGTGTTACTCGACAATATGGATCCTGAAACCCTAAAATCGGCTGTAAAAATTGTCGGAAAATTTGACGGATCAAAACCTGTTCTTGAAGCCTCTGGCGGGGTGAATTTGCAAACTGTTCGAGACATTGCAGAAACGGGTATCAACGTCATTAGTATCGGGGCTCTAACCCATAGCGCGCCTAATTTTGATATTGGCATGGACGCGGAGTAACGCATGGACTCACCCGCATTTATCTGCGCGGATAGATTACGCGCTGAGTTTTCTCAGACGCTCTCGGATATGTACCGTCGTGAAGTTCCCGCCTATGGCACACTCATTGATATCGTCGGCGAAATTAATGCAGAATATGACGGTATAAGGTCTGACGGTGAACGCCACGGCGCCATCCGCCTGGGGACTGGCGAAGAATTGAACTTAATCGGGCGGGTCTTTGCTATATTGGGACTATATCCCGTCAGCTATTATGATCTTTCTGTGGCTGGCCTTCCCGTCCATTCGACCGCTTTCCGTCCAATCACTGAAGCTGGCTTAAAGATCAGTCCCTTTCGCATGTTCACAAGCTTGCTTCGATTAGACCTTTTACCCCCTGACCTTAGAGAGGTGGCTTCAAACGCTTTGGCGTCGCGTTCAATATTATCTCAATCCGGCCATAGGCTATTAAATAAAGCCGAGACCCAAGGCGGATTGGACCGCGCAGACGGAACAGAATTTGTCAAAGAGGCTGTATCGATATTTGCGTGGCGAAAACGCGCCCATGTGAGCTTAGAAACCTATCAATCTCTTTTGGCTGAACACCCTTTGATCGCGGATATTGTCTCGTTTCAAGGCCCGCATATGAACCATCTTACACCGCGTGTGGCCGATATTGACGTTGCGCATGAGAGAATGCAGGCGCGTGGATTAGATGTAAAAGACGTTATTGAAGGCCCGCCAAGGCGAAATCAGCCCATCCTTCTCAGGCAGACAGCCTTTAAGGCGTTAAGCGAACCCGTCGAATTCAAAACCGTATCTGGATGGGAAGTATCTCATCATACGGCCCGTTTTGGTGAAATCGAGCAAAGAGGCATGGCGCTCACACCAAAAGGTCGCGCGCTTTATGATCAATGTTTAAGTGCGAGAGATTTTTCCGATTTCCCAGATGATTTGGAACGTCTAAAAAGCAAAAAATTAGCTTATTTTGATCGTTCTGATACGCCACTTACATATGAAGATTTTTTACCTGTCAGTGCCGCCGGAATTTTTCGCTCTAATCTTGGTGAAACAGGGTCATCTACACCCCAAAAAGCCAGTGGAAATCAGGCGATATTCGAGGCTGCATTAGGGCGCCCAATCCTGAATATGTTCGACTTATACGCAAGATTTGCGACTTAAATATCACAAAAATGTGAGCACTTCTCGCTGACACGTGAATCCCTGTTGATGACGAGATGTGAAATCAAGCGGGCGTGGAATATTCAACGTATGGAGACATCAAATGACACGTAAAACCCTTATTGTAATCGCGGCAGCCGCTATGGCGTTTAGTGCAGCACCATCTTTCGCTCAATCATCATATGGTGGTGGCGGCCAGAGCATTGGCAATAGCACATCGAATTCTGATCTACGCCGTGCCCAGCGCAAAGCTGAGAAAAAAGCAAAAAAAGAAGCTGAAAAGCGCGCAAAAGCAGCACAATTGGCTGAACAAGAAAGAGCTAAAATTGCGGCTCAAGAAGCAAGTTCTGCAACGAAAGCTCAAGAAGCATCTTCAGCAACAAAAGCACCTGTAGAAGCTCCGTCGTCAGCTGCAAAAGCACCGTCTTCAGCGACACCTGCACCTGTGGCAGCACCGTCGTCAGCTGCAAAAGCTCCGTCGTCCGCGACACCTGCACCTGTAGCGACTGAAGCCTCATCTGCTGCAAAACCTTCATCAGCAGCGACCCAGCCTTCATCTGCTACGACACATTCAACGACGACATCCCACTCTGTTGGGAAGCCTTTGAATTGCCCAACTGGTACAACTCCACAAGACAATGGTACTTGCCTGTTGAACTAATACCCTTTCCCGTTCAGGCGTGACTCCATGACGACCCCCCCTTCGCGCCTGATCCCTGTTGCTCTCGCCATGTTTATGGCGGGAGCACTTGTTTTTATCCGGTTGATTGCGGCTAAATTCAGTCCGCTACTGGATACTTTACATCATCCCGTATCTTTACTCATCACCCTGCTATTGATCGCAGGAACCACATGGTTCGGTTTTGTAATCTGCCTGCGAAAAAATATTGGAAATCTAAGCTCAGCACCGTCCTGGATTTTTCCAGCTCTATTGATAGGCGGCTTTCTACTACGCCTTTGTTTTTTCGACTCTCAACCCATATATGAAAATGATTATAAGCGTTACCTATGGGACGGCGCCGTCACGGCAACGGGTGGAAATCCCTATCAATATTCACCAAATGAAATTTGGGAGGCCAGTCAACCTGGTGCCGCCTCTGTGCCAGAGCTGGCGAAATTGGCCGTCATGTCAAATGAAGCCAGTGGTTTAACGAATCAAATCAATAGTGGTCACCTCACCACGATTTACCCACCCGTCGCGCAAGCTGTTTTTACGGCCGCTTATTACATTGCACCGTTCGACCCAAATGGCCTTAGAGGTGTGTTTTTAGCCTTAGAAATTTTGGGTCTTATCGCTCTTATCCTAGCGCTTAAAAGGTTCAATAAACCCCTGATTTGGGCATCAGCCTATTGGCTCAACCCGATCATTATTTTGACCAGCTACAATGCTATTCATATGGATGTCTTGCTCCTCCTTCCTCTTAGCTTGGTACTTTTATGGATAAAGAACCGGCCCTTTCTATCCGCAATCGCCCTTAGCTTCGCAGCTGCAATCAAGATATGGCCACTTCTATTAGCCCCAATTCTATTCCGTGATTGGTTCGAAAATCGACTAAAATATTTCGCAATTGCCTATGTCGTCGCTATTTTGACAGGATTGTCCATGCTGCCCATGCTTTTATCACTGCATGATCAGGCTGGCCTCGCCGCCTATTCCGCAACGTGGACAAATAGTAGTTTTCTGTTTCCGGTTTTAAGAGATGGGCTTGGCTTTTTTATTGACGACCCAGACCGGCTGACGCGTTTTGGGATCGCCTTTATTTTATTAAATCTGAGCTTAATTCTGGGATTTTCGAAATCACTAAAGACAGAAAATATACCTTTTGATCTGATGGCTATAGCCGCTGCCTTTGTCCTTCTCTCGCCAACAGGTTATCCTTGGTACTTTATCTGGTTCTATGTGTTTTTGCCCTTCGTCATAAAAAGCTGGATGACGCCAGCTCTGGCGCTTCTGACAGTCGGCGCGAGCGCCTACTACATACGCTTCTTCTTGGGAGAGGCGGAAAAATATGATATATATACAAAGATCCTTCTGCCCTTAGAGTTTGGAATTCCGCTCTTACTATTGGCTTGGGGGGCTTGGAAAGTGAAACGCAATGTCTAACCCAATTATAAAACTCGTTATTCCGGCTCGAAATGAAGAACAGGCCATTGGTAAAGTCGTCAGTGGCGTTATAGATCAAGTCGACCAAGTTATTGTTGCTGATAATGGTTCAACCGATGCAACCGCGGCGGTGGCTACTGATGCAGGGGCAAAAGTCGTTTTCGTTGAAGAACCTGGCTATGGCCGCGCCTGTCTAGCGGCCATCCACGCGGCTGGCGAACATGACATTCTGGTTTTTATGGATGGGGATGCTTCAGACGACCCTGATGATCTTAAGGCGCTCTTAAAACCCATTCTTGATGATAAAGCTGATATGGTGATTGGATCACGCATTTTGGGTGAATGCGATCCAGGGTCGCTCACACCGCAACAGCGTTTCGGAAACACACTTGCCTGTTGGTTAATGCAGATAATCTGGAAATTTAGATTTACAGATCTGGGCCCGTTCCGCGCCATACGCCGTACATCTTATGATCGACTTAATATGCAAGCGCCGACCTTTGGCTGGACCGTTGAAATGCAAGTTAGGGCGTTGAAACTAGGCCTGCGCTGTGCGGAAGTTCCTGTTCACTACCGCAAACGCATTGGGGTCTCAAAAATAAGTGGAACCGTTAAAGGTGTGATTCTGGCGGGCTGGTATATTTTAGGGACAATTGGCTTGGAAGCCATTAAGCCAAAGCCATCAAAATCCTCGATTAAAGAAAAATCCGACATAAATTTGGGATCCTCAGCTCAATAATCCACCGAATTTCGATAAATATTTATTGAAAAACAATAATTAATGGCCTAAGACTCTCCTTATCGCGGTGTGCCAACCGCAAAAGGAGACTATTATGCGCAAGAATTCAGCGCCCAATTCTGCCTTGGTGCAGGATCAATCACGACATGATCGTCAATTCAGACGAAAATTACGACTGACACGGATAATATCCACCCTTTTGCCGATCAGTGTGATCATAATGGCCGTGGCAGGTTTTATTATGATGGGGAGCCTTAAGCCTGAACCCGAAGAAAAAGAGGACGCGATTAAAGCTATTCCCGTTTTAACTGCGCTCGCCGTCCAGGATGATGTAACGCTAAAGGTAAATGTGCAGGGTGAAGTCGAGGCGCACACCGAAATCAACCTTGTGCCTCAAATATCGGGGAAGATCTCCTATATCTCCCCCAATTTTGTCGAAGGCGGTAAATTTCGCAAAGGTGAAGTGCTGGCACGCATAGAGGCAACCGAATTCGAACTTCGCGTTATTCAAGCCCGGGCCAATATTACTCAAGCCGAGACAGTCGTTATGCGCGAAAAATCGGAAGGCGAGATTGCGCGCAGAGATTGGGAAGAGTTAGGTCGCTCAGGAGAACCTTCGGCGCTTTCCTTAAGGCTACCTCAACTCGCAGAGGCAAATGCACAACTCGAAAGCGCAAAGGCCCAACTCGCAGAAGCAGAATTGCAACTCGAAAGAACTTCACTCCTTGCCCCGTTTACAGGTCGTGTTGCGGATAGAGTCTTAGACCTCGGCGCATTTGTAACGACGGGGACAGGACTGGGGACAATCTATGCAACAGACCGTATGGATGTAAGGCTGCCCATGACAAATCAGGATCTTCGCGAGGCGGGCCTATCTCTTGGTTTTGCAGCCAGCAAAGATAACATTGGCAAAGCCGTAAAGCTCTCTGCTGACGTCGCGGGATATGGCGCTGAGTGGACTGGCCGTATCGTTCGGACCGATAGTCGATTTGATCGAGATAGTCGTATCTTATTTGCTTATGCCGAAGTTATAGATCCCTTTGGAGAGGGAGCTGATCAAGGTGTGCCGCTTGCGCCAGGCATTTTCGTAAATGCTCAAATCCAAGGTCAAACCCTGTCTAATATCATCCGTATTCCCCGGAGCGCATTGCGCGGCGAAGACACGGTATTTGTTGCAAATCCCGATGAGACCCTAAGCATAAAAAAAGTCACCGTTCTCTCCTCAGATAGAGAGCATGCCATCTTATCAGGCGGCATTGACAGTGGAACGAATGTCATAACCTCTCCAATAAGAGGCGCGGCCAACGAAATGAAAATTAGTGTGGTTGAGGCACTCAAGACTGAGCCTTCCGAGACGGAGGGCGAAAAATGAACTACCTCGACAAGACGCAAAACCAAAAAGGCATTCTAGCTTGGTGGGTTAAAAACCCTGTTGCCGCAAATCTCCTCATGATCATTTTACTCATTGGTGGATTAATTAGCTATTTTCAAATCGAACGCGAATTAGAACCTTATGTCGAATTCCCAGGTGCCGTTGCAAGCGTGGCGTGGCCCGGAGCCTCACCGCAAGACGTTGAAGAACAACTTATTGTCCGTATGGAAGAAGCTTTATCCGAAGTTGAGAATGTCAATCGCATGTGGTCCTTTGCCGGTGAAGGCGGAGGGTCCGTTACTGTCGTCGGCAAAAACGGAGCCGACGAAGCCAAGCTGCTTGCCGATGTTAAACGTCAAATTGACTCGATTAACGCGTTTCCACCAGCCGCCGAAAATCCGCAAACAAGACTATTTAGAAATCGAAATGAGATGATCAGAGTAGCCTTGAGTGGTGATGAGAGCGTGTCTGAGCGGGACTTAAAGCGATACGCAGAAAAACTTCGACGCGAAATCGCCTTGCTTGGACATGTCCCCAGCGTCGATTTATTTGGCATACGCAATGAAGAAGTTTCGATCGAAGTCTCAGAAGATGCGCTTCGACAATATGGTCTGACATTGGATGAAGTGGCTCAAGCCATTAGAGGATCATCTGTAAATGCCTCGTCGGGAACTGTGCGCACGGATACGGGCAATATGCAGCTTCGGACAAGAAATCAGGCGGATACGCAAGCTGAATTTGAAAACATTGTGGTCCGCCAAAATTCGAATGGCGCGCTCATTCGGGTCAAAGATGTCGCAACTGTTATTGATGGGTTTGAGCAAGTGAACTTACTCGCAACTGTCAATGGGAAACGCACAATTTTAATTCAAATTCAAAATGGGCCGCAAATGCACATCGTCAACATGTCAGACAATGTGAAAACCTTTCTGAAGGAGCTTGATGGAAATGTGCCGGACGGCATGTCGATTACAACATGGAATGATGCGGCGGACGATTATCGCGGGCGTATTAGAACCATAGGCACGAGCTTTTTTAGTGGACTACTCCTTGTTTGTTTCACGCTAATGCTCTTCTTGCGGCCCGCTATCGCCTTTTGGGTCAGTATGGGTATCGCGACGGCCTTCGCCGGCGGTCTGGCCTTGCTTCCATTGTTTGGCGTGTCGTTTAATATGATTTCCACATTCGCCTTTCTCTTAGTCATTGGCGTCGTTGTAGATGACGCCATTATCGTTGGCGAAGCCATCCACTCAAAAACAGAAGACGGAGACACGGATGAAATAGCCGCGATCAATGGCGCGCGAATGGTGGTTAAACCCGTCATTTTCGCCGTACTCACAACCATGATTTTCTTTGCACCTTGGATGTTTTTGTCTGGCAGTACGAGTGAGTTTACACGTGCTATTTCTTTGGTCGTTATATTTGCGCTCTTATTTAGCTTGGTCGAAAGCCTTTTAATCCTGCCGGCTCATCTTGCGCATTTAAAACCGGTCAATCCGAAAAGCCGGATCATGCGCCTTCAGACAAAAATCGCAAATAGTCTTAATATGGTCGCAACGAAAATTTACCGACCCTCCATCACCTGGGCCTTAAGACGTCGATATTTCACGGCCTCAATCTTTATGGCACTGATGATCCTAACGATAGGGTTGGTGGCGAATGGCGTGGTAAAATCATCCTTCTTGCCTGAAGGTGAAAGTGATGAAATTGTTATAGATGTAACTTTGCCCGAAGGCACACCCTATTCAAGATCATTGCAAGTCCTACAACAAATCCAAGACGCCGAACATGAGTTAACGGAAGAAATCAAAGCGAAAAACGGTGATCTCATCGAGAATTATTATACCCGCTCGCGTGACAATAATGTTCTTGCATTAGTGAAATTAGTCCCACCCGAAAATCGTTCGATTCCTGTGCAAGAAACGGCAGAAAGATTGCGCAAACTCATTGGCGATATTCCAGACGCTGAGACAATTACCGTTGATTTCAGAAATGGGAATGATGGCCCGCCAATTGAATATGTACTTAATGCGCAATCTTTTGACGATCTCGAAGCCGCTGGTGACGACCTTATGGACCAACTTAGGAGTTATCAGGGCGTCTTCAATGTCGTCAATGATATGGAAAGTGCATCAGAAGAAATTCAATTTGACTTAAAGCCAGGCGCCGAAGCTCTTGGTGTTACAAGTGCCGATGTATCTAGGCAAATTCGTCAAGGCTTTTTCGGTGAGGAAGTACAACGCCTGCCCCGCGACGGAGAAGATGTTCGCGTCTATGTCCGCTATCCGTCTATTGATCGCCAATCGATCGACTTTTTGAAAAACATCCGCATTCGGACATCTGATGGACGGCAGCTCCCACTCGAGTCAGTTGCAGATTTACGATTTGAGCCCGGCACAAATCGTATCTTAAGACGGGAACGTCAACGTGCAATAATTGTTTCAGCCGAAGTTGTATCTGAACGGATTGATGAGATTCGAGAGGATTTGGATGAGAATTTCTTCGAAAAATTTGAAAAAAATCATCCGAATGTGACGCTTGGAAATATAGGACGCGCACAAGGCGAAGCTGAATTTCAAGTCGAATTGCTGACCTTCATGTTAATTGCAATCGGGGTCGCGTATTTTCTTGTTGCTGTTTCATTCAAATCCTATTTTGAACCGATATTGATACTCTTGGCAGCCATACCCTTTTGCTATTGCGGCATGATATTGGGACATCTCGCCATGGATCGCACCATGTCTTTATTGTCAATTTTGGGCATGTTTGCAGCAGCTGGTGTCGCCGTAAATGACAATCTTGTGCTGCTAGATTATGTTCATCGCCTTAGGGAAAAAGGGCTGGAAGGTGCTGACGCGCTTATCGAGGCTGGCACAAAACGGTTTCGTCCAATATTGCTAACGTCGCTGACAACATTTGTCGGCCTATTGCCCCTGTTAATGGAAAGATCGCTTCAAGCTCAATGGCTCATTCCCATCGGTATTAGTCTTGCCTTTGGTGTTCTTTTCGCACTCTTTGTCACACTTTATTTCGTCCCGGCGCTATACGGAATTGGCGCCGATATTAGGCGTTGGTTTGCCTATGTGATTAAGGGTAAACCGCGCATTCCGTTTACACAAGCAACTCAGAACCATGCGAAAATATGATATAAATTTTCGCTTTTTAATTGCATTAGAATTTTTCACAGTCGTGACCGCATATGTCTTTGGCAAGGTTAACTGAAGATATGCAATTCGTTCCGTTAGGATATGTTTTTTTAGTGGCACTAATATTGCACTTGGCTAACAATAATGGTTAAAGCCTGCCGGAATGGGGGTCTGCGGGGGACTCTATCGGCTGTACCTATCTTTAAGAGAATCTAATCGTGACGACTACATCAAATGTTTATGAAATCTTCAATGATTTTCTCGCGTTCAGAGACCCGACCCAAATTATGGGTCTTGCAACTAATCTTGAGCTTTTCGCGTCTGCGAGCTTAAGTGATGGAAAAGTCTATATAGGCGAAAATGCACCAGAGGCATTTCGGGAAGCCATGCGACGTCACGCGGATGCTAAAAAGTCTTCAGTCAAGCTGGGCGCGATAAAATCCAAAGTCGGCAATGATATTACCGCAATTTTTATCTCTGAAATTAAGGGCAAGAAAGACAGCCAATCAAGCGCCTTTACAATTTCTATGCGCTCAGAGCAATTGATCGGGTTTATGGAATTTCCTTCCGCCTGATTACCGCATTGATACTCGGTTAATTTCTTTTAGATTCTATTTAAAATTCTAATTACGAAAGACGGTCCAAGTCTGCCTCGACCATTATTTTGCAAAGCTCTTCGAGCGTTGTCTTCGGTTCCCAGCCCAGTAAGGTTTTAGCTTTACTCGCATCGCCCATAAGCAAATCAACTTCAGCCGGCCTATAAAATTGAGGTTCAATTTGAACATATATGTCGCCTGTCTTTGCATTGCGCCCAACTTCGTCTTCGCCAGACCCTGACCACTCTATATCTACATTTACACTCTTAAATGCCATTTCAACGAATGACCGAACCGTTTCTGTGCGGTGTGTTGCAAGAACATATGTGTCTGGGGTGTCAGCTTGGAGCATGGCATGCATGCCTTCTACATATTCTTTCGCATAGCCCCAATCTCGTTTTGCTTCGAGATTCCCCAATCTCAACACGCCACCTTTACCGCAGGTGATACCAGCAACCGCATGTGTAATTTTTCGCGTCACAAATTCTCGCCCACGCAATGGCGACTCGTGATTGAATAAAATACCGGACACACAAAACATATCATAGCTTTCGCGGTAATTAATTGTCATCCAATGCGCATAGAGTTTCGCCACACCATAAGGACTACGCGGATAGAAAGGTGTTTTTTCATTTTGAGGAATTGTTTTTACACCGCCGAACATTTCAGAGGTAGAGGCCTGATAAAATTTTATTTTTGGATTTATTAACCGGATGGCTTCCAGAATTTTGACGGGTCCCATTCCCGTAATTTCAGCTGTCGTTATGGGTTGATCAAAAGACACACCAACGAATGACTGTCCCGCCAAATTATAAACCTCATCTGGTTCAAAACGTTGCATTAATCTGACGGGCGAAACGTCTGTTAAATCATATTCGATGAGGTCTAAATTTTTATGTTTGGTCACGCCCAAATAATTGAGCCGCCAGAAGTCCATGCTAGATGTTCGTCGATAGGTCCCGATGACACGGTAACCCAGGCCGAGCAAATATTTTGTTAGATAGGCCCCGTCCTGCCCCGTTACACCTGTGACAATGGCCGTTTTCAAACCGCAACTGCCTTTGTAAGAACGGTTCTATCAACAACTGAATTCAACATCATCTCATATGTTTTTGATATTGTATCATATGCGTAATTCGCATTGTGATAGGCAACGCCCGCATGCGAAACGTCGGTCCAGAGCTTTTCAGTCTTATAGGCTTTTACTGCCAATTTCGCGAATTTCTTTGGATCATCAGCCTGTAAAATAACGTCCGACAAGCCTTCTGTCGCCATACCTTCAAAGGCAATAGACGTTCCGATAACGGGGACACCTGCGCCAATTGAGGACGCGACCTTCCCCTTTAATCCGGCACCAAAACGCAAAGGTGCAAGTGTTAGACGTGTTTTTGATAGAAGTCGATTTAGGTCAGGCACAAATCCCTGAATGACAATCGAATCGGAGGCATAATCTTGAAAGCTCTCAGGCATAGATGACCCACAAATCCGTAACTTTACGCCTGGTAATGATTTTTTAATATGTGGCCATATTTTTTCAACCATATAGTCTACAGCATCGACATTTGGAGGGTGTCTATATCCGCCGATAAAGACCATATCCTGTGAGCTTTCAAATTCCACTATGCGTTCAGACCGAGGCCGAATTAGAGGGATCAACCAGAGCTTGTCCTTGTTGACACCAAGGTCTGTCAGCACCTCTTCCTCGACCGATGAAAGAATAATCGTCGCGTCAGACTGTTCAATATATGATAGCTCTTTCACGCGCATAGATTTTGCAGCTACCGCCAAGTCTTTGTCTTTTGTCGTTTCTGCGCGTCTTTGCATTCTAAGGAAGTGCATATCGACAGTATTATAGATGATTTTTGCCGATGGTAAGCGCGTCCTAATTTTGTCAATAAAGAGGTCTGCGCATTCGGCTCGACTTACGATCGCATAGTCAAACATGTCGCCGCGGTCATCAATAAACATATCCAAATTCGAGTAGAATGGATGGTAGACACATTCGACGCCCATATTTTGTAAATCTTGGGTCGCTTGGCCCCAATAGGCAAAATTAGATCCCGGAACAAAATGGACGCGGTAGCCTAAATTCGTCAAAATCCGCATGGCATTAAATGAATCCAGTGACCCTGAATCTTTTTGAGGTTCGGGCGTAACCGCATCAATATATAAGATATGTCCTTTAGCTGCTCGATCAGAAGCGAGAAATGGTGTTTGGGCATTCGGTAAATGATGTTTTAAGCGATGGGCCCAGCGCTCTTTGAATATCTTTTGATTGATCAATTGATATTGTTTTTGACCAGACGACAAATCCGTACCCGAGGTCAAACCTTCAATGTGGACAACGACGGAAGAAGGCTGATAAACGACGCGGTAGCCCATTTCGCGAACCTGAAAACATAGGTCAGTATCTTCATAATATGCCTTCTCCAATCCTTCATTAAATCCACCAATCTCTTTCCAAAGCGCTGTTGGTATCATCAATGAAGCCCCAGAAATATAATCGACATCACGCACAAAATTATAGATTGGATGATCTGCGTTTTGTCCCTTGCCCCAATTCCAACCCGATGCATCTTCCCAAATGATACCGCCAGCTTCTTGCAATTCGCCCGACGGATAAACCAGTTTTGACCCAGCAACGCCAACATTGTCTTGCTCATGGAAGGTCGCGTAGAGGTTTTCCATCCATCCAGGTTTGACCAAAGTATCATTATTTAAAAAGATAAGATAATCGCCTCGCGCTTTTTCAGCGGCCCGGTTACAATTTAATAGGAAATGTAAATTTTCAGGCTGCCTAACATAAATTAAACCGGGTATATCTTTTAGAACTCTATGGAATGGATCTGGCGACGCATCATCAGCCAATATAACTTCATAGGGAACGGAAACGCGTTGTTGATAGATTGATTTGAGACATGCAATTGTCTGACTGATTTCATTATATACGGGAACAATTATTGAAATGACCGGATTTTCAACCTCTGGGAAGGCGAAATCAATCGTATCATCAGGCTTAAATATATCTATTTCAGGGCTCTGATGGATAGCAGGCGGTTGCAATCTCATGGCGAGACCGGTAAATTTCCTTGCTAGTCGCAACTTAAATAATTCCGGTAGGGGTACCCCGCGTCTCACTAAACGCAATGTTGAAAAGAGAAAACTTTTTAGGCCCGTACGCAAAGGCGCACGCTCATAATACCCTAAACGATTTTCAAGTACGGAAACCTTGGTCGTAAATTCATCTTCGACCATTTTTGATCGCAAAGTTTCCATTTCAATCGTCGTGTCTTGCATCTCTTTGATGCGCGTAAGCTCTGTTAAATTTGTTTCCGTCGTTTTTAGCGCTGCTTTGGTTTCGTAAAGCTCGCCGCCAAGGCGGTCCAAGGCGACAGATTTATCTTCGAGCGCGATGGATTTTTCTTTTACTTCAGTCTCAAAATCAGACTCTCTTTTGCGCGTCGCGATGAGGTTTTCTTTCAGGTTTGAAATAGAATCACGTAAGAAATCTAGTTCAACCCCTTTTGCCACAACAAGTTCATCTTTAACTTTCAACTTATTCCCGAGTCGGGTCTTCGTGGCTTTTAGGTTTTTATTTACACGCTTTAAATCGGCTTCAAATCTCGCCTTTTCTTCATCAGCTTGCTCAAGTCTTTCTTCTATCGCGGTGATATTTGCCAATAATTCTTTCTCTCTTAGGCGCAGCTTTCCTTCGGCTTCACGCAAATCTCTGAGTTCCAAGTTTAAACTATCTCTTTGTTTTTTGGCGGCCTCCGCACCTTTTTCATTCGATTGGATCTCCTCTTGGAGCAAACCAATTTCGTCTTTTGCTTTTGCGATCAGCGCTTCTTTGCCGTGAATTTCTTCACGCAAATGCCCAATTTCGCCTTCATATTGTCCTAACCTCTCTCGAAGCGACAAAAGCGACTGTTTCTCTTCAAAAAGGCTATGTATTTTCTCTTCACGTTGTTGAATCGCGCGCACAGATTCTTTAAATTTATTTTTTTCTTTCTCTAAATTTTCTGTCACGCGTTCAAGTTTTGTCCGGTTGACCTCTAATTCATATTTTCGGTCTTTAATTTCGGTTTCGAGATTTTCAAAATCTGTAAGAAGTTTATCCTTTTGTTCTTCAGCGCGTTTTAAAGCATCCAATCGCGTCTTAGAGACTAAAAATTGTTTGGTAGACTTTGGTAAAAGGCTTTTTCTGTTCTTAAATGAAGCCTTATCAAATTTTACGGTATCAATATAAGTTCGGGCGGTTGACCAATCGACAAATAATTTCGACTTGTTTTGCAATAATATCTTGTCATAGTCTTGGTCTTCCTCCTCACCGTCTGACACCCGTTCACTAACGATGCGATCAATCATATCCACGAGGGACTTGGAGGCCCTGATTTTGAGATGAGGCAAAGCCTTTTTAAGCTCTTTTACAATCTCAGTTGCACCCAAACCTGTCAATTTTTCGAATAAAATCACGGGCGGCGAATAAGAGTCGAGAACATCGCCCATAACGGAGGTTTGAGATGAAACGATTAGCTCAGAGTTAGTTTTTGAAATGTCATTTCGTTTTGCAACTGAAGCGATAATTCGTGATGGTCGACGCAAAGCGCCTAGAACGTGAAGATCATGGCCGGTTTTTTTCGCTATTTTCGGCCATATCGGTAGTAACAAGGCTAGACGCGGATCTTTAATCAATTTGTTGGACGATTTGTCAAAATCCTCAGTTAAAATGCCTATGAGCTCGTCTACAGCCTTGTCAGCCGCTTTCGTCCTGTGCCAGTTTTTTGTGAGCGTTGCAGCCGTCGTCCAATCCACACCTAAGGCCTGAAACAACCTATCATGCGCCTCTACAACTTTCGAATTTTCCCAAAACCCTCTCGGATTATCAAAGGCCGGCAACATCAATGTTCGACCCAAATCATATCCCAAAACGGACAGGACTTGCGTCGTTACAGACGTCCCCGAACGATGGACTCCAATAACGAGCTGAATAATTGGTTTTGTATGTCCGGACACGCGCTCTAACTCTTATTGTTTATCTGATCTCTGATCTCTTATGACCAAGGCTAAAAGTAGTTAGACTTGACCATTTTATAGAGATCAAGGTCTAGCTTATTCAACTCTAAAAGTAACTGGAAAGTTTCGTCTCCGATCCGGTCACCAAAACGCACAACATTTTCCTCTACGGAGCGCCCTTTAGATGTTACATTTGCATGTACGCTAATCGCTTCAAAATGGCTAAAATATGGTCTTATAAAATCTTGATAATCCAACATAGATTTATCAAAATTTTCTACAAGGCCCACCACAGGAAAAGCCTTTAAAGCTGCAACCGCTCTAGGTTCAAATAAATGCGTCTGTTTTGCTGGCGTAAAATCATGAAAATCTTTGAGGCGAAAGGTATGAAAATCCTTAATCGGCCATGGGTTCGGGGTCGTTAAACGCCAATCCATATAATATCTAAAATCACCTTCTTTGGCTTTTATTGACCCTGGCGTTTGAGAGTCTTGTTTTCGTTCAAAATCGTAAGCAGATCGAATGCGGTCAATAGGGTGTCGGTAGAAGAATATTGGAACAATTTCTATATCATCATATTGTGGAACTGAGACAACGGCTGTATGGGAACTTATCGCATCATATTGTGGGTTTTCTCGGATAAAGTCGATTAAGGCGTCTTGCGTGAGCTTTTTATTGTTTGGCCCCTCTATTTCAATCCAACGATCGCCAAAATTACGTTGCAATATGCGGTCAACCGAGGTTCCGGCATTCTTAAACAGGTGAAAATGGACTATGACGGGTCGTTTTGACATTCAAATTGCCTGCTAGCTTTGATTCAATGATCAAAAACTGACCATATTTAGCGCCCCATACTTAAGCCAATATGACTCTTCAAGTCCGCAACTGTCCAGTTTTTGAGTTGGCGTGAAAAAATTCACCTTTTGTACACAAAACGAACCCAGCCGAGCGATTATGTAAGGGCAAATGGCATAACTTAGGAAAAGATAAGATAATTCTGCTTATCACGAAAACTATTAATCGCGATTCATCCCCAAAACATGACCGAGATGGCTGAATTCAGAAAATCTTCTAGGTTGAAGCCGCGTTAAGCAAGGGTTAATAGCCGCCCCGTCATGGGTGCAATTGCCTTGTATTCTCTAGGGACCTATCATGAAACTTGAACACACAGCCATAAAGGATGTCGTGATTATTACGCCTCGTCGATATGGCGATGCCCGTGGGTATTTCATGGAGACCTATAAAAAGCAGGTTCTCCAAGATGAAATTGGCTTTGATCCAGGTTTCGTACAGGACAATTTTTCACTCTCAGCAAAAAAAGACACCATTCGCGGCTTACACTTTCAAACGCCGCCGCATGTGCAAGGCAAACTTGTCCGGTGTACACGGGGAGCCCTTTTAGATGTAGCCGTCGATGCACGCATAGGATCGCCAACCTATAAGAAATGGGTGGCCGTCAAATTGACCGCTGAAAATGATAAGCAAATATGGATTCCCGGTGGATTTTTGCATGGTTTTCGAACCCTTATGAATGATACAGAAATCACATATAAGTGCACTGATTATTACGCCCCAGACTGTGATGGCGCTGTGGCATGGGATGACCCAGACTTGGCTATTGACTGGGGCGCAGATACGGACAATGTGACATTGTCAGATAAAGATCTGCGGGCGCAAACTTTTGCAAAATTCAACAATCCTTTCACTTACGAGAGCTAATAATGAAAATCATCGTTACCGGAGGCGCGGGTTTTATCGGATCCGCCGTCATTAGACAGGCCATTGCTGACGGACATAATGTCGTAAATATTGATTGTTTGACTTATGCTGCGAATTTAAACTCGCTGGCATCTGTCGCTGATAATCCCAATTATGTTTTCGAAAAACTGGATATTAATGACGGCCCGGCGATGATGGCTCTATTTGAGCGTCATGAACCCGATGCGATCATGCATTTGGCTGCAGAGTCCCATGTTGATCGATCAATCGACAATCCTGGAACATTTATCCAAACCAATGTGATCGGTACCTTTAATCTTTTACATGCCGCTCGGTCTTATTGGAATGGATTGTCTGGCGCAAAAAAGGACAATTTCCGCTTCCATCATATTTCGACAGACGAGGTCTATGGAGATTTGGAACTGGATGATCCGGCTTTCGAAGAAACAACATCCTATGATCCGTCTTCTCCTTATTCCGCTTCAAAGGCCGCGTCTGACCATCTGGTTCGGGCATGGGCACGCACCTATGGCTTGCCCACATTGATCACAAATTGTTCCAATAATTATGGACCTTATCAATTTCCTGAGAAGCTTATTCCAGTTGTTATCCTCAAGGCCCTGCACCGCAACGCAATCCCAGTTTATGGAACCGGTGAAAATATCAGAGACTGGCTCTATGTTGATGACCATGCTGACGCCCTATTGACAGTTCTTGAAAAAGGAAAAATCGGTGAAACCTATAATATTGGCGGCAATAATGAGCGCACCAATATCGAACTCGTAAAAACCATTTGTAGCTTGATGGATCAGCGCGTCGATGACGAGTTTAAACATGAAGAGCTCATCACTTTCGTCACAGACCGTCCAGGTCATGATAATCGCTATGCCATTAACGCGAGCAAGATCGAAAATGATCTCGATTGGACACCTTCAGTGTCTTGGAATGAAGGGTTTGAAAAAACTATCCATTGGTATCTTGAAAATGAAGCGTGGTGGCGCCCGCTCGTCAAAGCTGACATGTTTGGAGCCCGTCTCGGACTTGAGGGCAAAGACGACTAATGTCGCTACGCCTGGCGATTATCGGTAAAACCGGGCAACTCGCTCGTGCCCTTTTACGCGAAGGGAAAGAGTCGGGCCATGATATAGTGGCGCTTGACCGGAACGCGCTTGACCTAACAAGCTCTCGCGATTTGATATCTTCAAAAATTGAATCCTTGCCGTCAGATATTGATGCTCTAATTATTGCTGCTGCCTATACGGCAGTTGATCAAGCCGAGACCGACGCGGATACAGCTTATGCCGTGAATGCTACCGCACCTGCGGCGATAGCGCGGGCCTGCGCCAAACATAATATTCCGCTTATTCACATTTCGACGGATTATGTTTTTGCGGGGGATGGCCACCAACCTTATCAACCTGATGATGATACAGACCCATTAGGCATTTATGGCGCGTCAAAACTGGACGGCGAACTCGCTATTTTAGAATCTGGTGCGCGCGCCTTAATTCTAAGAACTTCCTGGGTCTTTGACGGGTCAGGAAAGAATTTTTTGACGACAATGCTCAGACTCTCTGAGACGCGTGATGCATTACGCGTTGTTGACGACCAAATCGGACGCCCGACCTATGCAGGTCACCTTGCCCTAGCAACCCTCAAAGCCGCCGAAATACTTGCCAATGAACCCGATTGTGAGACCGGAATCTATCATGTCACGGGTGGGGGTGAACCCATTAGTTGGGCTGATTTTGCCGTTTCAATTTTCCAAACCGTCGACAAAAATGTGTATGTGGAGCGAATTCCAACCAGTGAATACCCCACACCCGCAGAAAGACCTTCCTATTCAGTCCTTAATACTGATAGTTTTGAACGTAATTTTCACCATCCATTGCCGGATTGGCAAAATGGACTCGCAGCCGCCTTACAGGAGCGAATAGATGAGTAACTCGAAACCTCGCAAAGGTATAATATTGGCGGGTGGAACGGGCTCTCGCCTGCATCCAGCTACAATTACCGTTAGCAAACAACTCATGCCGGTTTTCGATAAACCTATGATCTATTATCCGCTGTCAGTCCTCGTCCAAGCGGGTATTCGCGACATTTTGATGATCACAACTCCACATGACCAAGCTCAATTTCAAAAATTACTTGGAGACGGTAAAAATTGGGGCCTAAACATCGAATGGGCTGTGCAACCCTCCCCTGATGGTCTGGCCCAAGCCCTCATCATTGCAGAAGACTTCTTGGACGGCGCACCATCCGCTCTTATCCTGGGCGATAATCTGTTCTTTGGGGCTGGTTTTGCACAAACCATTAAGCGCTCGGTCAAAGATACGGGCGGCGCAACCGTCTTCGGCTTCCATGTTAAAAACCCATCAGATTACGGGGTTGTCGGATTTGATGAAAATATGAACGCTATTTCTCTGGTTGAGAAGCCTGAAAACCCCGCCTCTAATTATGCGGTTACCGGCCTCTATTTCTATGATGAACATGCTCCGAAATATGCCAAGACCGTGACGCCATCCGCCCGCGGAGAATTGGAAATTACAGCCCTTAATGAGATTTACCTAAATCGTGGTGAATTGCGGGTTGAACTCCTTGATGAAGGAACAACCTGGCTCGACACAGGAACACATCGTTCGCTTCTAGCTGCTGCGCAATTTGTAGCCGTTATTGAAGATCGTCAAGGTATACGGATTTGCTGTCCCGAAGTCGAAAGTTACCGCCAAGGCTGGTTGACCAAAGACGAACTTCGAACCTTAGCAGCCCCTCTCAAAAAATCAGGATATGGGAATTACCTCGCTCAAGTCGCCGAGAGTGAACACTGAGACTGAAGGACAAATTCACAAACGCTCTCATCACGATTTCGGGGGCTTTTCTAGGACTTGGTCTTGCAAGTTGTTCACCCGCCGCAAAAAAGCTTGGTGAAGACCAGCTTGTGAGCACAACGCTGTGCTCAGATAGCTATCTTCTATCTCTACCAGAACTAAGCGCGCAATATGGCGCGTTTTCATGGCAAGCTAATTCGTCGCTCTCATTATTAGACGACAAAACCGCCTACCCACAGGTCAATCCAAATCTGGAAACCCTTGCCGCTTATCGCGGCTCAAAAATTATAACAGGCCCTGACCCGACGCCCATTGCAAATTCGGATATACATCTAAAATGGGGCGAAGACTTCGACACGGTTTGGCAAAACCTAGCAGAACTTTCGCAAGCGTTAGACATCGAAGATCCGTCTCCACGGTTCAAATCTCGGCTAAACGCACTTCAAACACCAGATAACCCGCCGCTTATTCTTTATTTGAATCGAGCGGGTGGAACGGCAGGTCCAAACACCTTTGTGGACGAGGTTATTCAAGCTGCGGGCGGTATTAATATCATAAAACATCCTGGCTGGCAGACACCGGATATCGAGATGCTCATAAACCTCAAACCCGACATTATTGTGACGAGTTTCCTAGAGTCGAATTATATTGGTGTCTCTGACCGGCTTACACGACATGCAGCATTGTCTGAAAAGCTTGAAACCATTCCACAAATTCATATCCCGGGAAAATACTGGCCCTGTGCTGGGCCCGCACTTGTAGAGGCTGCAATCTTACTTTCAGAAGGCTTGCAAAAGCTATGACATTGCGGTCCTGGTATATCAGCTTGATCTTAGCCTTATGGGTGAGCGTGATCATAAGCTTATATTTTGGACCTAGCCACATCGCATTTTCAGATATTTTCTCAGGACTTTTTGGCAAAGGCGATGAAGACATCATCGTGATTGCGCAAAATATTCGTCTGCCGCGCACCCTATTGGCGCTCATTGTCGGCGCTGGGCTTGGGGCCTCAGGCGCCGCCTTGCAGGGATATACCAGAAATCCCTTGGCGGCCCCCGGATTATTAGGGTTTTCGTCCTGCGCCGCATTAGGCGCTGTGCTTGCGCTTTATTTTGGATGGTCGGCAATGGTAACACCTGCGGCAATCCTATTTGCCCTATTTGGTGCGGTCCTCATGGCTAGTTTTTCAAGGCGAAAACCGGGCGCATCTGGTCTGATTTTGGCAGGGATAGGCATAGGCGCCTTGGCGACAGCACTCACGGGTTTAGTCATGAATTTTGCGCCCAATCCATGGGCCCTGTCAGAGCTTGTTTATTGGCTTATGGGCTCTTTAAAACATGCGGATATGCAAGATGTTCTGATTAGCGGGCCTTTGACGGCTCTCGGACTGGTCTGTCTCATATTAATCGGCCCAGCCTTACGTGTGTTAGGATTAGGCGAGGACACGGCCAGAAGTCTTGGTGTTTCCATAGGGACGACGCAGTTTTTATTAGTTGCCGGATGCGCCCTTTCAATTGGTGCAGGCGTTGCTGTTGCTGGCGCAATTGGTTTTGTCGGTCTCTTTATTCCGCATATTCTTCGGTTTTTAACTGGGCCTGATGAAGCTCACCTTATCCCGCTCTCAGCCTTGGGTGGCGGGGTTTTTCTTGTTCTCATAGATACGCTCATCCGGATTACTTCAGGCCCCGGGACACCATTATATCTTGGTATTGCAACATCGCTCATTGGCGTTCCCTTCTTCCTCTGGCTTGCTTGGAGACAAGCATGACATTGGCGCTTGAAAATATATCTGCCTCTTATGGCGACAAACAGGTTTTACGCGGTATCACGACAAGCTGTGAACCTAACCAGCTAATTGCATTAATTGGCCCAAATGGGTCTGGGAAATCCACCCTGCTTAAAGCCATTGCGGGATTAATACCCCATTCTGGGCAGGTGAACCTACCCAAAGACCCAAAGTCGCGAAGCCGCGCCCTCGCCTATCTCGGGCAAAATTCAACAGCACCTGACAGGCGTTTGGTCGGTGATGTTGTAGCGCTCGGTCGCACGCCTTTTATTGGGCGTTTTTCAAAACTGACCCAGAATGATCACAAGATTATCCAAAACAGCCTGTCTATATGCGAGGTTGACGCATTCTCCGATCGGGAATTTGGCTCGCTTTCAGGTGGTGAAAAAATGCGCGTTCATCTTGCACGAACCTTGGCAACAGATGCGCCTCTTATTCTGGCTGACGAGCCTGTCACGGCGCTGGATCCATATTTTCAGATCGCCATTATGGATATTTTGAAATCCCAATCAAAAGGTGGTCGCCTGATTATTATCGCCCTTCATGACCTCAAGCTCGCGCGCAAATATGCAGATCATATATGGGTCCTAAATGCGGGTAAAATTGTAAAAGACGATGTCGCGTCCAAGGCTCTAAGCGATGAAATAATGGCTGAAGTTTTCCGGATCAAGCCCGATGGAACTCGGGTTTAATC
>CAYTLJ010000010.1:28070-29180 GCA_964438555.1 uncultured Algimonas sp.
TCACCAATCCTTCACGCATATGTGTGTGACACCGCTTGATTTTGCCGCTAAGAGGCCTTCATGAATGTTATAATTGACCCCAAAAAGTTCCAAGATCCTCGTATTACAGCGAAGGGTGAAAAGCGTGCGCAAGTCTTTTTCAAAAAGATGGAAACGCTTTGGTTTAATACAGGGTCGCAGTGCAATATCGAATGTGCGAATTGCTATATTAAAAGCTCACCCACGGCCGATCATTTCATCTATCTAACGCCAGACGATATGGAACCCTATCTCGATGAGATTGACGCATTAGGCATGGGGAAAATTGAAATCGCCTTTACCGGCGGAGAGCCCTATCTCAACCCATATGCCATTCGCCTATCAGAAATGGCCCTCGAGCGCGGACACTCCCTTCTGGTTTTAACCAATGCGATGAAGCCAATGATGCGTAAACGTGTCCAAGCAGGTCTCCTTGACTTGCAAGAACGTTTCCCTGGCAAAATGACCCTTCGTGTCAGCCTTGATCATTTTTCGCCTCAAGGACATGACGAGGAACGTGGAAATGGAAGTTTTGAAATCGCTTTAAAAGGCATGGCTTGGCTCACAGAGCACAAATTTGATCTCCATATTGCCGGCCGCGCCATGTTTTCAGAAAATGATGCGACGGCGCGCGCGGGTTATGAAAAGCTGATAAATGATCAAGGCTGGGATATAGACGCCCATAATCCAGCGCAAACCATTCTCTTTCCTGAAATGGACGAAAAAGTAGATGTCCCGGAAGTTTCTGTGGCCTGCTGGAGTATATTAGATGTTCATCCAGATAGTATGATGTGCAGTAGCTCACGTATGATTGTGAGGCGCAAAGGCGAAGACAGACCCGTGGTCCTTGCCTGTACGCTTTTATGGGACGATCCTCAATTTGAGACAGGTAAAACCTTAACTGAAAGTCTGGGTCCCGTAGCCCTCAATCACCCGCATTGCTCAAAATTTTGTGTCTTGGGCGGTGCTAGCTGTTCCGCTTAACAAGGCTTCACTTCGCCATAAACTCAGACGTGCCATTCGCTTTTTGCAGGAATTTTTCCAATTCTATAAAAAACTCTTCGCGATTTTCTTGCCGAGACAAAAAGTGAT
>CAYTLJ010000011.1:0-24349 GCA_964438555.1 uncultured Algimonas sp.
AGGCGAGAACTCTATAGCCGCGTCCGACCATACAACGATAGACGATGTCTTCTTGTTTGTTTTGGGTTCTATTGGCGTCATATCCAAACCCGGCTGCACCGCCAATCGCGCCGCCGATCAATGCGCCGTCGCCGTCAAGGCTCCTGCCGCGGCGATTATTAATCGTTGCGCCTGTCAAAGCGCCTATGCCAGCTCCAACAATAACGGCCGTGGCTTGATCATTTCCGCGGCTCTGATATTGCGCGGCCAGCGATTGGCACTGCGAAAGATCTGCGCGGAGTTTAGGTGTGTCAGGTGCATCAATTATCGGAATGACATTAGAGCCGCCAGTTGCACAGCCCGACATGCCTATCGCCATTGCGGTGATAAAACCCGTCATCATTACTTTGCGCCCGAGATTTAGATCTGCCATTTGGGACATCCTTTTGTAAAATTTAAACCCAATCCCTTGGGAATTTTATACGCGTCCATCGTCCCTGAGACGCACATTTCCAGTCTACATATAGGAAAAAACTATAAAGTCAGAATAAACTTTTGGTCATTTATCATGGTGATAATGTAATGTGATCGACAGGTTTGACCCGCGTTCAAACCCAATATCTGAAAATTTAATTTCGAGGCTCGCACCCATTCATTAAGCCGCACGGGCATTGGGGTGTAACCAAACACGCATTAATTTTAGAAGTTTGGATTTCTCAATGGGTTTAGGAAGATAATCATCCATACCTGCCTTTAAGAACGCATCCCTATCCTTTTTCATGGCATGGGCTGTCAGACAAATAATCGGCGTTGGTTTGCGATTTTCCAAAGCTTCTTTTTGTCGAATAAGCTTTGTTGCCGTTACGCCGTCCATAACGGGCATTGAAATATCCATAAGGATCAGATCAAATGTCTGGGCCGAGAAAGCCTCAACCGCTTGTTTTCCATTATCTGCACAAATCAATTCAAGTCGGGGGTGGGACAACATGGTCTTGATAACCGTTTGATTAATTTCATTGTCTTCAACAATCAATATTTTGACCTTTTTGCCTAAGCCCGAGACCTTATTTTCTGATTTCTCATTCTCAGAAGCAGCAGGACCAGATTCTACATCGTTTGATATCTTATTTACATTTGCGCTCACGCTTTGCTGTGTCGGCGGCGACACTTTGGTCAAATTTGGAGTGGCTGAAATATCTTGTGATATCTCGGCGCCCATGCGGCGCTCAAACCTGTTGATCGGCTCAGAGGCAGCGTCAAATTCAAGGTCAATATGAAAATCTGACCCCCTTCCAATTTCTGATGAAACAGAGAGCTTGCCGCCCATGGCTTCAACCAGTTTTCTGGAAATTGCTAGACCCAAACCCGTACCGCCATATTTTCGGGTTGTTGAACTCTCAGCCTGCGTAAACTTATCAAATATGACGCTTAATTTTTCTCTTGAGATTCCAATCCCAGTATCAGAAATTGAAATTCGAATTTTACCGCGTGTATTACTCTGATTTACCTCACCCGTTACACTTACATCAACATGGCCCTCTGATGTAAATTTAATTGCATTGCCAATAAGGTTCGTAACAACTTGTCGAATCCGGTGATCATCAAAGATAAAAATGTGATGGAAATCAGCCTGATATGAATATCTTAAATCTATTGATTTCTCTTTTGCACGCAACTCTAATAAGGCAACGACATCTTTTAACAGCTGATCGAGATCATGCGCATCTTCATATAGTTTCAATTTTTTGGCTTCGATCTTAGAGAAGTCCAAAATGTCATTGATGATTGCCAGAAGATTGGCCCCCGATTTCGACATGATATCGACATAGAATCTTTGTTGATCGGTCAATTTTGTTTTCTCAAGAACCTGCGCCATACCCAAAACCCCATTCATAGGCGTCCGGATTTCATGGCTCATTGTGGCTAAAAACTCACTTTTGGCTCTATTCGCACTTTGCGCATCTCGTTCACTCTCACGCAGAATTTTTTGGGTCTTACGCATATAGACGAGCAAACAAATCAGAAAGCCTGCTCCGGCCAAAAGCGAAACAATAGTAATCATTAAATGCTTTTGGAGATTTTTGTCTTTTCTGGATATTTCACGATGAAGATCAAATTCTTTTCTAAGCTTCACAATTTCTTGGTGAGACTTCAAAGCTTCAAATTCGACATTGCTTAATTCTTCTCGGGTCGTATGAAGCGCGTCATGAATATCAAGTTCTAATTGGTATAATTTTTTCTTCCAAATGAGAGCCTCTTGATATTGTCCTGCTTCTTCAAGTGACAATGAATAGTCCCGATAAAGTGGTTTCTTCATCACGACGAGATTATTTTTCTCTGCAAGGTCTATACCTTGTTTCAAAGATATATTTGCCGCGTCAAATTTACCAAGTTTATAAGCCGCACTCCCCATAAGACGATGCCCCAAAGCAATCATATAATCCTCGCCCAAACTCTGTCCGCCCTCTAGCGTGATACGGGCCAAATCTTCTGCCTCCGCATACATTCCCAATAAGAGATAGGACCGTGCTCGGTTTCCGCTACTTCTGGCACGTGCTTTGATAAGTTGTGTCGGCGAGAGGTCTTGGCTTTCAAACGAGTCTGTTGCCAGCGCCAAATAAGTCAGAGCATTTTCGCCATCACCGAGACGGTTATAGAGGAACGCTACCTCATTTAAGAGTGATGGTCGTGACGTTTTCGCATATTCAATATCTTCATAAGTCGGATTACTCAGAACAGATAAGGCCACATCTAAGGCGCGCTCATAATCATAGGTTTCTATATATACCTCGATGAGGGATTTATCGATGATATAGGTTAGGAAATCGCTCGGATCATTATAAACGCTCTCACGCAGATGTTGAATAATTTTATAGGGAATATCAAGTTGATCCGTCTTGGCCAGAGACTCCACAATCTGATACATTGTGCGTCCATAATTTTCTTCACTATCAAACATCTTCCGATCATATGTTGTATAGATTTCTGACGCGGTCGTGGTGGCGGCTTGCGGTTGATTGAGCTTGACCAAGATATCAAGCTGCCAAAGCCTAAGATCAATTTCCGTTTTAGTCGTCGTGCCAACAGGAAGGGTGTCGATTGCATTATCAATGGCCCTTACAAGCGCAGGTGATCGCTCGATATGGGACAGGCTTTGTTTATAATCGTGGTAGGTCCAGTCTTTGTCCGCCGCAAATGTTTGGGTTGGCGCTGCAGAGGTTAATAAGGCGACAAAAAATATAGCAACAAAATAGTGCAAGAATTTGTATCGATGTCGCGTTGCGTTGAACATTCTTTTCACCAATCCGCGCCCATCTTAAAATCGCTAAATTGAATTCAAACTATATGACGGAACATTTTTTATTCGTTTTAGATTTATGGATAATTTTTCATAAAATTTTAAAAATCTTCGACTCTCAGCTGGGTCCTTTTATCTTGCGCGCACCACTGCTATCGGCGTCGCATGAAACTGCCTCGAAAACCCTTTGCCTGGAAATTGGGACAGCGCAAATCTGTCTTTGAAAATGACTGGATAGATGTAAATCTCATTGCAGCACAGGATCCCAATGGCAGGCCTGCACATTATGGTTTGGTTCATTTCAAAAACCTGGCCATCGGCATTATTCCCTATGAAAATGGGCATATCTGGTTGGTTGGCCAAAGCCGGGTGAGTTCGGAAACTTATAGTTGGGAAATCGCGGCTGGCGGTGGATCACCTGACATAGATCCTATTGAAACGGCTGCTCGGGAACTCAAAGAAGAAACAGGCTTTAAGGCTGAAAAGTTTACGCAAATTGTCGAGTTAGAAACATCAAATTCAGTCACGGATGAGCGTGCCTATATTTTTCTAGCCACGGGACTAAAAGCTGGCGAAAAAGACCTTGAGAGTAGCGAAGATATCACTGTCATGAAAATCAGCTTGGATGATGCGGTTGCTGCCGTCGATGCTGGCGAAATCCGGCATTCTCTTGGTGTTTCAGCAATTTACAAATTGGCTCTTATGCAAAAAAGCGGTGAGCTTGATGGACTTTGATGTCGTCATTATAGGCGCTGGGGCGGCCGGGATGATGTGCGGCGCCATAGCGGGGCAAAACAACAAATCCGTCCTCCTCATTGACCACGCTGAACGTGTCGGTGAAAAAATCAGAATTAGTGGAGGTGGACGCTGCAATTTTACAAATCTGTATTGCGGAGCTGAGAATTTCATATCTGAAAACGAACATTTCGCGAAATCCGCCTTAGCCCGCTACACGCAATGGGATTTCATCGAGCTGGTCGAGAGGCACAATATTACCTGGCATGAAAAAACAAAGGGTCAGCTTTTTTGTGACCAGCGATCTCAGGCCATCATTGATATGTTAATTCTCGAATGTGAACGCGCAGGCAATGTGTTTCGACTTGGCACTTCAATAAAGGGGATTGAAAAATTCGGGTCCGGCTTTGCCGTCACAACCGAGTATAACACAGTCTCTTGCAAAAAAGTTGTAATCGCGTGCGGTGGACCGTCTATTCCCAAAATGGGTGCAACCAGTTTTGGCTATAAAATTGCGAAACAATTTGGGTTAAATGTCATTACGCCTGTTCCCGCCCTCGTTCCTCTGACGTTCACAGATCAATTAAAGACACCAATCGCGGCTTTATCTGGCGTAAGTCTTGAGACGATCATTAAAAATGACCGCATTGCGTTTGATGAAGCCATGCTCTTTACACATCGCGGTTTATCAGGGCCAGCAATCTTACAAATTAGCTCTTATTGGAATGCTGGCGAAGCGATATCGGTCAATATGCTACCCGGGCGCGACCCGTTAAGTGAATTGCGCCAAGCGAAAGCGGCAACGCCAAAACTCACGCCTTTAAAATGGCTAAGCCAATTTTTACCGACACGGCTGGCAGAACACCTTGCCGAGAATTTTTCCTATCGAAACCTCGCTGACATGCCCGACCGCGAGTTACAAAATCTGGCCCTACAAATTTCGGATTGGCATATTCGCCCTGCAGGCACAGAGGGCTATAGAAAAGCAGAAGTGACACGCGGCGGCGTGGACACAAATGAACTCTCATCCAAAACTATGGAAGCCAAATCTGTATCTGGCCTATATTTCATAGGGGAAGTCGTCGACGTCACAGGACATTTAGGCGGGCATAATTTTCAATGGGCGTGGTCAAGCGCTTTTGCTTGCGGGAATTCTGTTTAAACCCATCTGATCAAATACGAGCATTCTGACTTCATGTCTCGCAAAATATAGCGTAAGCGAAAATCTATGACGTCATTCGATTTAAATGCTGATATTGGTGAGGCGGATACCCCCGAATGGATCGCGTCAGAAACCGCCATTTTATCAGCCATAACCAGCGCAAATATCGCCTGTGGCGGCCACGCAGGAAATATTGAGACGATGCGCAATACGGCGCGTCAGGCGACGCAAGAAAATGTTGCGATTGGGGCCCACCCTGCCTTTCCTGATAGGGAAAATTTCGGACGACAAAGTTTGGTGCTTGGCGATGATATTACAGCGACCGCGCTCAAAGAAAGTCTATATTCGCAAATATCTGATCTTGTTGAAGTTTGCGCATCACTGGGCACGCAACTCCGATATGTTAAACCGCATGGGGCGTTATATAATGACGCTGTATTTGACGACTATAAGGCCAAATTAATCGCGGAAGTCGTGGCGAAAATGGAATTGGGTCTTTCACTTTTGGGGGCTCCAAATTCAGAATTTGGGACAGCTGCAAAACAGTTTGATCTTAATTTTGTCGCGGAAGGGTTTATTGATCGGCGCTATACAGATGACGGTCATCTCCTATCTCGCAAAATTGAGGGCGCGGTCCTGACCGATCAAAAGGAGCGTATTGAACAAGCCTTGTCGCTCACCTTGTCTGGGCAGGTCAAAACACAGTCTGGAAAGATGTTGGATCTCAAGACACGGTCCTTATGTGTTCACGGCGATAGTGCGGGTGCTGTTCAAACAGCCAAATTGGCAAGACGTGCTTTGGAAGAGGCCGGGCTGAAAATAGAGGCGTTTACATGACACCCCAATTAAGCGCCTATGGCGATCACGCTTTACTCTTGCAGTGGCCGAGCACAGAATTTTCACTTGAGATCAGTGACCGAATTCACGACCTCTCGGCACGATTGCGTGAGAGTGGTGACTTTACAGAAGTTGTACCCGGATATGACTCGCTGCTTTGCGTATTTGATCTTGGTCGTCATTCTATGTCCTTTATTGAAAGCCAAGTGAAAGCCCAATTGGCAAAAAAATCTGCGAAGCCAAAACCCAATTCCAAGACGATTGACATTCCTGTCCATTATGGCGGGCCGGACGGTCCAGATATGGCCGTGATTTGCGAAGCGTCAGGATTAAGTGAAACAGAGGTCATTAAACGTCACAGCGCTGAGGCTTACCAAGTCTGTATGATGGGGTTTATTCCTGGTTTTACCTTTTTATCACCCGCGCCCAAATCCCTTCATCACCCGCGGCTTGAAACACCGCGTGCCAAAGTACCCGCTGGGAGCATAGGCATCGCGAATTGGCAAACGGGCATATATGGTCTTGAAAGTCCCGGCGGGTGGCAAATTATTGGACGGACACCGCTGTCTATATTCGACGCAAACCGCAAGACACCCTTTCTGCTGAAGGCGGGAGATCAAATAAGGTTTATGCCGCAATGAGTATTAGAACGCTACATTCCGGCACCCAAACGTTGATCATGGATGCGGGTCGTCCGGGCCATCGGCATCAAGGTATTCCAGGCGGCGGAGCGGCGGACAAATTATCTTTTGCAATCGCAAATCACTTGGTTGGAAATCCTTGGAATACGCCTGCATTGGAATGTGCTCTGGGCGGGCTACATCTCAAATTTGAACAAAAATCGACCATCGCGATTTCTGGCGCAGAAATGTGGGCGCAAAATCAGGGATTGAATTTCCCAATGCATAAGGCTGTTCAAATCGACAAGGGCGACATTTTAACACTGAGTTTCACCCGGGCGGGGTGTCGATCCTATATAGCGATTGCCGGCGGCATAAAAGCAAAGCCGTTTATGGAATCTGTTTCGACCTATCTTCCAGCCAGTATTGGAGGTTTAGATGGAGGTCCCTTAAAAACCGGCGATGTTATTGAGATAGGTAAACCATATGGTCCGCCGACAAAGTTACCCATTGGCCATGTCCCGCGCCTCTCAAATCACATTGTCTTACGGGCGCGGCCTGGACCCGAATGGGATCTCATTTCTAATGAGGGTAAGCGGTATTTATTCACAACCCCGTTCTATGCAACATCTGCAACGGACCGGATGGGAAGCCGGCTCAAAGGCGACAGGATACCCTTGATTAAGCCAGCTAATATGACGAGTAGCCCGATGCTACCTGGGACTTTACAGGTCCCGCCTGATGGGAAACCTATCCTGGCTTTAGCAGACGGTCATTGCACGGGTGGGTATGCACGCGCCCTACAAATAATACAGGCGGATTTATGGCTGTTGGGTCAAATTGCACCGGGAGCAGCGGTCAGCTTTCGCCGGACCGTCGAGGGAGAAAGTGAATCTGTTTTAAAAAGCAAAAATGCCTATTATGCTGACCTCATTCCGGGCTTTACTTTTTAACGATGTCGTTTGTCTTTTTAGACGATCAAGGAAGCGGAGAACAATTTGTCTTTCGCAATCCGAAACGCATTATTTCAGCGCAGACACGCGAGGATATTCCAAAAGCCTTTGCCGAGATCGACGCCGCCATAGCAGATGGCTATTGGTTGGCAGGCGCCTTATCTTATGAACTTGGACATGCCTTAGAGGCAAAATTTCAATCGCCCAAAAAAGCGCCTCTCATCCATTTGGGTGTCTTTGACACCCCTGACAAACATCCTCCCGCGTCCTTTCTCTATACACGAAAAAAGCCAGACCTTAAATTTGTCCCGTCCTGGACGGAAGACGAATATTTATCTCGGTTTAATAAGGTTCAATCTTATCTTGAAAGTGGAGATTGTTACCAAGTCAATTTGACATTTCCGATGCACGCCACAAGCGATGTATCACCAACACAGCTTTATGCGGCTTATCGTCGACAACAACCCGGTCGCTACGGCGCAGTCATCGCATTGAACGATATTAAACTTGTGAGCTTCTCGCCGGAATTATTTTTTGAAAAGCGTGGTTCAACCTTGCGCATGCGCCCTATGAAAGGCACCCGGCCCAGAGGAGATGATGACGCCAGAATACTCGAAGACATGCGCGCTGAACCAAAATCGCAAGCTGAGAATCTGATGATTGTCGACCTGCTTCGCAATGATTTATCGCGCCTGAGTAAAACCGGAAGCGTAAATGTTCCAGAACTCTTCACGCTTGAGACCTATCCCACATTGCATCAAATGACGTCTCAAGTGACAGGTGAATTGCGCGAGGGTGTAAAATGGCAAGAGATTTTATCATCCCTTTTTCCGTGTGGATCTGTGACCGGTGCACCAAAAATCAGGGCCATGGAAATTATAGAGGAATTAGAAACACGCCCTCGCGATTTTTATTGTGGGTCCGTCGGATATATTTCACCTCAAGGAGATGCGAGTTTTTCAGTCGCGATTAGAACAGTTCAAATGCAAGATAATCGCTTGCGATACGATGTAGGCTCGGGTGTGGTACTCGATAGTGACGGCTCTGATGAGTATCAAGAATGCCTCTTAAAGGCCAAAATTTTTGAGCGCGAAGACGATGCCGTGTTTGAGACCTTTAGGTTAGACGCTGATGGACATATTCCGCGTAAGGCCTATCATATTGATCGTCTATCAAATGCCATTGGCTATGATGTCAAAAAAGAATTTGAAACGCTTTTAGCGTCCTTACCCAAAAAAGATTCTCGGGTAAAAATTGAAGCCACCCATGGACGCCTGTCCATAAAATCAATGCCGCTTGACAAGATCAAAACACCTGTCCGCCTTGCGCTCTCACGCTATCCATTGGGAGCTGAGGTTCAACATAGAAAAACAAAAACAAATTTGCGCGATTTTTATGAGGGTGAACGTGCACGCATTTGCGCACAGACAGACGCTGCAGAAGTCATTTTTATAAATGAAGACAGCTTTATTTGCGAAGGGAGTTTCACGTCGATTTTCGTAAAATTAGGGGGGCAATTATATACGCCGCCACGTGATGAGGGCATTTTGCCGGGCGTGCTTCGCCAAGCGCTAATTGATACTGGGGAAGCTTCTGAAAAAAGACTTGTGCTGAATGACTTAAAACAATCTGAAAACATATATGTTGGGAATTCATTGCGCGGATTACTGCCGGCCATTTTTGTGGATTTTTTGTCTCATTAGACTTTGCTCCATTGACGAGCCTTTCTTACACGTTAAAGTCACGAAAAGGGTTCTTATTATTTTTATAAGGCATTAGGGAAAACACCGATTTTAGCCGTGACTTTAAAGACATCTAAAAGTCGACCCCATTCCGGGAGAAACCTTGTATTTTTACATATGTGGTCCCGCATCTCGAATAATTTCAAGTGGCGCAATTTTATTGCCGAAACGCGTAAATTTCTGATTGGCTTATTTGTAATCATATCCACACTATTTTTAGCACCACAAGCTTGGGCACAAACATCACAAGACGAGACCAGCAATTCCGTTCAATTAGAAGAGTCCGCCGAGGATTATCCGATCATCTATGATGAAGACTTATTGCGCGATAGTTTTCGTGAGTTGAAACGAGATGAATCCATCCAATATGATCTTGCTGACGTTATTCCGCCAAAACCGCGATCAGCTTTTTCTAAATGGTGGGGAAATTTTTTTGAAGGCTTATTTAGAATTTTGTTTCCCATTCTCGAATTATGCTTTTGGATTGGAATCGGGATCCTAGTCGCAAGCATGCTCTATTTGATTGGTCGTACCATTTATGAAACGCGTTTTGCAAAACCTGTCAAAAAAGAGAAACATGAAGACCCTGAGATACCGCTCTATGAACCCGCAAGAGCGCAAGCTCGAATTTTATTGGATGAGGTGGACCGGCTGGCAGCTGAAGGCAAATATGGTGAAGCCGTCCATACACTCTTATTTCGATCTATTCAGGATATTGACCGCAATCGACCAAATGTCATTCGAAGGTCCCTAACGGCCCGTGAAATTGGAAGCCTCTCCATTCTGACACAAAATTCCCGGCAAGCCTTCTCAACCATTGCCGGTGTGTCAGAGCTTTCTCACTTTGGTGGAAACCCGATCGGAAAATCTGGATTTGATATCGCGCGCCAAGCCTATGCTCAACTTACCGGGCAATCAACGGAAACGTCTGCGCGGAGGCGCCGTCGATGAACGCCCGTGAAACACTTTTCTCAAATAGCCTCTCGGGTCGTCAATCCGGTCTAAAACGCACGGGCATTAGTCGGGTTTTATTTAAACCTACGACACTTATTGCTTTGCTCGCAATTGCTCTATTTTCATTTGGTGCTTTATTGGTCCTGAGTGGTTTTGCGAAGGACTTTCGTAAAACAACACCTGCACAAGCAACGCCTCGCTCCGTCTCAGCAGTAGGATATAAACCGCTTCGAGATTATATGAAAGCGAACGGGTTTTTAGCGCCAGAGACCCGCGGGAATAGACCTTATTATGAAAAGCATAACCGGCTTGTGATTTTAACACCCGCCCGTCCATATTCGCGTTTAAATAGAGATGTAAAAAACCCTGAAGATAATGAGATACGACTCATTATCTTACCGAAATGGTCTGTCGCTGAAATGAGAGCTCAAAAAGGCGAGGAAGCGCGACAAGATTGGGCGAGAAAAACGAGTGAAGACGGCTTACATAGATTAAACAATTATAATTATTTGCTAGACGATATGCCTGTTGTAAAACGTGTTGAGAATATCTCCCAAAATATAAATATCGAATTCCATGACATCAAAAATCGTAATCTGCCCGATACGTCTAAACTTGACATAGACTCACTCCAATATTTTGATTTGGAAACGCGTTGGCTGGATTATCGGAAATTATTGCGTGAATTGCGAGAAATTCAAAAAGAGGCAGAGCGCAAAAAACAAGCCGAAGAACGCGGCGAAACCTATGAGCCGCCAAAAGAGAAGAAGTCCAAAAAGAAAGATAATAAAGAGGAAGAGATTGAAAAAAAACTAGATCCTCTTCCCGAATATGATGTCATTATGCGGATTGATGGTCATCCCGTTCTCATCAGGTTGAAAGATAGCCGAACCTTTTTGATGTCTGAGCCGGACCTCTTAAATACAATGGCCTTCCAAACCCAAACCAGCGCCAGATTGGCCTTGGGAGTTGTAGATGAGGTTTTAATCGAATCTGAGGCTGAATTTTACCATGCAGATTTTGATGTTAGCTTACATGGGATAGAGGAAAACCGAAATATCATTAAATTAATGGTGACACCACCTTTTTTGGCCGCCACCCTATGCCTACTTCTCGCTGGAGGACTTATAGGATGGCAGGGATTTAACCGGTTTGGTGACCCTATCAGTGAACGCCCAGATTATGCGCAAGGCCCCGTAAGTTTGGCCGAAACCGCTGCGGAATTTATGAAGATAGCAAACCGGACGCAGCATACCGGAGCGGCTTATGCCGATCTCGTCAGGCGGCAAGTCATTGAACAATTAGGTTTTAAGGGTCGGTCAGAATCTGCGGTTGAAACCTTATTGGATAGTCGCGAAAAACGGTTGGAGATCAGTCCCAATTTCGCAGCTTTGAAACAGAGTATCAGTAACGCCAATCCACAATCCTATGGTGCTTATGCACGGGCTCTCACAGCCTGGCGCAATAGTATGATCAAGACGGAAACAACACAGAAGGACTCAATATTATGAGCGATCCCATTCCGACAGAGACTCCACTGACTGAAGTCCAAATCCTCGCCAAATCCATCCGCGATGAAGTTGGCAAAGTGATTATTGGGCAGGCTGATACAGTCGATCTTTTACTAACGGCTTTGCTGTCACGCGGACATATATTATTGGAAGGTGTCCCCGGCACAGCCAAAACGTTTCTGGCTCAAATTTTTGCCCATGTCACACAATTGGATTTTGGACGTATTCAATTTACGCCCGATCTATTGCCTGGTGACTTGCTGGGTACAAATTTATTTTCCTTTCAGACGAATGAATTTAGTCTGATTAAGGGACCAATTTTTTGTGACATGTTACTCGCCGACGAAATCAACCGGACACCACCTAAAACACAATCTGCTTTGCTCGAAGCCATGCAGGAGAGACAAGTTACAATTGATGGGGAAAGGTTCCCATTAGGCGATAATTTTATGGTTGTTGCCACGCAAAACCCAATCGAACAACAAGGGACCTATCCACTACCTGAAGCACAGCTCGACCGGTTCCTGTTTAAACATATATTGTCCTATCCGGATCGTGATGAGGAAATTCAAATTGTTGAACAACACGGACAAAGAAGTGGGACGCCTACTATGGCTGAACTGGGCTTAAAAACTGTTATGACGAAAGCGGCTTTATCTTCGGCGCGAAAGGTCATTGCAAATATCCATCTCAATGATGAGGTCACGCATTATGTGGTCGACCTCGTAAGAGGGACACGCGACAACCCACTCTTTGAAACAGGAGCTTCACCGCGTGCGGCCGCGATGATTGCAAGTTCTGCGCGGTCTTATGCGGCTTTGCAGGGCAGAAACTACGTCATTCCTGATGATGTAAAATCTATCGCACTTCCGGCCTTGCGTCACCGTGCCGTCTTATCACCAGCCGCAGAAATTGAAGGCCGGACTGCAGATGAACTCATCACGGCGGTTATTGAGCAAACAAATGCGCCGAGATAGATAGTCTTTTGAAATTCCGCACACAAACATACCCGACTGTCCGGGCCGTCTTACTCGCGGCACTTGGCCTGCCCATTACATTGATAATGGCCATTATCGTTCCAAGTTTTTGGGTTTTAGGTGCGGGTTGGGTTGCGGCCATATTAGGTTTGGTGGTTTTAGATGTACTCTTATCGGCTTCAGTCAAAAGAATGGAACCCGATCTCGAGGCCCCGAAATCTGCCTTAATCGGACATGATTATGATGTCCGCGTAAATGCACATTTTGGGACAGGCATACCGCCGCGTAAAACTGAATTAAGACTAACAACAAATGATCGGCTGAGCGTTTCGCCTATGATTGCCAAAGCCGGACAGGGTGAGGGCGGGTTTATAGCTCTGTTCAATATTCGAACAGAATTACGAGGCACAGCAGAGCTCAACCGACTTTGGACGCGGTGGCAAGGTCCGCTTGGTTTTGTTTGGCGGCAACGCATTGACCCGCTTGGTCTTGAAATTCCGATTACGTCGGACACACAAATGGTGCGCGATAAGGCTGCTGAACTTTTTACCAAAGATGCTTATATCGGCCAAAAGCTTCAGAAATTGCGCGGCGATGGAACCGAATTTGACGGGCTAACAGAGTTTTTGCCAGGCATGGATAAACGTTCAATTGATTGGAAACATTCCGCGCGACACAAAATGTTATTGTCGCGGGAGTTCAGAACGGAACGCAATCACAATATAATTTTTGCGTTTGATACAGGCCATCTCATGGCCGAACAGGCAAGTGACCCCGAAACAGATGAGGCTATGACAAAGCTTGACCGCGCGCTCAATGCGGCGCTTTTAATGGGGTTCGTCAGTTTGAAAATTGGCGATAAGGTTGGACTATATGCCTTTGATGAGAGGCCTTATCTTTATGCCCCGGCCATTGGAAACACACGAAGCTTTTCCCAAATCCGTCGTGTGTCAGCTCAGATTGACTATTCCACAGCTGAAACAAATTTTACGTTAGGCCTGTCACAACTCGCTCAAAATTTGCAACGTCGGACCCTGATTGTTGTCTTCACCGATTTCGTTGATTCAACGCAAGCCGAACTCATGGTTGAAAACATGGCCAGACTCCTCAAACGTCATATCGTTATTTTTGTCGCCTTTAGGAATTCTGCCCTTGATCGCCTCATCGAACGGGATGCACGCACGCCAGAAGAATCCGCCGCAAGTTTGATCGGAGATGGCCTTATGCGGGAAAGAGATCTTGTTTTGAAACGACTTATTCGGATGGGCGTAAATGTCATTGATGCTGACCCCGCAACACTCAACATGAAAGTTCTAAATACTTATCTTATATTAAAGGCCCGAAATGCGATCTAGTCTTGTCCTGAAATCGAAACGGTTCCGCGAAGAACGACAAGCCGACTGGAAAGAGATGGAACGGCTCTTATCGCGTATCGAAGTCTCTTCCGTGCGTGGTCTTACGGATGAGGAGTTAATTGCCTTGCCCCGTATGTACCGCGCAACATTATCTTCCCTTTCTGTTGCGCGTGCAACCTCACTGGACCAAAGCGTGATTTCCTATTTGGAAAGCCTGTCGACACGCGCCTATTATGTGATTTACGGATCTCAAAACAGATTAGGCGATAGGATATTAAATTTCTTTGTCAGAGATTGGCCTCTCGCCGTCCAAGGCGCTTGGAAAGATCTGGCCGTATCCACTTTCGTGTTCTTTATGAGTATGGTTGTTGGCTATGTCCTGGTTTCAAATAACCCAGATTGGTTTTACAGTTTAATGGATGAGAGCATGGCCAGTGGGCGCACCCCAGCCGCCTCTGAAGAATATTTACGCAGTGTCATTTACGGCGATCACGACACAGATGGCCTCAGTGAATTTGCCGCATTTCTTTTTTCAAATAATAGTCGTGTATCTATCCTTGCCTTTGCACTTGGCTTTATGTTTGGCATACCAACCATTGTCTTGTTGATGATGAATGGGCTGCCGCTTGGGGCATTTTTAGCCGTACATGCCGAAAAAGGACTATTATTCGAAATTGGTGGATGGCTTTCAATACATGGAACAACCGAGTTATTTGCGATTGTACTTGCTGGCGCGGGCGGCTTGTTAATTGGCCGTGCTGTTGCCTTTCCGGGCGATTTGAGTCGCATAGACTCGATGCGGTCTAAGGCCGAACAAGCTGCAATTATTTTGGGCGGCGTTGTTGTCATGCTGTTTGTCGCTGGCTTAATTGAAGGGTTTTTAAGACAACTCATTCAAAGCGATGGCCTGCGTTACGCAATAGGCGGGATCATGCTTTTATTCTGGCTGTTTTATTTCTTTATGCCCAGAAAACAGTCCGATGAGTCTTATGAAATAGAGCAAGCTATAGGACTACCAGAATGAGCTCCGCCGCCTTTCAAGACAGTTTACCACCTGGGCGCCGCCATCTTGTGACGCCTGAAGGCATTGATCTTCAGATCGAACTTGCAGATGTGGGCGCACGCATTGGTGCGTTTGCGATTGATTTAATTATCATTATTTTGGTTCTTATCGGCTCAGCTTATGCGCTTTATTCAGTTTATTCTGAGACGGCTAATGTAATTCTTATTTTGATCGCGTTCTTTTTGCGAAGCTTTTATTTTACAGCCTTTGAACTTGGACGTCGGGCTGCAACGCCGGGTAAAATGCTTTTGAAAATACGCGTTGCCGCCCGCGGCAAGGCCCGCCTCTCTGCGCCTTCCGTCTTTGCGCGAAACGCATTGCGAGAAATTGGGTTTTTCTTTCCGATTGGGTTTGCCTTTGGCATTGGACAAGGCGGCGTAGACGGCTGGATAAGCCTATTGGCCTTTATTTGGGCTGGTATTTTTCTATTCTTTCCGCTCTTTAATAAGGACCGATTGCGAGTTGGCGATCTTGTCGCTGGAACTTGGGTTGTTAAATCTCCACGACCTCTACTCGCCGCTGATTTGGTCTCGACACCTCAGCAAGATCAGATGTTCAATGTCCCCGATAAATTTGTTTTCAAACCGGAACAAATCGATGCTTACGGGATTAAAGAACTCCATGTTCTTGAAGATGTATTGCGGGCCAAAGATCCGGAAGTCTTAAAAGATGTCGCCGATCGCATCCGTACAAAAATTGATTGGGTATGGGAAGTTGGTGAAAGTGATATGGCCTTTTTAAAAGCCTATTATGCCGCCCTAAGAGGACGCCTGGAAAGCAAAATGCTAATGGGTGTAAGGCGCAAAGATAAATTTGATCGACGCTAAGCGCCTCTAAGATCACCTCAACATTCAATAACATTGACGGCGAGGCCGCCTTGGCTCGTTTCTTTATATTTACTACTCATATCAAGGCCCGTTTGGCGCATGGTCTCTATGACTTGATCCAAGCTAACCTTGCTATGTCCCGTTCCGTAAAGAGAAAGCCGCGCAGCATTAGCTGCCTTAACCGCCCCTATCGCATTTCTCTCAATACAAGGAATTTGCACCAATCCGCCAACTGGGTCGCATGTTAATCCAAGATTATGTTCCATGCCTATTTCCGCCGCGCTGGCGACCTGCTCTGGCGTTCCGCCCCAGACTGCAGCAAGCCCTGCGGCGGCCATAGAACAGGCGACACCGACTTCGCCTTGGCATCCCATTTCGGCGCCAGAAATCGACGCTCTTTGTTTATAAAGAAGACCGATACCGCCGGCTGTGATTAAAAACAGGCGGGTCTTATCAGACATAGGCTTGCCTTGATCATCACAACAGTAATGTCGAATAATCGATGGAATTATCCCTGCTGCACCATTTGTCGGCGCCGTTACAACCTGTCCGCCCGCGGCATTTTCTTCATTCACAGCCATGGCGTATACATTAAGCCAATCAAATAAAATCTCGCGTTCATTCACGCCTATTTTATGTTTCAATTTTTCCCAAATCTCTGGAGCGCGTCGGTTCACACGCAATCCACCAGGTAATATGCCTTTTGTCACCAACCCTCGTTCAATTGAGGCCATCATAATATCAGCAATATGATCTAGGCGGGTCTCAGTCTCAATTCGCGGCCGACGAATATCTTCATTTTTAAGAATAATCTCTGCGATTGTGCTCTGCTCTTGTGCGCAAAATGCGAGCAATTCCGCGGCAGAGGCAAATGCAAAAGGAAAATCTATCTGCCGACTGTTAATGACATCATCTTTGACGGGTTTTGAAAGCTTCGCGTGGCTGGCAACAAAGCCCCCACCCGTTGAGTAATAGGTCCGCTTATAGACGCATTCACCCGTTTCATTAAACGCTCTGAGTTCCATTTCATTCGGATGAAGCTGGGCAGGATTTTCATAATCTACGACAAGACCGTCTTCTGGATCAAATGCGATATCCCTGCCTTTATACCTAAAGCGCTTATTGTGTTGCAGGGACGCTAGGTCAGCCTCAGCCTTTTTCAGATCAATCGTCTCAGGTTCAAACCCCAAAAGGCCAAGCTGCGCCGCCCTAAACGTACCATGCCCCTCGCCTGTGAAAGCGAGCGAGCCTCGAAAAAAAACCGTGATTGAAGCGGTGTTATCTAAAATATTTCGACGCTCTAAGCGGCGCAAAAACCGCAAAGCAATCCGCATAGGCCCAACCGTATGGGAACTTGATGGCCCAATCCCTACTCTAAAAATATCTAGAACAGATAACATATTACCAATCCATTTTCCGCCCTATACAGGCGAGACCTCCATAAGCCCCGCAAATAGGGCTGACGCATTAGAGGTCTTCCGCAAATATATGCTCTATAGACCTTAACCTATAATATATTTTCGAAATCGAACCTATATTTTAAATTTAAGAACGAATATCGGGAAGCTTATGGTTGAAACGACATCATATTCTAAAGGTCCCTTTTTATTGGCCCTCGCGGGTGGCAGTTGTTCCGGTAAAACAACGCTCGCCGCCTATCTTCAAAACGCTTTGGGTAAAGATAAGTGTTTGATCATCCGTCAGGATAATTATTACCACGATATTAGCCTACGCGGTGGGTCTCCGCTCGCAAATTTTGATGTCCCGGAAGCCTTGGATTTTGACCTCTTGCGTCAAAATTTGATGGCTTTTAAGGCCGGACAATCTGTCGCCTTGCCGCAATATGATTTCGTCACCCATAAACGCACAACGCCATCAAAGCCGCGTCCCCCAAAAGCCGTTATCATTGTCGAAGGTATTTTGCTCCTCAATGCGCCGCAATTGAAAGACGTTTTTGATTATCGTATCTATATGTCGTGCGAAAAAGCGCGTCGCCTGACCCGTAGATTGGACCGCGATATGCGCGAAAGAGGCCGGTTTGAGCCCGATATTCGTCGCCAATTTAACGACCAAGTTGAACCTGCCCATCTGAAATATGTAAGCCCGTCTAAACAAGATGCGGATCTGGTTATAAATCAAGACAAATATTTGAATGAGCTCGACGCCGTGACACGTCTCATACTCTCAAAAATCAGATAATAATTAGCTTTCAATAATCGTGTTGATATGGCCCATCTTACGCCCAGTCCGGATATCTGATTTCCCGTAAAGATGAATATGTGTATTGGGGGCCTGTGCGAGCGTTTGCCAGGTCGTCGCATCCTCTCCGATCAAATTTGTCATGACGACACCATGTTTCGGATTTGTATCGCCGAGCGGCCAGCCTGCAACGGCGCGAATATGTTGTTCAAATTGATCCGTACATCCCGCATTTTGTGTCCAATGCCCCGAATTGTGAACACGCGGGGCGACTTCATTTACAACTAATTTTCCATCTGCCATTTGGAAAAATTCGACACCCATAACCCCGACATAATCCAATTGTCCCAAAATTTTGGACGCAATAATTTGTGCCTCACCTGTGTCATCCGTCGTCGGAGCTGAACTGGTATGAAGAATATGGTTTTGATGAACATTTTCAATCAAAGGATAGGCTTTAAAGTCGCCGTCTTGGGCGCGCGCCGCAATGACGGAAACTTCCCGAGAAAACGGAATAAAGGCTTCGAGAATACAGGGAGCCGGTGCGAGTTTTTCCCAAGCAGCCGCAATATCGCCTTCACCTCGAATAATAAATTGTCCCTTACCATCATAACCAAAACGACGCGTTTTCAAAACAGCTGGAATGCCCAATATTTTCACAGCGCGGCGCAAGTCGTGGACGCTATTAACCTCAACAAAGCCTGCCACTTCAACACCGACACGGTCTCTCAGGAAGGTTTTCTCGCTCAGACGATCTTGACTAACATCTAATGCCCGAGCACCTGGGCGCAATGGACTAGCAGACGATGCCGCTTTGGCTGTCACAGAGGGTATATTTTCAAATTCATATGTCACTGCATCACATTGGCGCGCAAAGGCAATGACGCTCTCAGCATCATCATATGCACCTTCAGTGAATTGCGATGATATATGGGCTGCTGGGCATTCTATTGAAGGCGCATAAATATGCGTCTTAAGTCCTAAGCGTGACGCCGCCTGAGATAGCATGCGCCCTAATTGTCCCCCACCCAAAATGCCAATTGTTTGGCCGGGCTCAAGGACGATCTGTCCACCACGTTGCATACTCAATTATCCTTTTGGATCATGCCCAATAGAGTCGGTTTGTTCAGATCTCCATTGTCCTAACCGCTTCGAAAGGTCTGGGTCAGACAGCGCTAGGATTGACGCCGCCAATAAAGCCGCATTTTTGGCGCCGGCTTTCCCAATCGCCAATGTGCCGACTGGAACCCCGCCCGGCATTTGTACGATTGATAAGAGGCTATCAAGCCCCGATAATGTAGAGCTTTGCACAGGCACACCCAAAACTGGCAATTGGGTCATAGATGCACACATACCCGGCAGATGCGCCGCGCCGCCCGCACCCGCAATAATAACTTTAAACCCTGCTTTTTGCGCAGATTTTGCAAAATCAACTAATCGGTCTGGTGTCCGATGTGCGGAAATGACTTTGGCCTCATAAGAGATTTCTAATGCATCCAGAACATTGGCCGCATGTTCCATGGTTGGCCAGTCGCTTGTTGAGCCCATTATAATTGCAATTTCGGATCCCATAATTTTTTGCCTTCGCAACCTCGTGGAAAGCGCGACAACATAACCACATCGACGCAATCGTCAAACCTCCATTGGCGATTTCTTAAGATAGTGCGTGTAAAAAAGCCTGAATTAGTGTGGAAATGGCAAATCAATGAGTTCCAACAGGTTGAAACAGAGCCTTCAAGATTCGGAATCTTCAAGAAAAATGCAAACTCATAAGGCCGATGCTCATCTTTTGAAGGTTAACAATCAGTTATCCGAAGAAATCACACTATTGCGTTTGCGGGTTTTAGAGCTTGAACAAGCCGCCAATACCGACCCGCTTGTTCCAATTTTCAATCGACGCGCTTTCCTGCGTGAGGTTGAAAAAGCGCAATCTATAGCAGAACGCTATAATATTGTTTCAACCCTAGTCTTTTTTGATTTGAATGACTTCAAACGGGTCAATGACAAATATGGTCATCGTATTGGTGATAACCTGCTGCTTAAAATTGGAAATGTGCTAAAAACGTCTATTCGTGATTGCGATATGGTTGCTAGGCTGGGTGGCGACGAATTTGGCGTCTTATTGTTCAAAACAGAGGTAGAGATCGCAAAAATTAAGGCCGCTGCTCTTTCCTGTCGTATTGCAGATCAACACGTCCTTTTTCCAGGCAGCCGCGTTTCAGTTTCGGCGGCTTGGGGTGTTGCAAGTTGCGATCCGAATAAAGAGGTTGAACAAATCTTAGACCGTGCAGATCGGTCTATGTATTTGGACAAATATCAAAAAACCTAAATTTTTTAAAATCCAAGGCTAATCGCAAAACTATGTCTTGCCTATTCCTCGCCAAGACCTATCCAAGACTATGACTTATACATTATACGGTGCTGGTATCAGCCTCTTCTCCGGAAAAGCGCGATCTTATTTGCGGTGGAAACAGGTGGATTTTTCTGAGGTTTCGACGAATACGGATATTATGAAAACACGGCTTTTACCTGTCATTGGTTGGCCCGTTATCCCTGTGGTTGAAACGCAAGATAATAAATTCATTCAGGACACGGCAGATATCATCGATCATATTGAGGCCGAACAGTCCGGCGCGTCCGTCTATCCCGAAGGCCCTGTTCAAAGATTTGTAACTGAACTCCTGCATCTTTATGCGGATCAATGGCTCACCTTGCCTGCCATGCATTACCGCTGGTTCTATAATGAAACATGGGTATTGGAAGAATTTGGTAAGCTCGCTGCACCTGATGCAGACCGCGAGACACAAATCGCAATTGGGAACAAACGCGGCGCTATGTTTAAAGCTATGGTGCCCATGCTGGGTGTAACGCCGGACACAGCGCCAGCCATTGAAGCCAGCTATCTTGGGTTCCTCGATGATTTCTCAGCCCATCTCGAAACATATGATTTCGTGTTTGGCGGGCGCCCTAGCCTAGCGGATTTTGCCTTTTACGGCCCGCTTTACGCCCATCTTTACCGTGACCCGAAAAGCGGAGAGATTATGCGCGCGCATGCGCCCAAAGTTGCGGCTTGGGTCGAACGGTTAAGAGACGGAGATTACGGGCCTGGAGACCTCATAGCGGGCGATGAAATTCCGGAAACCCTATATCCAATTTTACGCCGCCATAATATTGAACATCTTCCCGTCTTAGAGGCGACCAATAAACTCTTGGATCAATTTAGTGGTGATGATCTCCCCCGAGCCTTAGGCATGGCTTCTTTTGAAATGGAGGGTATATCAGGTCAAACCATAGCCCGCCCCTTCTCACTCTTCCGCTTGCAACGCGCCTTAGATCAATACAGCCCTATATGTGATCCCATTCTTGAAAAGACAGGTGGTGAAGCTTTGAAACATTTCAAAATCGCAAAACGTCTAGAAAGACGGAATTATAAATTGGCGATTGCCTAGATCTTTAAGGTTTATAATTTGGATCAAAAGGCGGCGGGAAAATTGACCATTTAGGAAGCACTCTTAGCATGGCATTGCGAACGTTATGCCACCCCGCACCAAGGAAAATAATAGCAACACCTAAAATCAATAAAGTGAATGCCGCGACTTTGCCAAAGCCAAGTCCCGTATCCTGCATGAGGAACGCAATGGCAAAACCGGCATAGCCCAGAGACGACACTAAAAGCGCTCGGCGATTAATCGCGAGACCAATCAGGGCGACAAAAATGACCATTAACACAACAAGGCCAGCGTCTTTTCTATCCAAAGACACCATCGGAATGACATTAAATAGAAGTTGAGATTCTAGCCTGACAAGAATAAGCGCGAGACCGTGAATAATCAGAGGCGCAGCCGTGAAATGCAACCAAAAGGCATTGTCAGCAAAGCGCGTCGTTCGGTGCTTGTCCTGCGTGTCATACCAAAGGGCGACGGCGAAGGTGATGAGGCCAGAAAAGAGGATCATCCAACCAAAATGATCCTGGATAATACCAGGCGCGGCGGCTTTTATTATCGCAAAAAATAGATAGAGCGTCGCCAAGGCGATCAAGGCAATACAAAAGGGTAGCCTGACCCGCCAGTAAAATAAGAGCATGGCCCCTAATGAAATCGCGGCCACCGTCATACCACCGCCCAAACCCGCATCACCAATCACCACCGACAAGCCGCGTTGTGTGAAGAGTAAAAAGGCGAGCGCCGTAATCAGGGTCGGAAGGTGCTGGCGTTTTCGCTTGCCAAAATATTCGGCCAAAATAGCCATGACAATAGCCGCGCCTAGAAAGGATATACCACCACCAAAGAGCGCCGCGGTGAAGGATAAGCCAAGCGCCAAAAGCCCGACTCCAATGGCAATAAATACGTCAGAAAAACTGCGTACAAAACGCATATTATCTTCGTTACCAATCATGGCCATATCTGGGTTTTCAGAGGCTGCACTGGCTTTGTCTGCAATTTTTACCCGCATAGCATCGGCCTGCGCTTGGGTAATAATGCCAGCATCGAGGGACTGCTGAATTTGCTCAAGTGTCATATCGCTCATGGGTTTAGCTTAAAACATTTTATTATGGTTTGACCAGCTTGGATTTAAAGAGGTCAAATGTCTGACTATAGCTCAAATAAAAAAGGCGAAGCTTTAAAAGCTTCGCCTTGAAACACTGTCGACCAACGATACGTACAATATACGTTAGAGACTTTTAATGATTTCCTCGACCATCTTCTTGGCGTCTGAGAGCAACATCATTGTGCTGTCTTCATAGAAGAGATCATTATCAATACCCGCATAACCCGGAGATAAAGACCGTTTCACAAACAGAACTGTACTCGCTTTTTCAACATCCAAAATAGGCATGCCAGCAATTGGCGATGTCGGATCTGTTTTCGCGGCTGGGTTCGTCACATCATTCGCCCCGATAACAAAGGCGACATCAGCATTGGCAAAATCAGAATTGATATCTTCAAGCTCAAAGACCTCATCATATGGGACATTGGCTTCGGCGAGTAACACATTCATATGACCTGGCATACGACCCGCAACAGGATGGATCGCATAGACAACATCAACGCCTTCATCTTTAAGTGCATCTGCCATTTCACGCACAGCGTGTTGAGCTTGCGCCACAGCAAGGCCGTAACCCGGTACGATAATGACCTTAGACGCATTCTTCATGATAAAGGCCGCATCTTCGGCTGAACCGCGTTTGACCGGACGTTGTTCCCGGTCACCAGAAGCAGTCGCGCTATCTTCGGCACCAAACCCACCCAAAATCACGGAAATGAAATTCCGGTTCATGGCATGACACATAATATAAGACAGGATCGCACCAGATGATCCAACAAGGGCGCCCGTAATAATCAGCGCGAAATTACCCAAGGTAAAGCCAAGCGCTGCAGCCGCCCAACCCGAATAAGAATTCAGCATGGACACAACAACCGGCATATCGGCACCGCCAATTGGAATGATTAAAAGGAAACCAATTAAGAATGTCAGAGCCAATAAAGCCCAAATAATCCAAGGCTCAGTCCCACCAGATTTCATCATCAGGCCAATTAGGGCTGCAATACCAACCGCTAAGACAATATTGATAATATGACGTGCGGGCAAAAGAATAGGTGCACCACCCATATTTCCATTTAGTTTGGCAAAGGCAATAACAGAACCTGAAAAGGTGATCGCACCAATTGCGGCACCAAGACCTAGTTCAAGCAGTGAGGCCGGTTTAATCTTGCCGTCTGAGAGAATGCCAAAGGCATCGGGTGAGAAAAAGGCTGCAACTGCGACGAGAACCGCCGCCAGACCTACCAAAGAGTGAAACGCCGCCACGAGTTGCGGCATATCCGTCATCGGAATTTTCTTGGCAATCACGGCGCCGATGAAGCCGCCAATAGCAAGGCCAGCTCCAGACAAAAGCAGACCAAAACCACCCATGCCTGTCACAAGCAATGTGGTTACAATCGCTATCGCGATACCGATCATGCCAAAGACATTCCCGCGACGCGACGTCTCGGGTGAAGACAGACCTCTAAGGGCCAGAATAAAGAGAACTGCAGAGACCGTATAAAGAACGGCCGCTAAATTTGCTGATAATTCAGGCATGATTATTTTGCCTTCTTCTTATACATGGCCAGCATGCGCTGGGTGACAAGGAAGCC
>CAYTLJ010000011.1:24449-29111 GCA_964438555.1 uncultured Algimonas sp.
ATTATTTTGCCTTCTTCTTATACATGGCCAGCATGCGCTGGGTGACAAGGAAGCCGCCAAATATATTAACCGCACAAAGCGCCACAGCTGCAAATCCAGTCCAGGTCGAAATTTGTGAATCGCCTTCAATACCCGCTGCAACCGCAACAAGAGCACCGACGATAATCACCGATGAAATCGCATTGGTCACAGCCATAAGGGGCGTGTGTAGAGCTGGTGTCACGGACCAGACAACATAATAGCCAACAAAGATCGCCATAACGAAAATCGCAAGTTGAAAAATAATGGGCGATATGGCCGCACCGCCTGCCATAATTAGAAATGCGCTCATGATGTCAGCCTTTCGTGAACGACCGCGCCGTCTCGGGTCAGGGCGCATCCCTGAATGATCTCATCTTCCCAATCCGGAACATAATCCCCCGCTTCACTTGTCACGAGGGGAAGGAAATTTTTAATATTGCGCGCAAACATATTGGACGCATCAGACGCCATACGCGATGGCCAATTGAGATAGCCAACAATATGAACGCCGTTTTTCGTGGTCACAATTTCACCAGGCTTTGCGCCTTCGACATTGCCGCCGCGCTCAACCGCCAGATCAATCAGAACCGATCCAGGCTTCATTGTATCCAGCATAGCTTTGGTCACCAAAACAGGCGCTTTGCGTCCCGGTATGAGGGCCGTTGTAATGACAATATCTTGTTTTGCGATATGGGTGGCCGTCAGTTCGGCTTGCAAGGCTTGATATTCAGCCGACATTTGCTTGGCATAGCCGCCTGCTGTCTCGGCCTCTTTGAATTCTTCATTTTCAACAGCGATAAATTTCGCGCCCAATGAAGCAACCTGTTCTTTTGTCGCTGGACGTACATCCGTTGCCGTGGTCACAGCCCCCAAGCGACGTGCCGTCGCAATGGCTTGCAAACCCGCAACCCCAACGCCCATGATAAAGACTTTTGCGGGCGCGATTGTTCCCGCCGCCGTCATCATCATCGGATAGGCACGTCCGTAAATGGCACCCGCTTCAACAACAGACCGATATCCTGACAAATTTGATTGTGAGGACAAAACATCCATAGATTGGGCGCGCGAAATCCGCGGAATATAATCTAAGGCATAAGCCGTTACCCCAGCCTTGGCACAAGCATCCGCAAATTTTGGATTATCTGTTGCCGACATAACACCTGTAATACCTGCACCTTTTTTCATACCAGCCACGAGTTTTTCAGTACCACCCGTAATCGACAGAACTAGGTCAGCGGATTTCACGCCTGCGCTATTTGTCGTCGCGATCTTTGCGCCAGCCTCTTTATAGAGACCATCTGCGAAATCTGCTTTCGCGCCGGCATCTTTGACGACAGTCACCTCATGGCCGGCTTTTACATAGCCTGCCACCGTATCCGGTGTTGCCGCGACGCGGGCTTCGACCCCACCTTTGGTGAGGGCCACATCATTTAAAACAGTCAGTTTCACAGGGTTAGCTCTTTTTTATATTTAGAAGAATAGGCTCATGATAAAGCAAAAGATCGCGGCCACGATTGAGGCACCAATAAGACCAACATACCAGCCACTTTTTAGTTTAAGTCCTAAACCGAGTAATAGGCCGATAATAAATGTGGTGATTAAGGCCCATAGCCATCCCATGCCAGCCGCAAAAATCAAGGTCGGCATAATGACGACAAGCGCAATGGCAGATCCGCCATAAACCGTTCCGCCCATAAACCCAGAAAAAGTACCTTTTTGTCCCGTGATTTCCATGGAACCACGATCATAATCGGAATGTCCAGCTGCCATTTTAATGTCCTGTTTTGCTACGCTAAGAATTGGCGATTTAGCTATCATGGGTGCCTTGTGCCGACAAGCAGCAACAGCCGTTCGCTAAAGACGATTCCTTAGCGCGTGGAAAGGAATATTTCCATTGACAGCGTTGTCAACAGAAAAATATTGTTTAGACTTTCTTAATCATATCCAAACACGCGAAATTCACCTCCATCTGTCATATTCCGGCTCGAAACAGAAAATGAGTAATCCAACTTATTTTTGAAAAACATATAAATGGGTATGAGCACTATGGGCAAAACGGTTCTTATTGTCGATGATGATCCGACACAACGTCGACTGCTTCAGGCCGTTGTCGAGAAGGCAGGATTCTCGACCCTCCAAGCCGCTGATGGCGATATGGCCCTCAATATGGCACTTGGAACTGAGCAGGACAAAATTCATGTCATGTTGCTAGATTTGGTCATGCCAGGGCGCGACGGCATGGATGTTTTGGGTGAACTCGCCCAAAAACGCCCCGACCTACCGGTAATTGTTCTAACGGGTAAAGGCTCAATCGAAGCCGTCGTGAATGCAATGAAAGCTGGCGCACGTGATTTCGTGGTAAAACCAGCCGCACCAGAACGTATTATCGTCTCAATTCGCAATGCTTTAGACGTTGGCAATTTGGTCGGCGAAGTTAAGCGCCTTAAGAAAACAGCCCAAGGCGGGTTGGCCTTTGAAGACTTGATCGGAAATGCCTCGTCTATGCGGTCCGTTGTCGCCATGGGCGAAAGAGGGGCTCGGGCCAATATCCCGATCCTTATCACAGGCGAAAGCGGTGTGGGTAAAGAAGTGATCGCGCGCGCAATTCAAACGGCGTCTGAACGGTCTGACAAACCCTTTATCACTGTCAATTGCGGCGCCATTAGTGAGAGCCTGGTTGAGTCTATTTTATTCGGACATGAAAAAGGGTCTTTCACGGGTGCAAATGCTAAACATTTAGGTAAATTCCAAGAGGCTCATTCTGGAACGCTTTTCCTAGACGAAATTGGCGAACTGCCTCTAGACATGCAGGTCAAACTCTTGCGCGTCCTCCAAGAAGGCGAAGTTGATCCAATTGGATCAAAGCGCACGGTCCCGGTCGACGTACGCATTATTAGTGCGACCAATCGCGACTTAGCTGAGTCTGTCAAAGCCGGTGAATTCCGCGAAGACCTCTATTATCGTCTGAATGTATTTCCGATTTCTGTGCCGCCTTTGCGTGAGCGCAAAGAAGACATTCCAGCACTCGTCGATCACTTTATTCGCCGCTTTAATGCGCAAGAACGCATGTCTGTCTCTGGTATCACCGCGGATACGCTTGAGCTGTTAAAATCCCATGGCTGGAAAGGCAATGTGAGACAGTTGGAAAATACGATATTCAGAGCGATGATCCTGTCTGATGGCAATAAATTGCAATCCCAGGATTTTCCACAAATTTCCGGATTAACCCCTGGCCTCTCTTTGCAGCCATCGACATCTGATGACCCAATCGAGTCCCTTATCCCAGTTGATCAGCGTGAAAGCGCAGCGGACTTAGATAATGGTGTGTCTGTCTTGGACCGCGAAGGTCATCTCAGAACTCTAGAAGATATTGAGCGTGATCTCATTGAATTTGCGATTAGCAATTATTCTGGACATATGTCTGAAATTGCGCGTCGTCTGGGCATTGGTCGCTCGACGCTCTACCGTAAAGTTCGCGAACATGAGCTAGACGTCGAAGATGTGCGTTCCGCCTGAAGCGACACGCGCGACCGTCCAAACACAAGAATAAGCGAGACCCAACCAACACAATAATAAGGTCTCGCTTCCCCACGGATGAAAATCATTAGGTTTTCATTCTGTCCCACATCAGCATAACGATGTGACAAAATGCAATTCGTAAGGCTTTTATGCCATACAAATTGCAATCGGCTACGCATTCGGGGGAGTGCGTAGCCTTTTTTATTTATCCCGTCGCTTTCGAAATCGTGGCAAGATTTCCTCGATTTTTTTGCCTCTAATTTAAAAGCAGTTTAGAATCCTACGCCCCAGTTAGAATTTAATCGCCCCGCCTACGACCGCCTGGAACAGCAAATTCTATCCGTGAACCGCTAGGTTCATATACCATCATATGGACAGTCGGTCCCGCACCATTAAGTTCGGGGCCAAATTCGATGCGAACTTTTGGGTCGGATTTAAAGGTTTCATGCAAAGCCTCTAAAGTTTCAATATCAGGCACAGTTAAGGCCAAATGATGTAAACCAATATTTGTTTTTCGGTTGAAATCTATGGCTGTATCTGGGTTTGATGCCTGCCATAGCGTTACAAATATGGATCCATCCGTCACAAATTTTGCAGGGTAGTCGCGTTCCCCAGCAAGTCGCCATCCCAATGTATCGACAAAAAAACTCGCCGATGCATCCAAGTCTTTGACCGTTAGTCCAATATGGTTGACTCCAGACGTAAGCGGTCCGGCCGTGTTTTCGTCTTTATGCACTTTGTCCTCCGCACAGCCCGAAGCAACGAGCATGATTATTAAAAATAGAGCTGTACTCAGCTTCGAAATAATAAGTCGCATGTCAGCAGCTCTATTCTTCGCGTTAAATATCCAAAGGCGAAATAGGTCCTAGAGATAGCGTCATAATCTATGGGTTTGAAATTTGATATGCCAAATACGCCAAGTAATTTCACTTATACTTCCCAATAATGTGTGATGCTTAAGCTTACAGTCACGTTATGTGCATTACGTCAACTATGACGTTTATTCGATATCACTTTACTTAACTGGAGACTGACCATGAGTGCAGCAAATGAACTTGCAAAATTAGGCCCGCTTTCAAAACTTAATCCCGACGCTATGACGGCCTTTGGTGCATTTGATGC
>CAYTLJ010000012.1:0-26810 GCA_964438555.1 uncultured Algimonas sp.
TGTGAGGCTGATTATGTTGTCACCCAGGCTGATATTGATAGTGGCTCTGTAACGAATGACGCCTTTGCTGATCATCCTCGAACAAATAGCCCAACTGATTTTGTAACAATTCCTGCAGTTCAGAACCCAGAAATTGGCTTAGAGAAAACGGCGCTTACGACGGATTACGCAAATGTTGGCGATATAATTGACTATGAATATGTTGTCACGAATACGGGTAATGTAACGATTGTCCTTCCGATATCAGTTTCTGATGACCGGATTCCAAATGTGACCTGTGATCCACTTCCAGCAGGTGGGTTGCAACCCAATGGAACATTGATCTGTCGTGGAAGCGATACAGTTACACAAGCTGATATTGATGCAGGTTTTGTTACAAATATGGCACGTGCAACTGATGGCGCTACGACATCGGATACTGTGAGTGAGACAGTGAATGGGACGCAGACGCCTGAGCTTTCGCTTGAGAAAATTGCGCAGACAAGTGATTTCTCTGCTATTGGCGATCAACTCAGCTATAATTTCATCGTTACAAATACGGGTAATGTGACGCTGACAGATCCGGTTGAAATTAATGATGACCGGATTGGTGTCGTGTCATGCCCAGCCCTCCCAGCGGGTGGCTTGGTTCCAAATGGTGTATTGCTTTGTTCGGCAACAGATATAGTCACCCAAGAAGACCTGGATGCAGGTGAGGTGATCAATATCGCCTCTGCAAATAGTGGTTCGGTCATATCTGATGATGACACAGCGACGGTTTCGGGCACGCAAAGCCCAGTCTTGGGTCTCGTGAAAACAGCCACGACAACAAGCTATGAAAATGTCCGTGACGTAATTAGCTATGATTACGTCGTGACAAATTTAGGTAACGTCACTTTAACAGACCCAATTTCAGTGTCAGATGACCGGATTGTATCTGTATCTTGCCCAGCCTTACCAATTGACGGCCTTGCTCCAAATGAGAGCCTAACCTGCGACGCTGATTACATTGTAACCCAAGCTGATATTGATGCAGGTTCTGTTACGAACCTTGCGACAGCCTCTGATGGCACAACCAACTCACCTGAGGTTTCCGAAACGGTGGACGCCGATCAGGGACCTGCTTTGACATTGGTTAAGACGGCTCTGACAACAGAATTTGCTCAAGTTGGCGATACAATTGACTATGAATATGTCGTCACAAATTCAGGTAATGTGACCCTGACACAAGCGATTTCGATTACGGATGACAGGATTGTTTCTGTATCTTGTCCGGCCTTGCCAGTTGGTGGTTTACAGCCAGGTCAATTTATTACCTGTATGGCGACAGATACGCTAGACCAGGCTGATATTGATGCGGGTGAAGTTACAAACCTTGCAACAGCAAGTGATGGTGTGACAACGTCTAATCAGGAATCGGCTACTGTCGACGGGAATTCAGAATCCGCCTTTACAATTAATAAGGTTGCCCAATCCAATGACTTCACAGCCATTGGCGATACATTGTCTTACAACTTTATCATTCGTAATACGGGTGACATCACGCTGACAGAAGCCTTCACGGTTTCAGACGATAAAATCGGTTTGATCAATTGCCCGCCAAACCCAGGATTAGTGCCAAACGCAACATTAGTCTGCTCTGCAGACTATTCGGTTGTCCAAGAAGATTTGGATGCAGGCGAGGTCACAAATGTGGCTTGGGCGAATTATGAGGGTGAAACTTCTGAGCCGGATACGGTAACCGTTTCTGGGACGCAGGCACCTGAACTTACAATCGAAAAATCGACTGAAACCGAGAGCCTCGTTTCTGTGGGTCAAATTGTGACCTATAACTATCTTGTGACAAATATCGGTAACACGACCATCACAAATGCCATTACGGTTTCAGATGACAAAATTGCCGATGTGTCCTGTCCAGCCCTACCGGCAGATGGCCTATTACCAAATACTAGCCTGACATGCTCAGCCGAGTATCGCGTTATGCAAATTGATCTCGACGCGGGTGGCGTCACCAATATTGCATCGGCCAGCGATGGAACGACGGTTTCAGAACCAGATAGTGTGACCGTTGATGCAGCGGTTCAAAACGGCCTTGAGATTGTGAAACGCGCAATCACGGAGGGTTTCGCAGCGCCCAGAGATATTGTCTCTTATGAATATGATGTAACCAATATTGGTAATGTGACATTGACCACGCCGATCACGGTTTCAGATGACAAGATTGCAGACGTGATCTGCCCGGCCTTACCTACAGGCGGTCTTGCACCTCAAGCTGTTCATACTTGTCGTGCGGAATACGCGATTACACAGGCGGATATTGATGCAGGTCAGGTTACTAACCTCGCGACGGCCGAATCTGGAGATATTGTCTCTGATGAAGTTTCCGAAACTGTAGAGGCCGTGACCAATCCAGAATTGGGCGTAACAAAGACAACGACAAATACGCGTCAGCTCTTCGGGCCTATTTATGAGGTTACCTATGACCTTACTTTAGAAAACACAGGTAATGTGACGCTGACAAATGTTCAGTTGGAAGATGACCTTGCCGCGAGTTTTGCACCAGCAACCCTATTTGGAACGCCTGTTGTAAGTTCGACGGATGCGACGGCGAATAATAATTATGACGGTGCCACAATCACGGACTTGCTTACTGGGACAGATGTGTTGGCTGTTGGCGAGACGGCAGCTCTGACTTTGGTCGCGCAATTGGATACGACGAATGGCGGCCCGGCGCAGGGCAATACGGCCTTTGGGTCCTCACCGCAGCTTACCGAGCCTGTACCATCAGATGATTTTGCGGTGACACCGGATCAACCGGGTGACACAAATCCTGCACCCGTCACAATAATTGACACGGATGGAGATGGGTCACCGGATAATTTTGAAAGCGCAACATTAGACCGCGATGGTGACGGTATCCCTGATAATCAGGACTTTGATCCAACAGGTTATTTCTATTGTGAAGAAAATGGATCGATTCTTGCCGGTGGTGGTATCACGGTGACGGGTCCAAATGGTTCAAATAGTTCCATTGGTACGGCCAATGACATTGTTATTGTCCAAGACGGATCAAATGGGTTCTATCAATTCTATGTAACGGCAGCGGGTCAATATACGCTGACGCCGACTTATCCGACATCTGGTTTGGTCAGTACAGCGCGTCTGCCAGAAGCTGGTATATTGGATGTGTCGACCCGTGCGGATAATCCCGTTATCCTTGGCGGATCTGAGTTCGGCAATTCTGGTCAACTCTCTGATTTCTCAGAAGAGACAAATACACCATTCTATTTTGAATTTGATTTTGAAGCGGGCGATGCTTCTGTCCTTCTCAATAATATTCCACTTCGTGCGTGCGGAACACCGTCTATTGAACTTGCAAAAACAGTTCTAAGTGATCCTGAGCGTCTTGATGATGGTCGTCAACTCGTCACCTATAATTTCGAGATCACCAATACGGGTGAAACCTTGGTTGAAGATATCCGCCTTGAAGATGATCTGTCTTCAGTATTTGGTGCGGGCCGTATTGACGTCGAATCCCTTGATATCACATCCGCGCCTGATGGATTTGCGGGGCAAGAAAACCCATTATTTAATGGCGAAACTAATATTGATCTCCTTAGCGGACCTGGCGATCTTGCACCAGGTGAGAGCCTGATTATGGGTCTCGAAGTCGCTGTGAATCCTGAAAGTGACGGTGAATTTATAAATACGGCTACACTGACAGCGACAGGTCCACGTGACACAGGTGAGCTAACGGCACAGGATATTGCGTCTATCGAGCTCCTACCGCTTGCAGATGCGAGCTTCTTGCGTGTCACAAAAACCGCAAGCCCGCGGACAGTCCAGATTGGTGATCCGGTACTTTATACAATCTCGGTTACAAATGAATCCGCCTCGACATTGACAGGCGTTGATATTGTTGACCGCTTACCAGAAGGCTTCGCATATATTCCAGAAAGTGCGACCATCCTTGATGCAACTGACAGTTTAGATGTTGAACCTGTAGTGCGCTCGCGTGGCGTATTAAGTTGGTCTATCGGACCAAATGAAGCCGCGCCGCTGGACGCTTTGCAGCCTGGTGAGACGGTTTCCGTCAATCTACAATTACTGGCAGGTCCGAATGTGACATTTGGGGCGCATGAGAACCAAGCCTTTGCCGAAAACACCCTAACGGGCACGCGCTCAGACATTGCAACGGCTGTCGTGGATTATATCCCAGAGCCAAGCTTTGATTGTACGCCTGTTATCGGCCGCGTTTATGACGATGTGAACGTCAATGGCTATCCAGATGATGGAGAGCCGGGTCTTCCGGGTATTCGTCTCGTGACAGTGAATGGCGACATCATCACAACGGATGAGTATGGTCGCTATCATATTCCATGTGCAATTCTTGCCGATAGTGAGAATGGATCTAACTTCTTATTAAAAGCCGATACGCGCACATTACCTTTGGGCTATGCACCAACAACCGAGAACCCACGTGTTGTACGTGCAACGCGTGGTAAATTCGTCAAGATGAATTTTGGTGCGGGTTACCGGACAAAATTACGCGTCGACTTTAGAGCTGAAGATTTCAATCTCGACGGCACAGGTATTGCGGCAGCGAAAGTATCTGAACTCCGTCAATATCTTGCGCAAAACCAAGACACTGAACGCGCAGTCCTCGTCTATAACGCATCTGAGGATATGGGCGTTGATGCAGCTCAGGCGCGTTTACAAACGGCCCTAGACGCTGTGCGTGATTTGGGTGGTAAAAATCTAAAAGACATCGCTCTCGAAGCCAGCTGGCGAGATGATGAATATTACGAAGATACAGATGGTATCAATATCGTCGGCGAGAGCTTTGGTGAGTTAGTTGCGGATCGTGAAGGCGGCCCAGATGCCATCAAAGATAATGGTCGTGAGAACGGGACCGATCGTCAAGTCTTCGGTATTGATGAAGACGGTGCGATTGCTCCGCTAGGTCGTGACGACATTAGAGATGCTGATGAAGATCGTCGTTGGAATAGAGGTGGTGGCCTAAGGGGCGACCAAAATGATGAAGATGAAGACGGCGCGCTCGCCTCAGATGATCGTCGTAATAGAGCCTCACTATTTGGTCGACGTGACGTCGCGGGTGAAAGAGATGAAAGCCCAGCTCCGGGTCGTCTGCAACGCTGGCTTGGCTGGGGGAATGCTACAGCGTCCTATGTCGATTCGATGGAAATAGAGACAACGGTTGATAGTCTTGATCCGGTCAAGCGTCTCAACGTCCAAATGGAAATTGTAAATTGGAATGGTGAGCGTATGCTCAAGGCTTCAGCTTACTCGAATTATATGGCGTTCACAGACCGTCTTGAAATTCGGGTCTTTGATGCCAAGCGCTCTGCGCGTGGTGAGCCGCTTTTCACAATGGCTGTTACGGGTGATCAGGCGTCTACCCGATTGCCGGAAAGCCTGCCAGAAAACCTCCATTATGTTCTTAGAGCCTATGGCAAAGACGGAGCCTTTGATGATACGGCGCCAAGACGTCTACGTGTTGGAGGTCCTGACTTTGATCTCTCAGAAACAGAATGGCTATCAATTGCACCCAATAGCTTTGGTCAAAATATCCTGCAGGTTTCAAATATCCTGGTTCGTGGCGGCGCCGTTCGGGTCTATGGTCGTAATGTTTCGGGTGACGAAGCACGCGTTATGGGTGAAACGGCACAAATCGATGAAAATGGCCGCTTTGTTATGGAACAGCTCTTGCCTGCGGGTGAGCAATCTGTCCTGATTGAAGCTGGCGGTCAGACGATTTCGCGTCTTGTCGACGTGAAAGCCCGTGACACATTTTATGTCGCGCAAGTCGAAGCCACGATTGGTGAACGCATAGGCGATGACAATACATTCGAAGAAGGGCGCGTTGCCTTTTATGTTCGGTCTCGTTTGAATGACCGTTGGACTGTGACGGCAACGGCCGATACGGGCGAGGCGGGTCTGAGCGATCTTATCTCGACACTTGATGATAAGAACCTCGATCAACTTCTTCGCCGACTTGATCCGGACAGGTATTATCCAACCTATGGCGATAATTCTGTCATCGAACAGGATGCGCCGACATCTGGTCGTCTTTATGCGCGGGTCGAACGCGATGATGACTACGCTCTGTGGGGGAATTATCAGACGAATTTCAATGATACGGAATTTGCCCGCGTGAACCGCACGCTTTACGGCGCCAAGCTTCATTGGGATGAAAATAGCTTCACCACGTTGGGCGATAGTCGCACGGCTGTCACCGCCTTTATTGCGGAGGGCGGGACGCGTCAGGCGCGCGATGAGCTGCGCGGCACAGGTGGATCTGTCTATTTCCTCAGACATGGTGATATTTCGATCGGATCAGAACAAATTCGGATTGAAACACGCGACTCAATTTCAGGTCTCGTGACGGAATCACGTCGTTTAACCTATGGCACAGATTATGATCTCGACTTCATTCAAGGCCGGATCATCCTAACCCGTCCGCTTGGAAGTACCGGAGATGATGGCCGTCTCTTCCGCGATGGGTCTATTTCAGGAAATGCGCAAGTCTTGATCGCGGATTACGAATTTACACCTGTCTTTGGCGCCAATGATAATGGTGCGATTTATGGCGCGCGGGCGCGACGTTGGATTGGCGACCATGTCAAATTAGGCGCGACCTATAATCATTCAGATGATGGTGGGTTAGAATCAGATCTTTATGAAGTCGACCTAACGCTACAATATGCGGCAGGCACTTACATCAAAGGTGAGATCGCCCGCAGTGAAGGTCTCGGGGTAGAGACATTTACATCAATTGATGGTGGCTTCACCTTTAATGCGGCAGATCGCGGCGGGTTAAGCGGTGTCGATGACGTAACTGCCACGGCCTATGCCCTAGAGGCGGCTGTGAATTTCTCAGAAGTTTCGGATTTCGAAGGGTCTGCCTATGCATATTGGCGCGAGCGCCAAGCTGGCTTTGCAGGCTATGCCGAGGCGACAAATAGTGATGTTGAGCAATTTGGTGGGGGCCTAGACCTCGCCTTGTCCAGAGGTTTCAACCTTGGTGCACGTGCAGATATTTCAGACTCAGAGATCATCGGAACAAATAGCTATGCCGAAGCCACGATTGATTATGAAGTGAGCGACAAAGCCACATTAAGTGCTGGCGTTGCCTATAATGATGATGCGCGCGGCAATTCAGGCGCTTCATTAGGAGGTCGCGCTGAATATGACTTAACCGAAGACAGTAAAGTCTATGCCTTTGGCCAGGTCGGATTGACAGGTGATAATACCCGGACAACAGACCGGATTGGTGTAGGCGGTGAAGTTCGCCTATCAGAAACGCTTTATGGTGGCGGCGAAGTCTCCACAGGCGAAGATGGTTTGGGTGTACGCGCGAGCTTGCGCCGCGAAGAAAGAGATGGGGATGAATATTATCTCGCTTATGATCTTCCGCTTCGGGCACAACCAACATCTAATTTTGGTACGCTGAATGTCGGCGCGCGCAAACGTTATGGTGATGCCCTCTCAGTCTTTGGTGAGGAACGTCTTCAATTTAATGATCGTGGTCTAAACGGTATCACCCATGCTTATGGTGTGGAATATCGACCCGGCAAATGGAATTTCGGATTAAATGGCGAAGTAGGTCGCGTTGATCAACTTGATCGCGAAGCCTTTGGGTTATCGACGGGCTTTGCCGATGATCGCTTCAAAGCAGGTTTTGCGGCGGAATGGCGTCAAGACACCAATGACGAAACTGACGCGCAACGTGAAACCTGGTTGCTTCGTTTCACCTCGCAATATCAAGCCAGTGAAGAATTAAGGCTGCAAGGTAAGTTTAACAGAGCAGAGTCTAAACAGACAGAAGATGGCGATTTGGGTCCAATCGACTTTAATGAGGCTCTCTTTACAGAGGCGAGTTTGGCTGCTGCTTACCGCCCAATTTGGGATGACCGCTTCAATCTCTTGGCGAAATATACCTATCTTGAGGACCTGTCACCAACAAGCCAGCGCTTTGGCGGGGAAACCTTGAACTATCGTCAGAGGTCGGAAATTCTATCCGTTGACGCTGCTTATGATATTTCGCAAAAATGGACGTTAGGCGGTAAATATGCCCATCGTTCTGGCGCCGTGACATCTAATCGTGAAAGCTTAGACTTCACAAGTTCAACGGCTGATCTGGGTGTATTGCGCCTTGATTACCACGCGACCCATCAATGGGATATACATGTTGAAGGCCGCTATCTCGATATTGGCGGCGGCGTGATTGAACGTCTTGGCGGTCAAGCCGGTGTCTATCGCCATATGAATGATAATGCGAAACTCGGTCTCGGCCTGACATGGGGCGGTATAGAAGAAGAATATCTCGGCGCGCTCGAAGATGATGATGATCTTGGCTGGTACCTAAACCTGGTTGGAAAATTCTAATAAGGCGCTTTCCAAGAAAAGGGTTAGGTCAAAAAGCGGGTTTGTTTTTTAAACAAGCCCGTTTTTTTACGCCGAATTTTAAGAGCATATCCAAATTGCGACCTGTTCAAATGATCTTTATTTAAGCCTGTTCTTTGCGTATGAGCCTTGATTGAATTGTTTTTCTTCCCATCTTGAGCTCTATGACTGAATTATCTGCACAATCATTTACCCCACGCGAAATCGTGTCTGAGTTGGACCGCCATATAGTCGCGCAATCCGATGCAAAACGCGCCGTGGCCATTGCCTTGCGAAATCGTTGGCGGCGACGACGCGTGCCGGAAGATTTAAGGGACGAGGTAACGCCTAAGAATATTTTGATGATTGGCCCGACGGGTGTTGGCAAGACAGAAATATCGCGGCGTTTGGCAAAATTGGCACAAGCGCCTTTTATCAAAATAGAAGCGACTAAATTCACGGAAGTGGGCTATGTAGGTCGGGACGTCGAACAGATTGTTCGAGACCTTGTCGAGGCCGCGATCAGCCTCTTGCGCGAAGAAAGGCGTGCCCAGGTTAAGGCACAAGCTGAAGCCTCGGCCGAGAACCGAATTATCGAGGCTTTGGTTGGAGCAAGTGCTTCTGAAACGACACGTGAAAAATTTCGGCAAAAACTCTTAGCCGGTGAGCTTGATGATAAAGAGGTGGAGCTTGAACTGTCCGATAATAGCTCTCCCTTTCAAGGCATAGATATTCCCGGACAACCTGGTGCGTCTATGGGCATGCTTGATCTGTCTTCCATGTTTGGAAAAATGGGTAAGACCAAGACTGTGAAATTTAAGGTCAGAGATGCCTATACGCCTTTACTGTCTGAAGAGGCGGATAAACTTCTTGATGATGATTCGATCAAACGTGAAGCCCTAGAACGAGCTGAACAGGACGGTATCGTCTTTCTCGATGAAATCGACAAGATTACAGCGCGGTCTGACGCACGCGGCGGGGATGTGTCGCGCGAAGGTGTACAGCGCGATCTCTTGCCACTTATTGAGGGAACAACGGTTTCGACAAAATATGGCCCCGTTAAAACGGACCATATCCTATTTATAGCCTCAGGCGCTTTCCATGTGGCCAAACCTTCAGACCTCTTGCCGGAACTCCAAGGTAGGCTTCCTATTCGTGTAGAATTACGCGCGCTGACGGAAGACGACTTTGTGCGTATTTTAACAGAGCCCGAAGCGAGTTTGATCCGGCAATATAAGGCGTTGATGGCAACCGAAGATGTTACGCTAGACTTCACTGAGGACGGGATTGCTGAAATTGCAAAAATATCGGCTGAGGTAAATGCGAGCGTTGAGAATATAGGAGCCAGACGTTTGCACACCGTTATGGAGCGTCTGCTGGACGATATATCTTTTACAGCGACCGACAAAGCTGGAAGCGTTTTCACAATCAATGCCGATTATGTGCGCGAGCAAGTTGGAAAACTCGCAAAGGATCAGGATATGTCGAAATTCATCCTTTAAAGGTTCAATTTTTTTACATTATCTCACAGCATTGTTGATCAATCTCACAAAGGCTTCGCTCATACGTTATGCGTCGTGAATTGAATGATTGAGATAGATCGCTATTTATAACTCAAGGCCGCCGGTTTTCCTCCCCTCCCTTCCCGGCGGCCTTAAAATTTTCCCGCTGAAACTTTCCCGCTTAAATGTTCCGAGCGAAGCTATTGTTTTAAAAAAACATACCAGGCCCCATTGCCACCATGTTTAATATGGGCGGGGGAATAGCTGGCGATTAAGGGGCGTATGGTCGGGTCTGATATCCAGTCCGGAAAATTGCGGCGTAGAACCCCTTCTCCCCGAAGGCCCTTGCCTGTGACAACTAAAAGGCAGAGATGATTCCGGTTTGATGCGCGCATAATGGCGCGGTGAAGTGTCGTCTTGGCGACGCTTTGTGTCATATCATGAAGGTCAATTTTTGTATCGATTTTGACCCGACCCCGCCTTACGCGCTTATCTTGATTCATATCGAGCGTTTTTGGCACGGGACGTTTGTCGCGCGAGGTCTCTACTGGTAGCCGTAGCATATTGGCAAAATCGTCTCGGCTTGGAAGCGGTTTGGCACTACCCTTACCTTTGGGCCGCCGCCGGGGTGCCACCGTTTTGGCGACATGCTGCCAGATTTTTTTCTCGCTAGGTTTTAAGGGGCGATCTGTCATGAGACATTTGGACCAAGAACTAAATGTCGCGGTAAAAGAATTGTCCAACGCGCACGGTGTTTTTGTACACCGGCTTTTGCACCAGCGGCTTCACCAGACCCAAAGAACAAATCCGCACGCAGCGGGCCCTTAATGGCGCTGCCTGTATCTTGCGCCGTCACGAGCAGGCCTGTGCTTTGACCGCGAAAATCACCGGCTTTTGTCGGGAGTGTCGTATCCAACCAGACAAGACTTCCATATGGGTGGTAGCGTGGATCAACGGCAATCGAGCCAAGCGATGTTAAATGTGTGCGCATGGCGCCTTGCGGACCTTCACCCGATTGGATGGATTGTTCCGTGAAATAAATATAGCGAGCATTTTCATTCATGAGGTTTCGCGCCGCCTCGGGGCCATTTTGTTCCATCCAATTTTCAATAGACCGCTTTGAAGCTTGATCTATTGTCATTGCGCCTCTCTCAACAAGGACACGGCCAATTGACGTATAGCTATGTCCATTATTGGCGGCATAGGCGGCGCGTAAAAGACGGCCATTGCCATATTTTAAACGACCAGAGCCCTGAATTTGCAAGAAAAAGACGTCAATAGGTCGACCATAGGCAATCACCCGTGACGTGCGGGCGTTAATTCGGGCGCGCGGCAGGGTAAGTTTTGATGTGTCAGTCGGTTTTGCGAGAATGGGTTCTGAGAATTCAGAATTTGGTGTGAGCCTGACATCGACTTCTGGTTCGTAATATCCCGTCAATAGTCCATCAGGCATGGTGGGTGTGGCCAATGATACGGGTGCAAACCAGCTTTCGAAAAAGGCTCGACTATCGTCTGCGGTGGGTGACACGGAGTGTAGTACGGACGCGCCTTGGCAAGCCATTTGCCAATCTCCAAACCGACCATATTGGGGGAGATTGGGATTTAACTCTGTATCCGGTTCTGCATTGGTCCAGCTTTCGCATCCGCGTACAAAGGCTTCTAAGGCAGGCCTGGGGTCGTGGCTTGTCCAAAAGGGCAAGCGTTCAAATCCAGATTTAGGAACCTCAATGACCGGTTCTTGAGGCGGCTCAGCGGGTGGGGGAGGCGGTGCTTGTACAATAGGGGCGGGTGGAGGTTCAGCAATAGGTTCCGCAATGACAACGGGACCTGGTGTTTCAACCGGGTTCGCAATGACCGGCTCTGTTGGGGGTGTCTGAGTCGGAACTGTTGTACACGCGCAGCACAAAAGGCTTGCGATGATAAAGAGGATATGACGCCTCATATCTAGGCCTTTGTATCGGGCGTCGGGTCTGCTTCTAATTCATCGCCCTCGCTTGGCTCAACTTCTGCGAGGTACCAGGTTTGATCAGGGCTTTTTAAGTTGCGTTGATACTCCCATACCTCCGAAATAAAGGACAGAACATCCGGATCACCTTCGACGATATTGCCATCAGCATCGCGTAAGGCTGAGGTTAGGTCGGCTTCATATAGGACGCGAATATGGGCGATTGAACCTTCGACTCGCGCGCTCTCAATTGAAACTTTGCGCAAACGACCTAAATCAGTGACTTGTGTTTGGCTGGCGGCATTCCGAACATCAATTGCATTGGAATAAATTTCAAACGTTTCGAGGGTCAGTAGGCCTTTCAAAATGTCTTTGTCACCATCAGCATAGGCTTCCAAGACCATTGAATAGGCAGAGGTTGCCCCATTGACAAAATGCGCGACCGAAAAATTTGGATCTAGTCGCGTAATGGCCGATAGGCCCAGCCTCTCTATTTCGGGATCGCTCTCGTCTTCCGTTTGATTTTGTGATTTCTTGTTGGGATCTTCCATCCCAAATTCAACAGGGTTCACCTTTTCATCCGGCGTGCCCCCAAACCCTGTTTGCTTGCCTAAAACCGAGTAAAACACGACGCAGACAATTGTCGCCAGTGCCGCATATATCATAACATCAAACATTGAAGGCCTTTAACTTGTGATTTCCTAGTCTATATAGATCATAACTAGCCGCGAGTGTAGCTAGGATGTGCTAAAGATAGTTTCAAGGAAAGAGCGATTCATGGCGAAAAAGCCTAAAAAGGGTAGTAAAAAATCTACTGAAGCCCCTGCTGAGGACACATTGTCCATAGAAGGCGAGCCCACACAAGCCGCGGAAGCGACTCAAAGCGGTCCAATGCTGTCTGTTTTGGCGCAATATACAAAGGACCAAAGCTTCGAAAACCCCAATGCCCCTGACAGCTTACGCACAGGGCTAGCTGCGCCGCAAATCGGTATAAATATCGAAATTGGCCGTCAAATGCTGGATGATGACACAGTTGAAGTCACGCTAATGCTCAAAGCCGAAGCGCGCCGCGACCAAGACGTCGCCTTTATTGCTGAGTTGGAATATGCGGGCCTATTCGCGTTTCGCGGTGTTGGAATTGAGGAAATTCAACCGCTTATCATGATTGAATGCCCGCGCTTGCTCTTTCCATTCGCCCGCCAAATGATGGCGGAAATGACTCAAAATGGCGGATTTCCACCAATCCTGCTAGAGCCACCAGATTTTGCCGCCATGTTTCGTGACGAGATGATGCGCCGGGCGCAATCGACAGCTACGAACTAGCTCGAAAACATGACCTGTTATCTATAGGGGATGATAGGCGTTTTACACCCATCTACATCACCTGAATGGGTTGCCCTGACGGCCCATTTCTTTATGCTTTAGGAAACTATAAATTGATTTAGGTCTGTCATGAGATTGTCCATCGAACGGAATGCCTTACTTAAAGCACTCGGGCATGTGCAAAATGTTGTAGAACGTCGGAATACGATTCCAATTCTTTCTAACGTTTTGATGAGCGCGGAAGATGGTCAGCTCTCTCTTGTGGCGACGGATTTGGACATTGAAGTCTCCGAAGCTGCAGAGGCCGATGTCTCTGCACCAGGTCAAGTCACCGCACCTGCCCATACGCTTTATGATATTGCGCGCAAACTTCCGGATGGGTCGCAGGTAATGTTACAGATTAATTCGGAAGACCGACTGGACGTTGATGCAGGACGGTCCCATTTTACATTGCCTTTGCTTCCATCTGGCGATTTTCCAAAAATGACGGCAGATGGTTTTACCCATGAATTTTCAATTCCTGCCGGAGATCTCGCAAGGTTGATTGACAAGACACGTTTCGCGATTTCGACTGAAGAAACGCGGTATTACCTCAATGGTATTTATGTTCATGCCTATGACAAAATGTTGCGCGCCGTCGCGACAGATGGCCATAGGCTAGCGCTTGCCGAAGGACCCGTGCCCAAAGGTGCAGAGGGTCTTCCGGGTGTCATTATTCCGCGCAAAACCGTCGGTGAAATCCGTCGTCTGATTGATGGTATGGATGAGGATATCCAAGTCTCAGTATCTGAAGCCAAAATCCGGTTCCAAATGGGCGGCGCGGTTATGACGTCCAAATTGATCGACGGGACGTTCCCAGATTATGAGCGTGTGATCCCTAAAGGAAACACCAAAGAACTGACAATTGACAATCAGGTCTTTAAGGGCGCTGTTGATCGGGTTTCGACAATATCCGTTGAAAAATCGCGGTCTGTTAAACTCTCACTCGCAGAACATAACTTATCTCTGACCGTGAATAATCCAGAGAGCGGAAATGCGAATGAAGATCTTCCTGTTGATTATGATGCCGAGCCATTAGACATTGGATTTAATGCTAAATATCTCTTGGATGTGGCCTCACAAATCGAAGGTCGAGACGCAACTTTCTTTTTAGAAAGCCCGGCCTCTCCAGCCCTTGTTAAAGATCCAGAAGATGAAAACTCTCTTTTCGTCTTAATGCCGCTCCGCGTTTAGGGATCAAGGCGTGGCGGCGATCGCCTCTCTTCGGCTGATCGATTATCGATCTTACAGCGCTTTAGATACAGAATTTCACCCCGGTGTTATTGCACTTTACGGGCCTAATGGGGCTGGCAAAACCAATCTGCTTGAAGCCATTTCACTTTTATCGCCGGGGCGCGGCCTAAGACGAGCAAAAACGGATGCTTTGGCACGGATATGTGACGGATCGCGGGCGCCCGGATGGGGGATAAATGCATTTTTATATCAGCCAGACGACCAAGATAAATTGCAGATTTCAATCGGCCAGGTTCCAGAGCAAGCCAATAGACGCCTTGTGCGAATTGATGGTCGTCATGCATCAGGCACCGAGCTGGCAAAATATGTATCGCTTTTATGGCTAACCCCTGCCCAAGACCGGCTCTTTACGGGCCCTGCCTCTGATCGCCGAAAATTTATTGACCGTTTTGCTTTGGCTTATAATGCGGAACATGGCTCTCACGCGATACGCTTTGAAAAAGCGCGAAGTGAAAGAAACCGTCTTCTGTCAGACGGTGTCACGGATTGGAGTTGGTATAATGCGATTGAAGCGGACCTTGCGGATTTTGGGGCTAAAATGGCTCAGACGCGGGTCTTAACGATAGAGCAATTACAAGTGCAAATTTCGTCTAGGGAGACAATCTTCCCGCGGTCATTGATCGGCTTGGATGGTCTTTTAGAAGGAAAATTTTCACAGGGACAAAGCCTCCCTGACGTCACGGATTTTTACCGATCCTGTTTAAAGGAAGACAGATCTATTGATCTCCGAGCAGGCCGGACCTTAAAGGGACCACACCGAACTGAGCTTCACGTCACCCATGCCGCCAAAGCCATGCCGGCCGGTTTGTGCTCAACTGGCGAACAAAAAGCGCTCTTAATTGGTCTCATTCTTGCCCAAGCTCGGGCCTTGAAAGACAAAGCGCCAATATTGCTTCTCGATGAGGTGGCGGCCCATTTGGACGAAATCCGACGGGCGGCGTTGGCCGAAGAACTGCTTGATCTGGGATTACAGGTATTCATGACGGGTACGGATAAAGATTTGTTTTCGGATTTTGGTGATCAAGCTCAACAGATGAAAGTCTCAGACGGACATATCGATGCGGCATAAAAAATGCCCCACCTTATAAAAGGTGGGGCCACGACACCGAAACGGGGCGCAATGTTCGATGTCGATACTGTTTACAAACGGTGTGTTCGTTTGTTTGGGTATGACATATCTATCGCCTAATCAAGATGAATTTAAACTGAACGGATCAAATGTGTGGAATCATCAGGCTTGGCGTGTTTTCGGATTGACCCGAGGCTTGTGCCTGTAGGAGTTGAGTTAACTGTTTGGAGTTACCCGTTAGGGTCAGCCCCGCGCGCCTTAAATGACCCATTAGCGGGTTTTTGAGGCCATAAAGCCGGGCAAGACTATGGGTTGTCGCGCCCATAAGGCGCGTATCTAGATTCCGTTCGGATTGATAATTTAAGAGACCCGCCACCCCAATATCCTGACCCGTATCTTTGGCAAGCTTAAGCCCATCTGCAAGCGCGGCCGCATCCCGCAGGCCGAGATTTAGGCCTTGGCCCGCAAGAGGATGGATGATGTGGGCCGCATCGCCAATCAGGGCGAGGCGTTCAGATGTAAACTGATCAGCAATTTGAAGTCTAAGGGGCCACGTCATTCGGGGTGTCTCAACTGCCATACCGCCCAGATAGGCCTCCATTCTTTCCGATAAGAGCGCAATAAACTCCGGCTCAGCCATTGATTTTGCGGCCTCGAGAGCTTTAGTCGGGCCTGACCAAACAATCTGAGCGCGTTGGTTTTTTAAGGGTAATACGGCTAATGGCCCGCCTTGGAAAAATCTTTGCCAAGCTAAGCCATCATGTGGGTATTGATGAGCAATTATCGTCACGAGGGCAACAGAGTCATATTCAAACTTTTGCACCGTAATCCCGGATTTCCGCCTAACCATAGAATTGTAACCATCTGCCGCAATGAGCAATTTGGAAGTGAACTCGCCTTGATCCGTTTTCAGCACGGCGCCTGTTTTATCGTGATTTATCTGCGCAATCGATATTGGCGCCAGAATTTCAATTGATGCACTCGCCTTGACGGCTTTTATAAGTGCGCCTTTAAGGTGCTGGTTTTCGATCATAGACCCCAAACCCGTTGACGCGTTATTCGTGTTCTCAAAATGCAAGCGCCACGGACTATTTGGCGGGCCTTCTGTGACCAACATATCGCGAATAGGTTCTAACTGGTCTGATATGTCGACAGATAAATTATCCATTAGACATAGAGCATCCGAGGAGAGGGCAGTAGCCCGCCCGTCCCCGCTTGATTTGAGTGGGTATTTGTCGACGAGTCCAACATTTAGCCCCACATTTGCGGCGCATAGGGCCATTGTCAGACCCACAAGCCCGGCGCCTACTATAAGAATGTCATAATCTTTGGACACGCGCTCTTCATAAGGGGGTTACGCGCCTGTGGAAAGACGTGAATTCAATTTCAGAACAGGTCCAGATTTTAACGCGGGCTTTACCTAAGACATTTACGTCTTGGTAAGAACTATTCACTGACTGGGTTAAACTATGACACCTCCGCCTTCTTCAACGGCATCATATGACGCGAATTATGCATATGCACCTGAAGATATTCACGCCATGATGGAAGAAGTCTCGGCGATGCAAAGCAATGCGTTTTGGGGGGCTGTCAGGGCGCTTATGATGTGCGCATTGGGCTTAATTCTGATTATTTGCGTCTTGGCCTATAATCCTTTTGACCCAACTGTTGATACAGCGGGCCTCGGCCGAGGCGGTCACCCTTTGGGTGGGTTGGGCGCTAATATAGCTAATTTTATCATGCAAACCATGGGATGGGGCGGCATTCTAAGCGGGCTGCTACTGATTTTATCAGGCATTCGTCGCCTAATGGGGCGGGTAAGCCCACGAAAACGCGGTGAAACCTTTAAACGTGTAATGATTGCTGCAGGCATCGTTTTGATGGGGATGATGACATTATCCGCATTTCCGATCCCGCAAAACTGGCCAATGGGTAGTGGATTGGGCGGCTGGATTGGAGATGTTTTTCACCTCACGCCAAAATCTCTATTTGAGGGGTGGGGTTGGCCATTTGCGGCGTTTCTCATGGCCTTGGTTTCTTTTTCTATTGGCGCCTATTTATTGGCGCTATATCTGGGCATTGTCCGAAAAGACCTGCTTGATATTGCAGATGCGGCAACCTTGGTTTGGGCCTATATTCGTGTTGGTTTCGACAAAGTCTCGCTCTGGCTCGTAAATCTGTTTAAGCGAAATTATTCAGAATCAATGGACCGCGAAATGTCTAGCGAGCCGCTCTATCGCGATATTCCTGACGCGTCAGTGCCGGAGGTTAAACCTGTCAATTACGCCCCCGTTCAAACAAATGTCGCAGCACCCGCACCAATAAAGGCAGCAAAGCCAAAACCTGCACCCAAGCCCAAAAAACGTCGCGCGGCCAAAAAACCTGCCCAGCCTCAATTTGATTTTTCTGGTGAAACAGATTTTGTACTGCCTGGGCTTGATCTCCTCAAAACACCACCGCCTCGGTCTCTCATTCGGGATGAAGGGGCTTTGCGCCGCAGTTCAGAACAGCTCCACCGCGTTATGGGGGATTATGGCGTTGACGGCGATATGGGAGATGTGCGTCCAGGCCCCGTTGTGACCCTGTTTGAATTTGAGCCTGCGCCGGGTGTGAAATCTCAGCGAATTATCAATCTCTCAGATGATATTGCGCGCAATATGAGTGCGCAATCCGCGCGGATCGCCGTTGTGCCAGGGCGTAATGCTATGGGCGTCGAGCTTCCCAATCGAAAAAGAGAAATGGTCTGGCTGAGAGATATGCTCGCCAGTGATACCTTCACAGATAGCGATGCAAACCTGCCATTGATTTTAGGGGAAGATATTGGCGGAACACCCTTTGTTGCCGATCTTTCGAAAATGCCGCATTTGCTTGTCGCAGGTACAACAGGCTCTGGTAAATCCGTTGGTGTCAACGCCATGATTTTATCGCTTATGTACCGCCTGCCACCGGACCAATGTAAATTCATTATGATTGATCCAAAAATGCTTGAGCTCTCAGTCTATGATGGATGTCCACATCTTTTGGCCCCAGTTGTAACAGAACCGAAAAAGGCCGTGGTGGCTTTGAAATGGACCGTTCGAGAAATGGAAGATCGCTATCGTAAAATGGCGAAAATGAATGTCCGGAATATGGCGGGTTTCAACGAGAAACTTGCAGAACATAAAGCCAGCGGCAAAGTCATGACCAAAACGATCATGACAGGTTACAATAAAGAAACCGGCGAACCTGAATATGAGACGGAAGAGCTCGAATTTGAGCCTATGCCTTATATTGTCGTGATTATTGACGAAATGGCCGACCTAATGATGGTGGCCAAGAAAGATATTGAGGGTTCGGTTCAGCGATTGGCGCAAATGGCGCGTGCGGCGGGTATTCACGTCATTATGGCGACCCAGCGCCCGTCAACAGATGTCATTACGGGCACGATTAAAGCCAATTTCCCAGCGCGTATTTGTTTCCGTGTTGGATCAAAAATCGATAGCCGGGTTATCTTAGGCGAGCAGGGCGGCGAAGCTCTCTTGGGCAATGGCGATATGTTATTTGCCGGCACAGGTCGACCGAGACGTCTTCATGGACCCTTTGTCTCAGACGGAGAGGTTGAACGTATTGCGGCCTTCCTTAAGGCCCAAGGCGCGCCGAGCTATCTCGAAGATATTACGACAGAACGCGAAGAGGCGCCAAAAGACCCGACAAAAGCTGGCGGTGGATCAGAAGGTAACTCCCTCTTTGATCAGGCCGTTGCGATTGTGTCGCGAGACCGGAAGGCCTCTACCAGCTATATTCAAAGAAAACTCTCAATTGGATATAACCGCGCGGCCGATCTGATCGAACGGATGGAAGGCGAAGGCATGATTGGCCCGTCTGGCCCAGGTGGGAAGCGCGAAATCTTCTTACCAGAAGAAAACGCATTCTAGCGACATTTTCGTCTTAATCTCGCTTTAATCATAATCTTAAGTGATACGTGACGCCTGTCACGGTGATGTGACGCGGCATTGATTAGCTATTTTGTCAGTTCTGCTATTATTAAAGAGCTGAGAGAGACGATATTATGACACGGATTATTGATAACTATCTGCTGAAGCATGGTATGCGAAAAGAAGAATTATGCGCGATTAAACAACGCCGATATTACTATATTGGAATTGCGACGTTTTCGGGTTTGGCGCTGGCCTTTTTGACACTGATAATTTTGGGCGTCGAAGCCCCAATTTAGGATATGAATTCAGCTCGAAACGGGGACGCTAGACCTGGTTTTATAGGTAAATTGCCCGGCATCATTTAGGCGACGTGATACGATGCCCCGCCCTTTCAAACAATTTAAATGCGCAACGCTCTCACCAACAGCCATAATCCGGTTGCGATCATTAATGTCGCGTCTAAATAGAACCGAATAGACCTCAGTCGCAAGGCGCGGTTCACGGCAAAATTCTGTTAGACGTTTCAAAGCTTTTTCATGATGTTCAATAAGCTTATCCAGTCTTTTATGGGCCCCGCGAAACGGAATTCCGTGCGCCGGACAGACGAGCACATCTTCTGGAAGCTCCGCTCGTAATTTGTGACAGGACTTGATCCAGTCTTCGAGCGGATTACCTTCAGGTTCTGTTGGCCAAACAGAGACATTTGAGCTGATATTTGGCAAGAGCTGATCGCCTGACAGAACAATATTGAGTTCGGGGCAATAGAGGCAGGCATGTTCGGGTGAATGACCTGATCCGATAATGACGCGCCATTCATGCCCCCCAATCTGGCCGAGCTCTCCATCAACGAGCCTGTCATAGCTATGCGGCAAAGGGCTTATGGCTTTTCCAAATCCACCAAACCGCATTTTGTAAAGCTCGATCTGATCATCCGTAAACCCGCATTTTTGATAAAACCGAATACCTTCTTGTGGTGCGGCGCGTCCTGTATCAGCCGCCATTAATCGACATAAAAAATACTCTCCACGCGTCATCAATAAAGGGGCTCCGAAACGCCGACATATCCAACCGGCCAGTCCCGTATGATCTGGATGAAGGTGGGTGCAAATGACCCGGTTAATCGGGCGGTCGCCCAAGAGGTTTTGAAAATGTTGTTCCCATATATCCCGACTCGTTTGATCGGCTATACCCGTATCAACAATAACCCAGCCATCTTTGTCTTTGAGGGCCCAAAGATTGATGTGATTAAGACCTGACATGGGTAAGGCAAATCGAAGCCAAAATAGGCCCGGCGATATTTCGGTGGCTGAGCCCGGCTCAGGCGCGTCTTCAAACAAATAGTCTAAACCGCGCCCCTCATAGCCCTGTGTACGTTGTAGGGATTGGTCAGGCGGCGTTTTTGTGTCGGAACGAGGCATGTGCTTTAGTTAAACATATTGGGTCAAAAAACCACTAAAACATTGTGTTTTGACCGATAGGATCGACATTTGGAATATTGGATTTACGTTAAAGACCTAGCACAGGCGTAGGCTGACAAGGCATTCGGGCTCTGATCTTTAGGGATAAAATCACTCCCGGTCACACGGGGCGCAATGGTGACCGGGAGCTAAGTCAGACATAAATGTCAGACTTGAGTGTGTATATCGGCCTGATATATCAATGTCACCTCAACATGCAGTGAAACACTGTGAAATTGCACATAACTACCTAAATGTAGGGTCATTTTTTCCATTTTGAGACAAGGTTTGCCATGTCTGGACGAGGTCTTGGTGAAGATTGTGTTAGGGGTGTGCCAATATAAATATACCCGGCCACCTGTTCCCCTTCCGTTAACCCCAATACCGTATTTACGCGGTCATTATAGCTAAACCACTCTGTTAGCCATTGCGCGCCAAATCCATGGGCCTGAGCGGCAAGGCATAAATTGTAGCACACCGCGCCAGACGAAAGCTTCTGTTCCCATTCAGGCGTGCCGCGTGGGCAGGCGACAGGCGAAGAAATGACGGCGACAACCAATGGCGCGCGCGTCAAGCGATCTCTTTCAAACGCCACACGATCCGCGGGCGCTGATGGGTTATCATCTGTAAAGGCTTGGGCAATAGTGTCCCCAAAACCCTTACGCGCATTACCCTCAAATAAGATAAACCGCCAAGGCGTTAATTTCCGGTGATCCGGTACCCGGGCGGCAATTTCTAAAAGTTTATCTCGGATCGTTTTATCAGGACCGGGACCTGACATAACCTTGGCAAGATTGGATCTCCGCGTGGACAAAAACGCGATCAGGTCAGGGCGATGTGTTGGAAGTGGAAAGTGTGTTGGCATATCTGTCATGTCTGCGCATATAGAGAACTTAAATTCAATAAGAAAGGCTCTCTCATGTCTACACCCGAAACCAAGCTAAAAAATCTTGGATTGAGCTTGCCGGAACCCGCAGCGCCAGTGGCCAATTATGTCCCCTATGTTACCAGCGGCAATCTCGTTTTTATCTCTGGCCAAATTTCAAAAATTGGCGATGAAGAGGTTAAAGGACGTTTAGGTCAAGGTATGAGCATTGAAACGGGTCAGGCCGCTGCGCGCCTATCAGCTTTAAATTTGATCGCTCAAATGAAAGCGGCTTGCGGCGGGGATCTGTCGAGAGTCAAACGGATCGTAAAACTCGGCGGATTTGTTCAAGCGACAACCGACGCAACCCAAGGCGATATCCCGAAAATTATAAATGGATGTTCAGATCTTATGGTCGCGGTCTTTGGGGATGCGGGTCGCCATGCGCGTTTCGCCGTCTCGGCACCGAGCTTGCCCCTTGATGTCGCGGTCGAGATTGACGCCATTGTGGAGATAGACGTCTAAGCTTAAAATGCCGGAGACGCCCCCTCAATATACGGCGCGGATTCTACCGCAAATATCGGATGTGTCCGAGACAGATTGGGATGGGCTTATCCCAGATGGAAAGCACCCATTTCTGTCTCATCGCTTTTTAAACGCGGCCGAGCAATCTGGCTGTGCATCCGCTGAAACGGGTTGGACGCCGCGCCATATCTGGGTCGAGGATGAGGCTGGGCAGGTCGTCGGCGCCGCGCCGCTCTATGTGAAAACCCATAGTCGTGGTGAATATGTTTTTGATCATAGCTGGGCTGACGCTTTAATGCGGGCAGGGTTTGAGTATTATCCCAAACTACAATGTTCCGTGCCTTTTACGCCTGCGACGGGACCTCGCTTATTGGCGCATACAGATATGGCGCGACAGGCTGTCGCTGGGGCGATGATACAAGCCTGCGCAGAATGGGAGATGTCTGGCGTACATCTTACATTTCTGACGGAACCAGATCGAAAAATACTGAAAGGTCTCGGTTTTGCGGCTAGAGAAGACCGCCAATTTCATTTTATTAATCGGGGCTATGGTGATTTTGACGATTTTCTCGCAAGCCTTGCCTCTCGAAAACGAAAAAATATTCGCAAAGAAAGACAGGCGGCGAGGGACGGCGTAAAAATTCGCCGCCTGAGCGGTGATGACCTAAAAGATGAGCATTGGGATGTGTTTTACCAATGCTATCTCGATACGGGCACACGGAAATGGGGGCGACCCTATCTCAACCGACAATTTTTCGATCTCATGCAACAAACCATGCGAAATGATATCGTACTGGTTATGGCCTGGATGGATGATACGCCAATTGCGGCGGCCTTGAATTTTATGGGTAGTGAAGCGCTTTATGGCCGCAATTGGGGGGCGCTGGTCCATAAACCATTTTTACATTTCGAGCTATGCTATTACCAAGCCATTGAGGCGGGGTTAGAGCTTGGCTTGCCGCGAGTTGAGGCGGGTGCGCAAGGTGAGCATAAATTATCACGCGGCTATGAGCCCGTAATAACGCATTCCGCACATTGGCTTGCGCATTCTGGACTACGGCACGCTGTTGAAGATTATCTTGACCGTGAGCGCGAAGCTGTTGAACATGAGGCTAGGATATTGTCAAAACACACGCCGTTTCGGAAAGAGAATGAATGAGCCTGACAACACCATATGACGATCAAAATATTTTTGCGAAAATTTTGCGCGGGGACATGCCATGCGCAAAGGTCTATGAAGATAAAGATACGCTGGTCTTTATGGATGTGTTTCCGCAATCCCCAGGTCATGTCTTGATCATTCCAAAAAATCCATCTGTGAACCTATTAGGACTGGACCCAGTTGATATCGCGCCTCTTTTTAAGGTCGTGCAACGTGTAGCACGGGCTGTAAATTTGGCGCTTAATCCTGATGGTCTTGTCATGACGCAATTTAACGGGGCGCCTGCGGGCCAAACCGTCTTTCATACCCATGTTCATATTATTCCTCGCTATGATCAGGCTGGGATAAGCCCTCATGCATCGGGAAAAATGGCAGACATGGATATGTTAAATATGTTAGCGGCAAAAATCCGTAAAGAAATGGAGACTTAAATCATGCGTAAATATCTCGTCACGATTGCAATTGCGGCTCTGATTACAGGCTGTTCAAAATCCGATAAAGTCGATGTGTCAGTCTCAGAGGGCGGCGTCACAACTGATAGGCCCGCGGCGGTTTCTGATCACAATGCCGACGCTGGATCAAAGATTGAGCGCCAATATTCTAAATTTGCCGAAGTTAAAATGAGGCCAGATACAAGTTTTCTATCGGATTCGGAACGCGCCGTCGTCAATAAATTAATCGAAGCAAGTGATTATCTGTCCCAAATTTACCTCTTGCAACTTGGTGTCGACAATCCTGCCTTGCGAACTGAGATCAAAGAAAATGGAACGCCCATAGAACTCGCCATGTTTGATTTACATTTTGGTCCCTGTGACGGGCTTGAACCTGATTATGTTTTTATCAAAGACGCATCCTGTCCAGCTGGCGGCGGATTTTATCCAAAAGATATGACGAGGTCCGAATTTGAAACTTGGATTGAGACCGAGCCTCAAGACCGTGAGGCGTTTACCTCGGGATATACGGTGATCAGACGCACAGAAGATGGCGGCTTGAAAGCTGTTCCATATCATGTGGAATATAAGGCCTTTCTCGAACCCGCCGCCAAGCTTATGCGCGAAGCGGCCGATCTATCTGAAAATAAAAACCTTAAGACGTTTTTGAATTTGCGGGCAGATGCATTTTTAACAGATGATTATTTTAAATCCGAAATGGCGTGGATGGATCTCGATGGAAATATCGAAATTGCGATTGGCCCTTACGAAGTTTATGACGATCAGCTCTTTGGATATAAAACGGCTTATGAGAGTTTTGTGACGATCAAAAACCCTGATGAAAGTGCGGCGCTTGCAAAATATAAGGACTTTTTGCGAGATATGGAAAAAAACCTCCCTGTTCCAGAACGCTATAAGAATTTTTCCCGTGGCTTTGAATCACCCATTGCTGTGACCTATCAAGTTCACGGCGGCGGAGACAATGAAAACGGTGTTCAAACCATTGCCTTTAACCTGCCCAATGATGAACGTGTGCGCGAAGCCAAAGGCGCAAAAAAGGTTATTTTAAATAATGTGCTTGGCGCGAAATATGATCGCATTTTAGACCCGATTGGTCAGCGCGTATTAGTGGGCGATCAGGCCAAATTAACGGCCAAGACATGGATGAGTAATAATACGCTATTTCATGAATTATCGCATTCTTTGGGACCTGGAACAATCAGTGTTGATGGGCAAGAGACGACGGTTAGCGCTCAACTTAAAGATCTCTATTCTGGTCTCGAAGAAGGCAAAGCCGATGTGATGGGGGCTTATAATGTTCTTTATATGATGGAACGGGGTGAATTGAACCCGGAGGATCGCAATGCGTTTTTAGCGACTTATTTTACGGGTAAATTTAGGTCTATGCGATTTGGGACTGGCGCAGCACATGCCAAAGGCGCGGCGTTCCAATATAATTATTACCGTGAAGTCGGTGCTGCAAAATGGCTAGCTGATGAGAAAAGATATGAGCTGGATTTTGACAAACTTGCCCAAGCCATTTCTGATTTGACCGGAAAAGTCGTCATGATCCAAGGCGATGGAGATTATGATCAGGCCAAGGCATTTTTAGATAAATACCTCACTCTTGATGAGGCAGCTGTTACAGTTTTAGGTAATCTTGATGATATCCCTTATGATATCAGGCCCGTATATCCAGATAAAATCTAAATCCGGATGTTCTGCGGTATCAGATCTATTCACCCGTGTTAAAACGCATGTGATTACCATTGACGAATATTAGATTCTCCACGCAGCTTTCGCCTTGGCTGCTACAATTATGCTCATTCACAGTGACGGTGTCATAACCGTCACACCCATTTCCCTCTAATATCACACGAGCTTCTGAACTATCACCCGGACCAGCTGCGGGGGCAAACATATTGCCTTTTGTCTCGCCGCCCGGTCCTGTGACATCAAAAGCGATCATGACAACATTGGCTTCAGTACTCAGACCATTTTCAACACGAATAGGAAGAATACAGGCATGTGTCTCTGAAACGGGTTCGCGTAAAACCAATCTAACTTTTCCGCTTTCAATCTGTGGTGCGTCGACAGTGTCAACAGCCGCGTCAACATCTGTTTGAACGGGGGTCTCATCCACGCCATCCGGTTGACAGGCAAGAAGAAGGCAAGCCGTCAATGGCCATAAATAAGATTTTGTCATAGCAAAGGTCCTAAACTGGAATGGCGTTGCGCGTGCAATAATCTTGCACAAATTCACGCAAGGATGAAATGCGTGATCCCACTTGAATTTGCGGTTGAATTTTCGACCACAGATCGTCCACATCTAGCTTTAAGAGGGCGGCTTTAACAGGCCCAATACCTGTCACAGGCATAGATAGAGTTTTATAGCCAAGCGCCGCCAAGGTAATGGCCTCGAGTGGCCGACCTGCAATTTCGCCGCAAACAGATACAGGCGTATTATTATTCTCACATTGTTTGGCAATAAAATATAAAACAGACAGCGCCGCGGGATGTAACGGATCATAGCGGTCAGACACGCGCGCATTATCTCGGTCTGCGGCAAAGAAAAATTGCATCAAATCATTCGCCCCAACACTAACGAAATCTGCATGATCGCAAACGGCTGCGACTTGCCAGGCGAGGGAGGGTGTTTCTAACATGACACCGACTTCGATTTTCTCTGGTAGTTTCAGCCCCAAATTGACGGCGCGCTTAACCTCATGATCAAAGAGGGCGCGCGCCTCAATCATCTCGTCCACAGTCGTTACCATTGGAAACATAATGCGCAAATGTTGACCTGCACCAGCCGCGACAAGGGCGCGCAATTGATAGCGCATAAGGCCAGGTCGATCGAGCGCAATACGAATGGCGCGCCACCCAATGGCTGGATTTTCCTCTGGGACGGGATCGACATAGGGCAGAATCTTATC
>CAYTLJ010000012.1:26910-29082 GCA_964438555.1 uncultured Algimonas sp.
CGGGTTATTGCAGGTTTGTCTTTTAAGGCATCATAGGCACGGGCAAGCTCGCCTTTAACAGACATACGGAGTTTAAAGCCGTCAACAATACTCTCAACAGGACGAATATGAACGGTACCAGACTCACCATCGACCAGAACGTCATCGCCAGTTTCGATCAAGTCCAATACACCATCACAGCGACCGACAAGTGGAATACCAAGGGCGCGACATATGATTGACGCATGTGAACTTGAAGAGCCTTCTTCAAGCACAATAGCCCCTATGCGTTTACGGTCATAATCAAGCAGCTCTGCTGGCCCTAATTCACGGGCAAATATAATTGCGTCATCGGCTATGATACGATTGCCGGGCCCAAGTTTTTCGCCCAGCAAAGCGCGTATAAGTCGGTTGGCGAGATCTTCCAGATCATGCAGCCTTGCGCGAAGGTAAGGGTCTTTCGCCTTCATAAGACGCGCGCGATGTTCATTTCGTACACGTTCCACGGCGGCTTCAGATGTGAGGCCAGATGAGACAGCTTCTCGTAATCGTCCGACCCATTTTCGGTCATAGGCGAACATGCGGTAGGTCTCGTAAATTTCTTTCGAGGCCCGCGACAGCGACGCGGCCTCACCGCTTACCATAGCATCGACACTGGCGCGCAATATTTTAATCCCGTCTTCGAGACGGGCCTGTTCATCGGCAATATTTTCTGCGAGCAAATTAGAAGGCGCAACAGGCGGGAGGTGAAGATGGGCAGACCCTTTTGTTAGGCCTGGCGCAAAGGCTTTCCCGTCCATTGTCTCGGGTTTTATCGGTACAAGGGTTATCCCCTTAAGTTTACCTTTTTTACCGCCAACACGCTCATCATCAATAATGATTTCAGCCAAAACCATAGCGACAGTCAGGAGGTCTTCAACCTCAATTTCATTAAACGTTCTGGCTTGTTCTGATTGGACAACAAGAACGCCCAATGTCCGCCCGCCGCGCAAGATCGGGGCACCTAGAAAGGAAAGGAATGGGTCTTCACCTGTTTCGGGTCGATATGAAAAGAGTGGGTGGGCTGGCGCATCGGCCAAATTTAGGGGGCGGGCGGTTAGCGCAACATGACCTACTAAGCCTTCACCAGGTTTCATTCGGGTTTTATGGACGGCGGATTTCTTTAGACCTTCAGTGGCTGACAGTTCCAATTCTGCGCCAGACCGCAGCAGGTAAATAGAGGCAACATTGACCCGCATGGTCGACTGGATCGCGTCAACAAATAAATCTAAGCGTTCCTGAACGGATTCTGTGCCCGCCATAGCTTTGCGAATAGCGCGCATAAGGGGAGGCGGTTGGGTCTGGGCTTTAATGTCGGCTCTATCACTCACGTCAAAACACCTAACAGTAAAAAATGGAAAAAGCTCGCAAAATTTTATCTATGAGTCGCCAGTATTATCTTTGGTCTCATCCGCGTCTGGATCTCGGCCCATAATGGCCTCTTCAATGTGGATAATAAGCCGGCCGGCTTTCAGGTTGACTTTGGGAACCGCTAGTTTTGTAAAAGGATGATACCATGTTGCGGTATTTTTTTCTGATTTACCCGGTTGGATTTCGATCATATCGCCCGCCCCAAAATCATGGATAGCTTTAACTGTTCCAACCCGCCGACCTTCTGTGGTTTTGACATCTAGCCCGATCAAATCGCTGAAATAAAATTCATCCTCATCCTCAGGCTCTGGCAAGGCGTCGCGTGGCACATAGAGCTTGAGTCCTTTTAAGGCTTCTGCCGCCTCACGTGTTTTAATTTCTAGTGACCGAAAGGCAAAGTGCTTTCCGACAGGCCTCGGATTTTTTGGTGTGAAAATGACCTTACCCGTTTCATCAAGCAATGGGCCATAGGCTGAAAAATCGGATGGAATTGACGTAAAAGATTTGATTTTCACAGCGCCGTGGACGCCGTGCCCACCCAAAACACTTGCAACACAGGTCAAATTTAAAGCTTTTGATTTTCCTGACATGACAGTGACCTAAACCCTATTCTGCATTTTAGATAGGGCCAAAAATAAAAAACCGAACCCAATTCTGGGCCCGGTTTTTTAGAATTATTTAAGCGCTTACGCTCTTAATTATATGACCTTAGAGGCGCGCTTTAATCTCATCAACGAGATCAATTTTCTCCCAACTAAATTCACCATTCGCGCCTGGCACACG
>CAYTLJ010000013.1:0-13572 GCA_964438555.1 uncultured Algimonas sp.
AAGCCGGCCTTTATGCGCGTCTGGCCAAAATCCAATTTGATCAAAGGATCACGCTCTAGCTTGAGCACAATTTATAAAAATACGCGACTTAAATTTTCTTCCTATATCTCACGATTTAAGATCATGGCGGCAGCCCCGTAAAGGGGAACAAAATTTGCCTGGATTAAGCGAACAGCTATATCTTGGACATACCAACTGCCTGAGCCGCGGTCTTTAAAGCGCGATACAAAATCGGAGTCCGCAATAAAGGGCGCGATATGTTTTGAAACTCCGCCCCCAATGACAACACCGCCCGAGGCACCAAGTGTGAGCGCTGCATTGCCTGAAAAACCGCCAAGCATGGAACAAAATTGCGTCACGGTTTTACGCGCTAGCGAATTTGAATTTTCGTGCGCTGCCGCAACAATATCTTCTGGCATCAATGGATTATGGGTTTCACCATGAACGGCGCAAATAGCTTCGAATAACCGCGCTAGACCTGGCCCTGAGATCAGAGTTTCCGCTGAGACAAAAGGCAAACGCTTGGACCAATAGATCAATACCTCGCGTTCAAGATCATCCATTGGCGCAAATGCCGAATGCCCCCCTTCCGTTGGAAAAATATGCACAGGCTTTCCAGGTCGAATACAGGATAGGCCTAACCCCGTTCCTGGTCCTAAAACGGCAACAGCTTTACTATAATCAATCTTGCCATCGATCAAAACATCAAAGCCGTCATCGGGAATGACTGTGGCTCCACTCGCCATGGCGACAAAGTCATTTAGAATAATGGCTGAATCTAAATTAAATAGGCGTCGAAGCTCATTTTCAGACACGATCCAATTCGCATTTGTCATCCGAATTTCGGTATCAAATTTTGGTCCGGCAAAGGCGAAAGCGCCTTGTGTAGGTTTAACCTCTAATGTCTTGAGATAGGTCGCGACGACATCATTAAAATGGTCAAATTCTTTAACTGGAAAGCGCTCAACATAGTTGAGGGCTATTTCACCCGAAACTGTGCGGTGGGCGAGCGCCAGACGGCAATTCGTCCCCCCGACATCTCCGACCAAAGTTAGATCTTGAACGGTATCTTTTCCGCCCACTAACTACGTTCCTCGGCCGCGGGCATCCAAGGCATATCGCCAAGGGTTGACGCCCCGCTTTCCGCATCATCGGCTATATCGCGTTGTGTTGCGAACATATTCATACCCAGAGCCGCATGTTGGGACTGAGGGGATTGCTCCGCGGGTTTACGGCTTGAAAGGTCGATATCTAGAACCTCTACAGATCCATTTTCCGGATCAACACGAACCATATCACCCGTTTCAATCCGCGCAATATTGCCGCCTTGTAGGGCTTCTGGATGCATATGAATGGCGGCCGGAATTTTGCCTGAGGCCCCAGACATGCGTCCATCTGTGACCATGGCGACGCGGAACCCCTTATCTTGTTGCAGGCCTAAAATGGGTGTGAGCTTATGAAGTTCTGGCATGCCATTGGCGCGGGGCCCTTGAAACCGTAGAACCACAACAAAATCGCGTTCAAGCTCACCCGCTTTATGCATGGTGATCAAATCATTCTGATCATCAATGACGATGGCCGGGGCTTCGACAAACCAGTTTTCGCGTTTAACGGCTGAGACTTTCATAACGGCGCGTCCAATATTACCCGTCATCAAGGCTAGCCCTCCATCAGGACGCATAGGCGTTTTGATCGAAGTCAAAATGTCTGGATCCGCGCTTTCCGTTGGGCCATTACGCCAAAGCACTGTATCGGCTTCGGCATGGCGGTTTTTAATCGGCTCTTTCGTATATTCATGCAGGCCCTCACCGCCCGCAACCGTGGTGACACCGGCTTGTAAAAACCCGGCATCGAGCAATTCATGTATTAAATATGCCATGCCTCCAGCGGCGTGGAAATGGTTCACATCCATGACCCCATTTGGATAGATTTTACAGATCAATGGCACGGTTTTCGAAATTTCTGCGTAATCATCCCAATTAATTAAAATCCCCGCAGCCCGTGCAATCGCAGCCATATGAATGGTTAGATTGGTTGATCCGCCAGTCGCCATCAAGCCAACCAAACCATTGACGATACTGGCTTCAGAAATGACCTCACAGGCAGGTGTAAAGCGCGCCGTTTTCCCTTGGGATATATTGGTGATTTGCGTTGCGCGCCGTGTTGTCTGCGCCGTCATCGCGTCTCGTAATGGCGTGTTGGGGTGAATAAAGCTCGAGCCCGGCAATTGCATCCCCATCACTTCCATCAACATCTGATTGGTATTGGCGGTGCCGTAAAATGTGCAGGTACCAGGCGCGTGATAACTCGCCGCTTCTGCTGCAAGTAATTCTTCGCGCGACGCCTCGCCCGCAGCATAGGCCTGACGCACGCGCGCCTTTTCTGGATTGGGTAAACCGGACGGCATTGGACCAGCTGGGGCAAAAATTTGTGGAAGCCAGCCAAAGCGAAGTGCCGCAATCAAAAGGCCCGGCACAATTTTGTCGCAAACCCCGAGATGGATGACAGAATCATACATATCATGCGAAAGCGCAATCGCGGCGCCTTGGGCAATATTATCGCGCGAAAATAATGAGAGCTCCATCCCGTCCCGACCTTGGGTCACCCCGTCACACATGGCGGGTACGCCACCTGCGACTTGAGCCGTCGCGCCGTTGCGGCGGGCGGCATGGCGAATAAGTTCTGGAAAGCGCTCAAAGGGCTGATGCGCAGACAGCATATCGTTATAAGCCGTGATGATACCAATATTGGGCCATTTCGCCCCTAGTAATTCTGTCTTCTCCATGACCGAACATCCGGCTGACGCATGTGCAATATTGCCTTCAGACAGCCTTTTACGGCGCGGGCCGTCCCGCATTTGAGCCTTACAGGCATCAAGATATCCCTGACGCGGCGCTTTGGAGCGCTCAATAATCCGATTGGTAACATTTTGAATTACAGGATGTGTCATGTAGCTGAGCTCGCATAAATATGTAATTTTTCGCCCGATTGTGTCAGAGCTTGTACAGGTGCGTCAAAATATTTTTTCTCCGCCGCTGCGTGAAAGACGTTTCGCTTCTCTTCGCCCGGGATGAAAAGGATAAGCTTTCGGGCGTCTAAAACCGCATTTAAGGTGAGTGTAATGCGATCCGTATGCGCTCCCGCACCCTCACATCCAGTTGCATCTACATAACAAAGCTTATTTGGATTTTCAGAAGACAGAGCTGCCGCTAAACCTTTGGAATTGGGGAACCAGGACGCCGTATGGCCGTCAGACCCCATCCCTAAGACGCAGACATCAAAAGGGTCTGCAAACTCAGTAAGGCGTGCTTGTGCCGCGCTTAATCCCTTTGAGACGCTACCATGCGACGTCTTTAATCCGATAAATTTTGCTTGGCTTGCCGCATTTTGAATAAGGTTTTCCTTTATAAAATCTTCATTTGATCCCGCTTCGCCAGGATTGACCCAACGTTCATCGACGAGAGAAATTGAGACGTTTGCCCAATCCAATTCGGCCTTGGACAATGTCTCATATAAAGGTTTTGGCGACCGTCCGCCCGATACCATAAGCGAGGCACGACCACGCTCAGACACCGCGTCGCGCAATGCAGCCTCAATTGTTAAAGCCGCCGCGTCAACAGGATTAGAGCCGGCATAGAAACGAAAAATTCCAGGCATTAATCTTCTGACCACTCATCATTATGGGGTGCGAGCATCCGGTCCGCAGCTTCCGGGCCATTTGAACCTGCCGGATAATAGGCAACGGCTTGGTCTACCTCATCCCAGGCATTTAATATACTGTCGCACCAGCGCCAGGCGGCTTCCACTTCGTCCCTGCGCATAAAGAGCGAGAGATTACCGCGCACAACATCCATCAATAAACGCTCATAAGCATCTGGGTATCTCACGGTAAAATTATCCGCATAAGATAGGTTAAGCGGCAAGGTTTTTAAGCGCATACCACCCGCTCCAGGTTCTTTGATTTCCATCCAGAGATTGACCGCCTCATCCGGTTGTAAGCGGATCACAAGTTTATTTGGATTGACCCTGATAGACGGCCCGAAAATCGAATGCGGGACAGGTTTGAATTGAATTATAATTTCGGAACGGCGAGCCGCCATTCTTTTGCCCGTTCGGATATAAATTGGAACACCCGCCCAGCGCCAATTATTGACCTCCGCATGTAGAGCAACATAGGTCTCGGTCTTACTTTCCTCGACATCAACATCTGTCAGATAGTCCGGAACAGCCTCATCATCGACACGGCCTTTTATATATTGAGCTCGCACAGTTTTGTCTTGGACATTGCTCGCATCAATTGGTTTCAAGGCACGCAAGACCTTGATTTTTTCTAGTCTTAGGTCATCCGCATGGGTTGATCCTGGCGCTTCCATCATAGTCAGACATAAGAGTTGCAAGAGATGATTTTGTACCATGTCTCGCAGGGCACCAGATTTGTCGTAATAGGCGCCGCGTCCCCCCGCGCCGATACTTTCAGCAACGGTGATTTCAATATGTTCTATCGAATTGCGGTCCCAGAGGGGTTCTAAAAGGACATTCCCGAAACGCAAAACAAGTAAGTTTTGTACGGTTTCCTTGCCCAAAAAATGATCGATCCGGTAAATTCGCTTTTCCGAGAATACCTTACCCACGGCTCTATTGATTTCATGGGCAGAGTCAAAATCACGTCCTAATGGTTTTTCCAGGACGACCCGACTCTGCTTATGGGCCAACCCTGCCCGGTTCAAACCATTGCAAATATCTCGAAATAATGCGGGCGGCATTGCCAGATAAAATACGCGGATAAGGGTTTCGCTTTTATCCAATAGTGCGCCCAAATCGGCCCAGTGTTTATCTTGGGTCACATCAATGGGGACATAGCTGACTAATTTACAGAATTTAGCCCAATTACTCTCTGAGAAATGCTCATCTTGTTGGAATTCGCGATAGCCCTCTCGAATCATGGCAAGATATTCATCCCGTGAAATCTTGGACCGGGATGCGCCTATAATTCTTGAATGGTCTGGAATTTGACCATCACAAAACCGGTGATAAAGCGACGGAATGAGTTTTCGACGTGCGAGGTCACCTGTACCTCCAAAGACCACGATCTCAAAAGGCTCAACCGGGACGAAAGTAGAGCCGATATCTGATTGCAAAGCAGCCTGATCTTTTGATGCGCCGCCTGACCTATCCTGTTTATCAGTCACTTTGTCCCTCGCTCGAGCTGTATTTTTCGCCACGGATTACACGATGTGATATCAAGGCGTTAGACAAGCTCTTCTCACAGTCTTTGCTAGTTATATATGACAGCGCTGTCAATCATAGAATTTTTCAAAGCTCGCTGATCTTAAGACCCTGCAGGTGGCGCGACAGAGTCCCTAACCTTTATCTCAAAATCGAGAATATTGGCCGCGTCTTTTAGATCATCTGGCTTTCTTGCCAATTGATGTACCGCCTCATATCCCATTTTATAAATAGGCTGGCGAACTGTTGTTAAAGGCGGATAGATTGTTTGCGCCAAGGGCGTGTCGTCAAATCCGCACACAGACAGGTCTTTGGGAACGCTTATTCCCATCTGACCCGCAACTAAATATACGGCTGCTGCCATGTCGTCATTAGACGAGAATATGGCGGTCGGACGCTCTTCATCTTTTAAAGACAATAAGAGCCGTGCGGCCTCTATGCCCGAATGAAAGGTAAAATCGCCCTGAACCGTACGGCAGGACGGCGTTTCCAAACCGGCTTTCTCCATAGCGCGCATGAAACCTCGATATCTTTCCATTGTATCCGCGTGGCTAACATGGCCCTTAATAAAGCCAATCTTTTTATGCCCAGTTTCCAAAAGATACTCTGTCATTTCAAAGGCCGCGGTTTCGTTATCCATCGTAATTGAAGGTTGAAACCCAGAATTTTTGGGCGAGACACGTACACATTTGATTTGATATTCTGCCAAAGTTTCTAAAATCGCATCACTATCACAGAGGGGCGGCGTAAGAATAACGCCGTCGACACGCAATCGGTTCATCACCAAACGGATCGCATTAGACTTCTCTTCTGCCGTTTTATTTGTACCCAGTGAAATAGGTTCAACAACGAGATGATAACCGGTTTCACGGCAAGCATCTATTGCCCCTCTTTGAATATGAGCTATGTAATTTGGCGATGGGCTGTCATAAATGAGTGCCATGAGATAAGATTTTGACGAGGCTAATCCACGCGCGGCAAGGTTTGGAGAGTAATTCAGTTCAGACGCAATGGCTTTGACATGCTCTCGGGTTGATCGCGCGACATTTGGCTCATTATTAAGAACGCGCGATACTGTTTTCATCGAGACGCCGGCCCGCTTCGCAACATCTGTGATTGTGGCCTTCATATTTCTCTCAATTATTCAAAACTGGCTAAGCAAATGATGTCATCACATGCGAGTCGCCACAGTTATTTGTGCAATAATAGTAGATTATTTTGCCTTATGGCAAGGCAAAGCCAGCTCAGGTTTGGTTACCTAAACAATTTTGGAAATCGAAATGTATTAAAGACCCAAAAGCGTCAAAACGAACATTACGATTGCAAGTAAAATGGATTTCATAACTGCGATCATAGGTGTTCCATATACGAAAGAATAAATTCGTTCCAGTATTTTCGGATAAATACGTCAATTTTTTTTTAAAATTGTCTCTCCGCTCAAGATTTAATCGGAATTTTATTCGAATTGAACGGATTGAACAGATTAATTTTATCTTGGCCTGATCCGATAGGTGATAAAACTCAAAGATTGTCATAAAAACTTTGTCATTAAATGCTATGCCGAAAGCTGCCTATCCTATATAGTCCCGTTTCAATCAGGGTAAAAATTCATGAGTCAAGCAAGCACACATATTGTATCTGGATATGATACGGACCTCACAAATCTAACATCTAAGCTCAATGATCTTGGAACGTTAGTATCCGAAATGGTCGAGGGCGCAATGCGATCATTTAAGAAACGTGACAATGAACTCGCAAACACAATTATTACCCAAGACGATAAGGCCAATAAATTACAGCACGATATTGATGAGGATGTGAATAGGATCATCGCGCTTCGGAGCCCAATCGCGCAAGACTTACGCCGAATTATTAGTATTACACGTATTGCGTCTGACTTGGAACGTGTCGGTGACCTTGCGGAAGGTATCGCCAGACGTACGCTATTGCTTATTGAAGAACCTCGCATTGATATTTCGAAATCAGTTCACCGTATGGGAAAACAGGTTCGAACCCAATTATCAGGTTCGCTTGATACAATCTTAAAAGAAGATCCCGTTTCTGCACTCCATTATTGGCAGTCTGATAATGACATTGATGATCTTTACAATTCGATTTTCAGAGAACTCGTCGCAGTTATGATGGGCGACCCACGCACAATTCCTGCCTGTGCGGAGCTTTTATTCGTTGCGAAAAATCTTGAACGTATCGGAGATCATGCGACGAATATTTGCGAGGCCGTATATTTCACAGCCAAGGCAGAACAATTAATCAATGATCCAGTAATACTGGCGCAAAGAAAAGCCTCTAGAGAGCACAAAGCCCTCTAGATAGAATTTGATTGCTAATAATATGATGCGGTTTAACCTAATTTAGAAACCGCCTTATTTCACAGCCTTCAAAATAGTAGGCACTTCATTTCTCATGGTCGTTGCATAGCTGCGCTCTCTTTTTGGCGCTGGCGCCTTATTGAGATCAGCATAGCGTTCTAATTTTTGGGCCTGCACTCGATTGATCTGTCTAATCGTATCAAGCTCCTTCATAGCTTCAACAAACTTTTCATTTAAAGCTTCAAATTCGGATTTTGCCTGTTCTAGAGCACGCGATTGTCGGTTTTCGGCCTCTGCTTGATTGCGAATACGCTGCTCATTCACGCTATTTCGCTCACGTTCTGTTTCCAGAGCCTGGCGCAAGCCTGAGCTTTCTTCATCAAAATGCTGTTCCATCGTATCTTTGATGCGTAGCTGTGTCGTCAATTGCTCAATCTGCGTTTTAAGCGCCAAAATTTCATCCGCGCGGCGTTTGATTGTATCTTCATAAAGCGACTTTTGCGATGTTTGATCATGCTCAACAGATTGCAGGCGAGCATTGGTTGATACCAATTGCTCCTTTGCTGCGTGATGATCTAGGCGAAGGTCGCGCAAGGCCGCAATCGCAGCGTCAGAAGATTTCGTTTTTTCGTCTAGACGAACCGTTAGCTCTTCAACCGCGTTTTGTAATTCCCGCGACTTATGCGTTTTCGCAGAAATTGTCGTATTGGCTTGCGTCAGCTCATCTTGAACACGTTGTTGTACTGACGCAATTTCCTCTAAACGCTCCGTTCGCTTAACCAATTCACGCGCCAAGCCATCAGATTCACGGCGCAAACCAAATTCGGATTCTCGAAGTGCGGCTTCACGATCTTTAGATTGTGAAATTACAGTTTTTTGCACATCGACCTCACGGCGTAACCCGTCACGGTCTTTGATAAGTGTCGCAAGTTTAGCACTCTGTTCTTGTTCCCAAGCCCGATTTTTATCAATTTCACTGCGCAGATTAGCAAGCTCGGCATTTAACCTGTCTGTTTCAGATTCAAGGCGAGATGCATGTCGAACCGTCGCGTCCATTTTTGCCATCACCTTGTCGAGACTTGCCAATCGTTTTGCAGCTAGCCCTTGCGCGTCAGCACCGGATTTCAAAGCGGCCGTAATGGATTGGACAGTGTCTTGTACATCCTTAACATCTGCGACTTTAGCTGTGCCTTTGGAACGTTTCGCTTGTAGCGGAAAAGATTGGACATACCCCTCGCGCTTCGGGGCATTTTTTTCTTTTCTAAACAGTTGCATATCAAATCCCATTTCCAGCCATCGAATCGTTATATATGTGGATTCGCGTGATAAGGATTTGGTAACCATAACGTAGTTAATCACTTCTTAACAAAACTGGAATCTTCTTATGAATTCTGGAGTCCTGATCATCATTTCAGCAGGCCTTTGCGCCGTCATTTCCGGACTATTCGGAATGGCCGGCGGCATGGTCTTTATGGGGATCATTGCAAGCCTCATGAGCGTCTCCGCCGCTATGGTCGTTCATGGTGTGGTACAGTCTATTTCAAATGGCTCCCGGGCCTTTATTTTAAAATCGCATATTCGGTGGGATATATTGGGTTGGCAGCTCTTAGGCGCCCTTCCCGCTATCGGAATAATGTTAGCCCTTTCATTTACCCCCAATAAAGCTCAGCTCTTTCTTGTACTCGGGCTTCTGCCCTTTCTTTTGTGGTTGCCGCGAAATTGGTTGGCTGGTGACGCGGAGAAACCTCCCCATGCAGTGCTATGCGGTGCTATGGTCATGGGCCTAAACCTAAGTGCAGGCGTCGCGGGCCCAGCGCTAGATTTTTTCTATGTCAAAACGGGTCTGACCCGAAAGGCCATTGTCGCGACCAAAGCTGTCACCATGTTTGCCAGTCATATGGTCAAGATTGGATATTTCGGCATACCGCTTATCGCGGCGACAGGGTTGAGCGATTTACCGCCAATATGGGTTTTTGCCTTTGCCCTGCCAGCGGTCATATTTGGAACCAAGACCGGAACGCTTCTATTAGAGAAATTTTCCGATATCGGGTTTCGGAAATATACGCGCATTCTTGTTACAATAGTTGGGGCGGTTTACCTATGGCGCGGTTTAGATTTATTGGCCTTCATATAGAACGCGATTCCCGTCAGAGTTACGACTGTTCCTACCCCATCCCAAATTCCGAATGGCTCACCCAGCACAACTATGGCTGCAACAATCGTCGCCAAAGGCCCGAACATGCCCAACATAGCAACCTTTTGCGCGCCAATACGCCCAATCGCGATATTCATAAAAAAACTCGGCAGGAGCGTTGAAAACACCGCAATTATCAATCCAAGCCAATAGATACGCGCTGGTAAATCCAGCGCCGCCGCAATCCCATCCGATGAAAACGCTGAGACAATAAAATGAATAAATATCGCCGTTGCCGCCCCTAACATCGCAAGACAGGTAAAAAGAGACGACCCAATCTGGTCAATAAAACGCTTGGCGATCAATTGAAATAACGCGAACAGCACAGCAGAGGCCAGAACTAAACCGCTACCCAGCCAAAGATTTGAGCTTTGTGTTATATCGCCCCCGATAAAGACAATGGCGAGACCTGAATAAGCCAGGGCAACCGCACCAATGCCGGCCCATGTCAAGCGACCTCCAAAAAACAAAGCGCCTAGCAAAATCACGAAGGCAGGATAAGTAAACAGTAAAAGCCGCTCGAGCTGCGCCGTGATATATTGAAGGCCGGAGAAATCGAGAAAGGTGCAAATATAATAGGCTAAAACCCCAGCACACATTGCCAGAATTATTTGACGCGACTGAGGTTTGGTCTTTGAGCGTCGCCAAACCCACCATAAAATCAAGAGATAGACCGGGAAGGAAAACCCAAGTCTTAACATCATCAATGTAATGGGCGGTAATTGGTCTATCCCATCTGCGGGTTGATAGGCGAGTTTCACAAATATGGCTTTTAACGAGTATAATATCGCAGCCACTGTTCCCAAAATAATCCCAACAGCAGATGCATTTTTCTCGGATAGGTCATCCGATAGGATGGGCGACGCCATGGCCTCTCTGAGGGTCCGTTTCATTTTTTTCGTCTCGAACGAAAGAATGACTTTAACAAGTCTGAAGCCTCTTCTGCTAATATGCCAGAGGCAACCTCTGGTTTGTGATGACAACTCGATTGCTCAAAAAAACGAACCCCATTTATAACCGCCCCGCCCTTTTGATCCTCTGCGCCAAAAACGACTTTATCGATACGCGCATGTGAAATTGCACCGGCGCACATGGCACAAGGCTCAAGTGTGACATAAAGCCTATGCCCGCCTAGCCGGTAATTCCCCGTCTTATGGGCTGCCTCGCGCAGAGCTAAGATCTCTGCATGAGCTGTTGGATCAGATATGCCAATCGGCGCATTTCCAGATTTTGCTATGACCTCGCCTGCCGCGTTGACAATCACCGCGCCGACGGGCACTTCGCCGCGACGCGCAGATCGTTTGGCTTCTTCAAGCGCAAGCTGCATATAATGGACATCATCCGTCATGATCTGCGCTATCAACCCGCAGCCTATGACAGTCAAGAAAGCCTTTATGACCAAAAGTCCTAAACAGAACCAAATGACGACAGAACGGATTGCGAAATATCTCGCCCGCGCTGGTATTGCCTCACGTCGAGATTCTGAAAAACTGGTCGCTGAAGGCCGGATAAAGGTGAATGGGAAAGTGATTGATACGCCTGCTACCAAGGTCAGTGCCTCTGATAAGGTTGAATTTGACAATAAGCCTGTCGCGAAAAAGGCGCCACCACGCCTCTGGCGCTACCATAAACCCAGCGGGTTAGTGACATCCCATAAGGATGAAAAAGGCCGTCAGACCGTATTTGATAGCTTACCGAAAGATTTGGGGCGGGTGATATCGGTCGGCCGATTGGATATTACATCCGAAGGGCTCTTGCTCTTGACCAATGACGGGGAATTGGCGCGTCATCTGGAACATCCTTCGACGGGGTTTTCAAGACGCTACCGCGCGCGGGCTTATGGTAAGGTTACCCAGACCGACCTTGATAAATTACAAGCCGGTATAAAGATTGATGGGATCAAAACAGGCCCAATTGAGGCTATTCTAGACAGTACATCCGGGGATAATAGCTGGATCACCGTCACCTTGCGTGAGGGCAAAAACCGCGAAGTCCGCCGCGCCATGGAAGAACTCGGCCTTAAGGTAAACCGCCTTATCCGTGTTAGCTATGGGCCTTTTATGCTCGGCACGCTGGCTGGCTCAAAAGTCGAAGAGGTAAAACCTAAAGTCCTGCGCACCCAATTAGGGCATTTAATGGCGTTTCCAGATCCCCCAGAACCCAAGAAACGCACCGCTAAACGTGGCAGCCATGCCAGTGCAAAACGATTTCAATCCAAGCCTGAGGGCAACAAAGCCCCGCCCAAAGGTCGCGGCAAATTTGCAAAGGGCAAAACAAACCCCAAAAACAATCGCGGCAAGCCAGACCGTCGTCGGGTCAAAAAATGAGAATTGTCTCAGGTTCACTGCGGGGTCGCAATATCGCAACGCCAGGGGGTCGAAACACACGCCCGACAAGCGACCAAACACGCGAGTCAATTTTTAATATTTTAGGCCATGCCGATTGGGCACCTTCCCTAGACGGCGCAATCGTCGCTGATATTTTTGCCGGCTCCGGAGCGCTTGGACTAGAGGCGATTTCACGCGGTGCAGCGTTTTGTCTCTTTGCGGAAACTGAGCCCAAAGCCAGATCGGCAATTCGCAAAAATATTGACACAATGAAACTCGGAGACATGGCCCGTCTTCACCGCTATGATGCAACAAAATTGAAGATCGCACCAGGCAATCTTCGCGGTCAATTCACTCATATTTTTATGGATCCTCCTTATAATAAAAATCTCTGGAGACCCGTGCTTTACAGAATAAAAACCCAAAACCTTTTAGCCGAAAATGGCGTCATTATCTTAGAAGAAAGTCGAGATGCAGAGATCAATCCAAGAGACTTTAAAATTGCGTCCGACAAAATTTGGGGCGCCGCGAGGGTCATATTCTTAACTAATTAGAAACCATAAATAGCATGATCGCATAATTTAGGATATCCGCCTAAACAACTGTTTTATATATGAATTTAAAAATTTTTATCGCCTAAACCTTTAAAAACAAAAAACGAATAACCACATATTGTTTATGGAAGAAAGAGAGACACAAACAAATATTGGCGAAATAATTTATCAAGCCCTAACAGAGAATTGTATTTTTGAATCTGAACCTTGGGCAATGGAACGCATAGACTCCATTATGAAAAAGTTTCGTAAAAATTGCGGCCTTAAGAAAGACTATAAAGTCGTCATTCCGTGGTATAATCAATTTAACGCATTCACGGCGAGTGGGTCCCATATTTTTTTCGCAAGAAAGCTATTTCAAGAATGCTCCACCGACGCTATGGCCGCCTTTATTATTGCGCACGAAATTGCGCATCATAAACTTGGTCACTTGGATCATTTCCCCGAAAAATTTTACGACACGCTCGGTACTGATGTAAAACTTTATCTTCTTGCGCATTACCATTTAATCGCATCGCGATTGTTTGGACCTGAACAGGAATGTGATGCGGACCGTCTAGCCATCGAAATGTGTGTTCTAGCAGGATATGACCCATTTGAGTGTCTGGAAATTTTCGATAAACTCGAAAAAATTGCGCTTGATTATAACGATCCTGGAGCCGTTTTTGGACCAAGTAAATCAGACGATGATTTGGGGCCAAATGCTTCAAAGATGACGAAATTCAAGATTTGGCTTTATCAACGCAAGCGAGGTTACCTCCCGATCAGAGATCGGCAAAACCTGATCCTAGATCATTTAAGGTTATTAGGCATCCATCCCGAGACTCCGCCTCACAAAACCGCTGCATAGAATTTTCCAACCCTTTAGCGGCGGCCAAATAACCGTTCAATATCGGCTAATTTTAACTCAACATAGGTTGGACGACCATGATTACATTGGC
>CAYTLJ010000013.1:13672-17082 GCA_964438555.1 uncultured Algimonas sp.
TTTTAACTCAACATAGGTTGGACGACCATGATTACATTGGCCTGAATGCGGAGTCGCTTCCATTTGCCGAAGGAGCGCGTTCATTTCAGCGGCGTTTAAACGGCGCCCGGCTCGGACTGAACCGTGGCAGGCCATGGTTCCGCAAACATGTTCAAACCGTTCTTTAAGACTGAGCGCCTCGTCATATTCCGCCAAATCATCAGCCAAATCGCGTAACAAGCCTTGCACATTGACTTCGCCCAGCAAAGCAGGCGTTTCGCGAACACAAATTGTACCCTGTCCAAAGGGCTCAATCACGAGCCCCATCTCGGCCAATTCTTCATGACGTGCCAGAATGCGCGCCGTATCGGTTTCACCTAGTTCAACGACATCTGGAATTAATAGCGTCTGGCGCGGTACGCCTTGCCCCGCCATTTTTTGCTTCATCTCTTCATAGACTAAGCGTTCATGGGCCGCATGTTGATCGACGATAACAATCCCGTCTCCCGTCTGAGCAACGATATAAGTTTCGTGGAGTTGCGCGCGCGCCATACCCAGAGGGTAATCCTCAATTGGAACTTGGTCCGCTTGTCCGGGTATAGGCGAGACAAACCCGTCAGGTGTTTCTTCGACACGCGCGGACATACCATCAATCAAGGGCTGCAAAGCCGGATCATTTGAAAAAGGCGGTGGCGCATAGCCCCTACTCGTTCCGCCATAACGCCCTTGATAGGCATAATTTGCCTGTTCAGTCTGAATTTTGCCAAGCGCATAATCGCTGACGGTCGTGCTGGCGCGATGTCCTGCCCCCGCTAGAGCATGACGAAGCGCACTTACAATCATACCTCTGACCAGACCGGGATTTCTAAAGCGAACCTCGGATTTGGCTGGATGTACGTTCACATCAACATGCTCGAGCGGTAGGTCGAGATAGAGCGCAACAACGGGGTGACGATCACGCGCCAGAAAATCTTGGTAAGCGCCTCTAACGGCTCCGGTAAGAAGCTTGTCTTTGACGGGGCGACCATTGACAAAAAGATATTGATGGGCGCTATTTCCTCGTGAAAAGGTCGGCAGTCCTGCAAATCCTGAGAGCTCTATCCCTTCCCGCTCGGCTTCGACCGCTACAGCATTGGCTCCGAAGTCATCGCTTAAAATTTTTGACAATCTGACCAGACGTCCATCCTCAGATAAGGGTGTACCGGATACGCGCAAACTCGTCCTTTGCCCATTGGTCAGGGTAAAGCCAACATGTGGATTTGCCATAGCCAGACGTTTTACAATATCTGAAATCGCCATGCTTTCTGATCGTTCCGATTTCATAAATTTGAGGCGCGCAGGTGTTGCGTAAAACAAGTCGCGCACATCTACACGCGTTCCGTGTAGGCCAAATCGCGGTGCAGGCCGCAGATCATGTTTTACACCGCCTTCAACCCGCAATTCCCAGGCACTATCGTCATCTTCGGTTTGCGAAATCAGCGATAAGCGCGCAACAGACCCAATAGATGGGAGCGCTTCGCCGCGAAACCCCATGGTCGCGATATTCAACAAATCCGTATCATCTGGCAATTTTGACGTGGCATGGCGCTCAACCGCTAAAGATAGATTAGCAGGATCCATCCCCTTCCCGTCATCCGTCACCGTAATGACAGTTCTGCCCCCATCCTCATAGCGAATATCGATCTGGCTGGCGCCAGCATCGAGTGCATTTTCGACAAGTTCTTTAATCACGCTTGCCGGTCGTTCAATGACTTCACCAGCTGCGATGCGATTGACAGTCTGTGCAGGCAGACGGCGAATCATGTGAGATAGGTTGGACATAGGCCCGAACGATAAAAGCCCGCAACTAAGCGGGCTAGTGCATTTTACGAATTAATTTGGCAATAAGTCTTAGAAAATGATCAAATAAGGATCAATTTCTGAGGCATCACGGTCGCAAATTGCACGAATGGAAGACTTGGGATTTTTTTCGCTTTAAACTAAAGGCCCGGAAGCTTTGCGCCGCCTGGTCGACGTGTAATTTCAACCTCACCACCGCCTGTTGCCGAATTCACAGATTCAATACGGCGAGCTTCTTGATCAGCATCTAGAGGCGCTGGATTGCCTTGTGCATCTACGACTTGACCATTCCGCCAGAATAAAACGCGGTCCGTGAATCCCTCACTCTTACGTTCAACGGAGTTAACACCATCAATTTCAAGGCGAATCTCAGGATTTGCTCGGTTTACGCCAGCTTTCGCCATAAGCGCGATTTCACCATTACTCGGTTTTGTCGGATCAATTTCTCCGATCAACGCCTCTCTCGCGACACGTTGGCTGTAATTATTTTCCGCAGATGACGCGCCAATCTCAGGCGGACGCAGATTATATTCAGGCGGGATAATCAAAGGCGCCTTGGTCAGAATATTAAACTCATTTGGAGCAGATTTTGTCAATCCCAATGCTCTGGATGTTGAACTACACCCTGTTAGAATTAATGTGGCACCAGCCACTGTAGTTAGTAATGTGATGTTACGCATATCAATTTACTCTGACCTGAATTTCAAAATCGTCTTAGCCTGATTGAACGCCCCCGCCAAGGGAGCAAATCAGCACCTGACGAAAATTTTAGCTTTCCGCGTTTTTTGCTTTTCTATCCATTCGCCAACTGGAAATGAAAAGGCCGATTACGCCCATGGTTATAAAGCTATCGGCAACGTTAAAGACGAAATGAAAGCCGATATCGCCAAAATCGATCATATCTGTCACAGCCCCGAAGAATAATCGATCAATTGCATTGCCGACGGCACCACCGATTAAGAGTGCCAAGGCCCAACGTCCTAGGCTGTCCTCGGTGCGGCGCAAAATATACATCATGCCGGCGACCATTAGAAAGGCAAATATTGTGAGCGCCCAACGTTTTATTGACGAGTCTCCCTGCATAAGCCCCCAGCTAATTCCCGGGTTGCAGGTCAAATATATGTCCATAATTGGGGATAGCTCGAGATTTACGCGTTCATATGAGGCCGGCTTAAACGGAACCTGACAATACCCTAGAGGTTGCCCAAAGAAACGGGTCGTCGCCCATTTCGATAGCTGATCAAGCCCGATGAATATAGCTGGCAATAGCAACCCAAAGGTCAAAAATAGCTTATTGCTGATAATCGGGACTGTCGGCTTTGACTCACGTTTCATGCGCGCGCATCTGGCATGATCGCCACGGAAAGGCAAATTCTGCATTATACTGTAAAATTGCCATGTTTTCATTGGCGATTAACGCTAATTTAGTTAAAACGAAGCTGGGAAGGCCGTACAACCTCTCTTGTACAGTCAAAAGATTCGCGGGAAACCATTCGAATGCGTCATTTTAAACACCTTGCCCTACAGAGCACAGCAACGATTGCGCTACTGGGTGGTCTATTTACACCAGCCTTTGCGCAGGTTAATATTAC
>CAYTLJ010000013.1:17182-22810 GCA_964438555.1 uncultured Algimonas sp.
GGCGTTGCCGATGGGTCAGGGCGGACGGGTATTCTGATCTCTGGCGCCTCACCTTTTCAAGGCAATATCGAACTTGCAGACTCGTCGGCAATACTTGTTGAAGGCAATGACAGTTTTGGTATCAATTTAGACAATACACCTATGATGACGGACGGCTTGACCGGAAATCTTACAACTGCTGGCGCTATAAACGTAGCAGGCGATCGATCTGTTGGCGTTAATGTTGCCTCTGGTGTGACAGGGAATCTTACAAATTCAGGTCAAATCGCAGTAGTGGGTGAGGATGCTCTGGGCTATGCCGTTAATGCAGATATTCAAGGCGGGTTTGTAAATTCAGGAGGCATTAGCTCAAACGGTTTCAGGTCCGTTACACGTATCCCCTTTGCTGGTCCCAACTTTGATTTTGGACGTGAAGACCTAACAGAAGAAGACCTTAGACAATCTGGATCGGCCCTAACGATTGGTGGGGACGTAAGCGGCGGTGTTTTCCTATCGAATTTTCTCTCACCTCAGTTTGACGCAGATGGTGTTCCCATTTTAAATGATGACGGAACCCCGTCATTAATCGCAACGGGAACAAGTACCATACTTCAATTTGGGGGAGCTCCAGCTGTCTTAATTGGTCGCGATGGCGATCCGATCGCTGTTGGGCTTATAGCACAAATTACAGACCCAAATGACCCCAATTTTGACGAAGACTTACAATTTTCATTTATAAATCAAGGTTCGGTCGCGGCCAGCGGGGTCTTTGACGATGTAGATGCGACAGCCGTATCGATTAGCAATGCGACGTTGACGAATGGTTTCAGTAATGAAGGCTCACTTACGGCCTCAACATTCAGAGCTGCCGTTGAAACAGAGTTGACCGCTGATAGTGACGGCATCGCGCGCGTCTTGGTTTTAGGCGATAATGCCATCGTTGATCAGATAAATAATAGTGGTGTCATCACCGCATCCTCCTCTGAAGCGACTGACCAAGCCTTTTTCGATCCTAACAATCCCCTAGCCCCACTTCGTGTCGAAGCCGTCGCGATTGACATTGGTACGAATGCGTCAGTGGCAGACTTGGTCAATAGTGGAACCATTTCCTCCATTATTATCGCCAGAGACGGGCAAGCCGTCGCAATAAGAGATAGTTCCGGAACGCTACGAACCTTGACCAATAGTGGACGTATAACCACCGCCGCCGCAAATTCGGATCCAACAGGTCAAGAACCAACTAATTTTGATCTGATTGCGCTCGATGTCTCTGCATTCAATGGCGGATTTACCTTTACACAAACCGAATCTGACATTGCTGGTCTTGCAAGTCTCACTGACGGCGATTTGTTATTTGGATCAGGCGATGATGTGGTCTCGCTCCAATCTGGTTCTATAGATGGTGACATTGATTTTGGTGGCGGGAATGACACCTTAGCGTTATCTGGGGGATCCACTTTTTTAGGCGCTGTTAGAAACTCGGACGGCATTGACTTATCCGTCACTGACAATTCGGCTGTAGTCTTTACGTCAGCTGAGCCTGTGAACGTAACGCAAGCGGTTTTTGATGAAACCTCTGTTTTTCGTCCAATCATCAATGGGCAAACGGGTGAGGCCTCCACGCTTATTGGCTCGGGTCCAATTACGTTTGAAACTGGCGCAACCATAAACCCACTCCTCCAATCGATCGTTACAGATCAGACTGGAATTACCTCTCAAAGCTTTGAACTGGCTGTATCAGACAATCTGACTGTCGGTGATCTAGCGTCATTAAGCAGTGGCATTACGCCATTCTTGTTCCAAAGCAATTTAAGCCTCTCTGATCCAAATACTTTGGTTGTCACTTTAGATCTTCGTGACCCGGCCGCAGCTCTTGACGCAGGTGGTCTGGGACTTGACCCGGTTCAGCTCGCAGCCTTTGGACAACTCGTGGGAGATGGTACAGATCAAACTTTCCAAGCCGGTCCTATTTTTGAAGCCCTGGCAGCAACACCGCAATTAGGAAATTCTTTCGCAAATATCACAGAGGCCAGCGAATTTTTTGCAGCGATCAATCAGGTTCTCCCGGAATTTTCGGGCGCAGCGAACCAATTCGTCTTGGCCAATGTCGATGGTGCGGTTGGTGCTGTTGGATCTCATTTGGACGCAACTCGACGCTCTCCTGAAAGACAAGGCGGTGTATGGTTAGAGGAATTCTTTTACTTTGCAGACCGCGAACTCGCGGGGCAGTCTGAGCAATTTCGCGGAGATGGTTTTGGCTTTACAGCTGGGGTAGATACGGAATTCGGTCCTTTCCATGCCGTGGGTCTCAGTGCTGGATTCTCTAGTACTGAAGTGGAAGACGTCGTTGGCATTGATGAAGATCTACAAGTTCGGACCTACACATTAGGCACATATGCGGGTTATGAAAATGGCGGATTAAGCATTGATGCTTTTGGCGGCGTTGGATTTAACGAATTTGAGCAAGAGCGCCGCGTCCAACTTGCTAGCTTTCAAGGTGTCGCTGAAAGTGAATGGGAAGGCCTGCACGCCAATGCAACTTTGCGCGCTGGATATCATGTACCAATTTCAGATAAATTTTGGTTCCGTCCGCGCGCCTCTCTTGATTATCTCTATTTAAATGAAAATGGTCGCACGGAAACGGGCACGCAAGGCTTTAGGCTTCGTGTTGATGGTCGAAATACACAAACGGCAGCCGCTACAGGTATATTGGAGTTTGGTGGGAGATTCGAAGGTAAGCGAACTTGGATACGTCCGTCAATACGTGTGGGATATCGCAATGAATTTGTTTCAGACCCTATTGAAACCGCCTTCCGTTTCCAAGGCCTTCAAGGTGCGGATGGGGAGTTATTTGACTCAGAGTTAGCCACATTAAGAAGCCTCGCCTTCCCCGATGATGGTATTTTACTTGGCTTCACTGTTGCGGCAGGATCTGAGTATTCTTCCATTGGTTTTGATTTAGATAGTGATATTCGGGACGGATTTATTCGTCATACAGGTCGCATCGTCATACGACTGCTCTTCTAAGGTGACGGCGCAATGGCGCCACATCCCATATCTGGCGGAACTCGCCAGCCATTTTGGCGAGCCGGAACCCTATGATCTGATTCAAGGTGAGATTTCGCAGGCCTCTGCAAAAGACCTTCAAACCATAAAAGCCAGATTTTCCCTAGCCTTTGCCACGACAGAATTTGACGATTTTGACCAGGCTGGGCAGATCTGGAGTGAATTCGCAGACGCCACGATCCAACGCGCACTCGAATTGGCGTGGAATGAGACTGTCAAAAAACATCGTCTTAACCTCGACCCTGACATAACGCCCGGCCTATTTATCTTAGGGTTAGGAAAGCTGGGTGGTCTTGATCTCAATTTTTCTTCAGATGTTGATCTTATTGCATTCTTTAATCCAGAGATTTTACCCATCCCGACCTCAAAAGGTCAGGCTTATATTTGCTCTGATATATGTAAAAGACTGACCCAGATACTCCAGCCCCGACATGATCCAAATTTTATATGGCGGGTAGATTGGAGGTTGCGACCGGAAAGTTCGGGAACAGGTTTGGCCATCAGCACGGCCAAAGCCGAGACCTTCTATTTTTTTAGAGCCCTACCCTGGCATCGCCTAGCTCTGATGAAGGCAAGAGTTATTGCAGGCGATAAGGCGGCGGGTCGCGCATTTCTTCAGAGTTTGGAGCCATTTATCTGGCGCAGAAATCTCGATTTCACAATGATAGATGAATTAGCTGCCTTAAAAACCCGCATTAATGACGAACACCCAGGCCTTGAAATAGAACGTGTCGCACCGGACCCAATTACAGACTTGGCAAGTGGGTTTAATGTAAAACTTGGGCGCGGCGGTATTCGTGAAATCGAATTTATCGCAAATGCACGTCAATTGATTTATGGCGGCAAAAATCCCAAATTGCGCGTTACGAATACACGCGCCGCTTTAACTGCACTCGGACAGAATGGCTTGCTCCCACTTGGTGTGGTCGAAGAGCTAAAAGATAATTATAAATCGCTTCGGCTGTTGGAAAACCGCATACAAATGCACCGAAATGAGCAAACTCATATTATTCCGCAAGAGCCCTTAAAGTCAGATATCTTGAAATCATTTGGATCAATGCAAGATTTTGATGAGAATATTTTTGATATAAGACATCAAGTGCACAATGTTTTTTCAGCCTTATTCTCAAATGAAAAAAACGACGAGAATTGGGCCGACCTAAGTGATCTCACGGAACGTTCAAAATCAATTGCCAAACATTGGGTAGACGGATTTACGGATCATGGTCTCTCCTCCAATATAACCGCGCAATATAAACAATTAGGCCAAACCCTCACGGCTCGTGTTCAAAAACACAAAGCGCCTGAAATATTTCCAAGGATAGATAGTTTTTTAAAGCAACTCAGCAGAAGTGAACAATATTTCGCCTTGCTCGATCGTTTTCCCAATCTTTTAGACAAGCTAATCACCCCCTTATTACATAGCCCGCATATGACGGAGATTTTGCGACAATCCCCGCATATCATTGATATTTTTCTGACACCGCACACCGATTCATTGCGGGATCAGTCTGAATTCGTTTTATCGTCCGATGATTATGAAAGACGCCTTGAGGCCTTGCGCCGATTTGTGAATGAACAACTTTTTTTAGCTTACACAAAATTCTTAGACGGTGAATCTGATGCGCTAAATTTGCAACATGACCTCACGGTATTGGCCGAAACCTGTTTAGATTTATCGATAGAAATCGTCAGGCATGATTTAGATATCGGTCATATCCCAATAACGGTATTGGGCTTGGGCCGAATGGGACATTCAACCATGGCACCGCAATCTGATCTCGATTTGATTTTTATCTTCGACGATCACTTTGACCCGGACGTGTCTGCCAAAGTTGTACGTCGATTGCGAACCACACTGACAACCAAATTACGCGAAGGCATCGCTTATGAGTTAGATATGCGCTTGCGGCCCTCAGGACGTTCAGGCCCACCTGCCGTAAAACTTTCTGCATTCCTTGATCACCATATGTCACGCGCACATAGCTGGGAACATATCGCGCTCGCCCCTGCCCGTATTGTTGCTGGAGACAGAGATTTGGGCGAAAAAGTCATAGAAATAAAAGACAAAATCTTAGCGCGTCCCCGCCACAAACATCGCTTTCTTGCTGATAGTTGGTCTATGTATAAACGAATTGAAAGCGAGCGGATAGAAACTACACCTACCGATATATGGAGATGCAAATTACGTGCAGGCGGATTGATGCAAGCCGACTTCCTATTATCGTGCTATCGAGTGCGCGGAGAATGCCCACCCAAGGACTTGGTAGAAACCGCAGAGCACTGGCAGAATTTGCAAATTTGGGAAAGATTGCTGGGCCTCACGGATCATCCAATTTCTGACACGCCAGATCGCTTTATGACTCGCATCCTGTCTTCCAACTTCGAAGACTGGGTTTCGTCGATGGAAAACACAGTGATGTCTGCGGCATCAGAGCTTTTTAAGGATGTTAAAGACAGTGAGATCACACCGCCAAGCCCTGTTAAATGGGCTTAATGTCCGATAAACATACCGAATCGCTTTTAACCAAGATTGTAACATTTCATAGTGTCGTAAGCTCTGACTTGGGGAATCAAAAAACG
>CAYTLJ010000013.1:22910-28675 GCA_964438555.1 uncultured Algimonas sp.
CAATTACAACGCCAGTTCGATTGAAGTCCTGGAAGGTCTTGAAGCTGTCCGGATGCGACCGGGCATGTATATTGGTGGCACGGATGACAAAGCGCTTCATCATTTATTTGCTGAAGTTATCGACAATTCGATGGACGAAGCCGTGGCAGGTCACGCCTCTCGTATCGAGGTCGAACTCGATGAAGACGGATTTATCTCTGTAACAGATAATGGACGTGGTATTCCGGTAGGAGCCCATCCAAAATTTCCAAAAAAATCGGCGTTAGAAGTTATTTTAACAGAACTCCATTCTGGCGGTAAATTTTCTAACAAAGCCTATGAAACATCTGGAGGCTTACACGGTGTTGGCGTGTCTGTTGTAAACGCCCTCTCAGACGTTCTTGAAGTTGAAATTGCGCGCGATAAAACGCTTTATACAATGCGGTTTGAACAGGGAAAACCCAAAGGTAAAATCAAAAATCTTGGCCCAATTAACAATCGGCGCGGAACAAAAATTCGGTTCCACCCTGATGCTGAAATCTTTGGCAAAGCCGCCCAATTCCGTGCCGCCAAGCTATTTAAAATGGCGAAAGCAAAAGCCTATCTCCAGCCTGGCGTTGAAATTCGTTGGAAATGCTCACCCAAAAAATTAAAAGCATCGCCCGACATACCTGAGAAAGCGGTCTTTCATTTCCCAGGTGGATTAGTTGACTATTTAAAAGAAACCATCGGCCCAAAACCAACCATTACAGAGACAGTCTTTTTTGGGAAATCTAAAAAGGACGCGGGCCATGGTCGTGTTGAGTGGGCCATTACATGGTCACCTGCGGGTTATGGTGAAGCCGATAGTTTCATTCGCTCATATTGTAATACTGTCCCGACGGGCGGAGGCGGCACCCATGAACAAGGTATGCGCGCCGCAATCACTAAAGGCCTTCGCGCTTATGCAGACCTGACAGGTATGGGAAAAAAGGTTAGCCATGTCACACCGGATGATGTGATGTTTGGGGCAGGCGCGCTTGTCTCGGTCTTTATAAAATCCCCTGAATTTCAAGGACAGACCAAAGATAAATTATCAAATTCGGAAGCCGCTAGATTGGTCGAAAGTGCCGTTCGTGATCCTTTTGATCATTGGCTTGCTAGCTCTCCAAAGGACGCAACGAAACTGCTCGAATGGGCAATTGAGCGCGCAGATGAGCGCGTAAAACGCCGTAAGGCCCGCGATGTTAAACGAAAGTCGGCGACCAAGAAATTGCGCCTCCCCGGCAAGCTAGCCGATTGCTCGCGCAAAGGCCGTGAAGACACAGAGATCTTCATCGTAGAGGGAGATTCTGCCGGAGGATCAGCCAAACAAGCACGCAACCGCGAAACGCAAGCTATCTTGCCCCTTAAAGGTAAAATCCTGAATGTCGAAAGCGCAACCATGGCCAAGATCCAGGCCAATGCCGAAATTTCAGATCTCAGCATTGCTCTCGGAGTCGGCTTAGGGAAGAAATTTGAACTTGAAGATCTTCGCTATGAACGCGTCGTCATTATGACAGATGCGGATGTTGACGGGGCTCATATTGCGGCGCTTTTAATTACATTCTTTTATCGTTACACGCCGGGGCTAATTGAATCTGGCCGCCTCTTTATGGCCATGCCACCGCTTTACAAAATGACCCAAGGGTCCAAGACAATTTACGCCGTTGATGATCTGCACCGCGAAGAATTAATGCAAACCGAATTTACGGGAAAAGGCAAAGTCGAAATTGGGCGGTTTAAAGGCTTGGGTGAAATGAACCCGGCACAATTAAAAGTCACGACAATGAACCCGGCCACGCGAACATTGGCACGTATCACACTTGATATCGAAGAACTCGCCACAACTGAGAGCTTGGTCAATACGCTTATGGGCAAACGTTCAGAACTTCGCTTTGAGTATATTCAGGAACATGCGCAATTTGTGGAAGCCGTCGATATTTAAATCGAAGGCTTAGCTCAGCCACTACTGATCAAAATTATCGAATTTTGGCTCAGGCGTTTTGCATCCAACGACCCAAACGTCATAGACTCCGTGATCAAGCGCATTAAGCGCGGGCCTCGTCGCAAACATCCAGCCCGAAAACACAGTTTCCAATTCACCGTCACCGCCTTCGCCGTCTAGCTTGGCGTCATGAATTTTCAAAAAAGCGAAGGTTTCAGGTAATTCTTCTGGTGGACGTTTTTCGCAATGGATCGCCTCGACCGTAAGGCTGCCATATTTAAAACTATCGCCGATTTGGACAGTGAAATCCTGTGTTCGCGCTGTAACCTTGTCCAAAGTACGCAAGGTGACGGCTGTACCACGGATATTATCAGCATGGGCTGCCGTCGCTGAGAACAGCAATGAAGATATGACAATCAGACTACGCATTAATCACCTGGGGTCCAGGCTTCATAATCTGCAGCCACTTTGTCACGAACACCGCCGCGGTCCAAACTCCCTTTGGGTTTATAGGCGTAAGGGGTGCCGGTCAGATTTGGAATATGACTTTCTTGCCAGCCATGGACCTTAATATCGATCTCGTCAGGCGTTTCGTCATATGTATGATTTAGCCAGCCATGCCAAACAGGCGGGACTTTGGAGGCTTCTGCGTAATTTGCATAGATGACATAGCGACGGTTACGTCCATCATAACGGAGTTTTTCACTCTCAAAATACTGATTGCCAAAATCATCCTCGCCCACTTTCACAGCTTTAGAGCGGATTTGCAGAGATGTACCAATGGTAGAGCCGTTCCACCAGGTGAATATGCGTTTGATAAAGTCCACGTTTCGACTCCATTTCATCAATGCGTGTGACGCGTTCTAGGCCCGTCTAGGGCTGCGGTAAAGTGCGAATGTGCGCGCAATAAGGCATTGCACATAAATCACATAACTGAATTGACTCTGAATCTTACAGCTATTTTAATAGCGCTCCATCTATAAAGCACGCTAAGAGGGGGTGATGAGGAAATTGGGTCGTATCTTTTTATATGCTTTGCCGTTTGTTTTACTGGCAGCGCCTGCGCATGCGCAATTGCGGGTAGATGCGCGCATTCAAATGAGTAACGGATCTTGCGCGGGATGTGACCTGTCCAATAAGTCCATGAACGGTGTACATCTCAGAAACGCCAATATGAGCGGTAGCTCTTTCAACAATTCAAACCTATCGGGCGGGCGCTTGGACGGATCCGACCTCAGTGGTGCCCATTTTCGCGGAGCGCTCATGTACCGTGTTGAAGGTCGAGACGTTAAGATGCCAAAAGCGGTCTTAGAGGACGCAACATTGACAGAGGCCAATCTGCCTGGTGCAAAATTCGCAGAAGCAAATCTATCCCGCGCCAACCTCACGCGCGCAACCTTTAGCAATACGGACTTCACACACGCTCGTTTTAACAATGCCAATCTAACAGGTGCGCAATTCCAAAACGGCCTATTTCACAATGCAAATTTCAACGGCGCCATTCTATTAGATGCAGACCTAAATAGCGCTGACTTTTCGGGTGCCGATCTGTCACGCTCTCAAGGTCTTCAGCAGGCACAACTCGACACAGCCTGTGGTGACTTTCGGACTCGTCTACCAATTGGATTACATATCTCTCCGTGTAACGAAGACGATATAAACACAGCTGGTCAACTCGATTCAGACATTAATGTCGGCATTGACGTCGCGCTTCAAAGAATAGACCGAGCCATATCAGATGTCGAAAATCTGATTGCCGTTACCAACCCAAATGATCGCGTGAGCCGCGCTCGACTTGAGCGCATTCACGGTGACCTCCTGCAAAGCAAATCTGCTCTGGGCGGATAAAAAAAGGCGCCTTATCAAAGCGCCTTTAAAATTCTTATATTTTACGTTCCGGATCATTAATCCTTGGGCGCTGGCTCAACGGTTCGGATATTGAGCTCTTTCAAGGCTTTTGCATCTACTTCCGCCGGCGCATTCATCATCAGGTCTTGCGCATTACCATTCATCGGGAAGAGAATGACGTCGCGGATTGTATTTGTCCCCGCGAGTAACATAACGATCCGGTCAACACCTGGCGCAATGCCACCATGCGGCGGCGCGCCATATTTAAACGCATTGATCATGCCCGCAAATTTATCGTCCACGACCTCGGGACCATAACCCGCAATATCGAATGCCTTATACATAACGTCTGGCTTATGATTTCTGACCGCGCCAGATGACAGCTCAACGCCGTTACAAACAATGTCATATTGATAGGCCTTGAGCGCCAATTGCTTCTCGGCCGTATCCGCCTCTTCGAGAACTTGTAGAGGTGTTTTGCCGTCTGGATATTGCGGCATCGAGAATGGGTTATGAGAGAACTCAACCTTTTTATTATCCTCATCCCATTCATACATTGGGAAATCGACAATCCAGCAAAATTTAAAGCCTTGGCTTTCATCTATAAGATCTAGCTCTTGCGCGACCTTATTGCGCGCAGCACCTGCAAGCTTATAGGCGGCCTCTGATTTGCCCGCCGAGAAGAAGACACCATCCCCCGCCTTTAAGCCCATCTTATCAAGTAAGGCCGAGAGTAAGTCTGGTTCAAAATTCTTAAGCGCTGGGTCCTGTGAGCTCACAATGCCATCTTCTTCGCGAAGACGCGCATAACCAAGTCCAGGCGCCTGCATTTCCTTCTTGGCCCATTTATCTAGGCTGTCGAAGAATTTGCGTGACTGGCTATCCGTTGCACCGGGCGCTGGAATAGCAATGACTTTACCGCCGGAATTCGTGATCTTGGCAAAAATGCCAAAGCCTGTTTTGCTCTCATCCGTAAAGAATTCTGAGACGTCAGAAAGCTCAAATGGAATCCGCAGATCTGGCTTATCAGAGCCATATTTTTCCATAGACTCCTTATAAGGAATTCTCGGGAATGGTCTGTCCACATGACGGCCATCGGCAAATTCTTCAAAGACACCCGCCATAACGGGCTCAATGGCATTAAAGACATCTTCTTGTGTGACAAAGCTCATCTCAACATCGAGTTGATAGAACTCGCCCGGGGATCTATCTGCCCGCGCATCTTCATCACGGAAACATGGTGCGATTTGGAAATAACGATCAAAACCAGCGACCATAAGCAATTGCTTAAATTGCTGAGGCGCCTGCGGTAGCGCATAGAATTTACCCGGATTAAGGCGTGACGGTACAAGAAAGTCCCTCGCCCCTTCAGGTGAACTGGCGGTCAAAATCGGTGTTTGGAATTCCGTAAAGCCTTGATCGATCATGCGGCGACGAATAGAGTTGATAACTTGGCCACGTAGAAGAATATTTTTGTGTAGGGTCTCACGGCGAAGATCGAGATAACGATGCTTCAACCGGATCTCTTCTGGATAGTCCTGCTCACCAAAGACCGGCAAAGGCAACGGGTCAGCTTGGCTTTCAATATGGAACGTCTTGGCGCGTAATTCGATTTCACCCGTGTCTAGCTCTGAATTAACCGCCTCCGTGTCCCGCGCCAAAATTTCACCTGTAACAGTAATAACACTCTCCGCCGGACAGCGCTTGGCGCTCTCATAAAAGTCTTCATTTGGATAGACGACCACCTGACTGATCCCGTAATGGTCGCGTAGGTCGATAAAGAGCGCATTGGCATGTTCACGCTTGCGGTGGACCCAGCCTGATAATTTTGCCTCAGATCCAACATCGCTGGCTCGGAGGGCGTTACAAGTATGTGTACGGAATGCGTGCATGATTATGCTCCTATAGCCCGATGATCAGGGCTCTTGGGATGCCCACAGAGAAACGGTCTGCAAACATCGGTTTAACGTGC
>CAYTLJ010000014.1:0-14202 GCA_964438555.1 uncultured Algimonas sp.
CGGCCAAGCTGGCTTATCTTCGCGACCAAAATGTGGCGCTTCGATAGAGGCCAGACGAACGCTCAACTCGCCCTCGCCTGTTTTGAGAACAAAACTATCTCCATCGATGACGCGAAGAACACGCCCGCTCTCACCGCGTTTCAAGCCTAGGGCGACATGCCCCTTGGCCGCGCCTAACACGCAAAGACCACCAATAGACGTCAATAACGCTCTGCGCCGGGTCAGTCCTTTTTGATCTGCCTTTTCACGCTCCATCCCCTATAGTCTCATAAAAATCCAGCTTCGTCGAATCATGAGGAGTCTCTATGCCCGAACCCATTGATCTTTATTGGTCCTTTCGCTCTCCCTATTCCTATCTCGCCTTAAAACCCATTCGCGATATGGCTGCGAGACGCGACGTCGAGTTTAACCTTAAGATCGTTCATCCTTTAGCTATTCGAGACCCGCATTTTTTTGATAGTCGTGGGCCAGCTTGGTTGGGCTATGTCATGCGGGATGTCTTCAGGCTGGCGCAAATGACGGATCAGCTTATCAGCCGGCCCAATCCGGACCCAATTGTCCAGAATTTTGAAACAGGCAAAATCGCGGATGATCAACCACATATTTACCGCCTTGCCTATCTTGGCATATTAGCCGCTGACGCGGGTATCGGGCTCGATTTTGTGTCCACGTTCAGCCGCCTAATTTGGAGCGGTCAAGCGTGGAATGAAGGGACGATCCTTATTGACGCAATGGACAAGGCTGGCATCGACTTGGGCGCATTAGAGGCGAAAATAGAAGGTCATGAACAAACCCTTGATAAAAAATTAGACGAAAATGATATGGCCCTTCGTAAGGCGGGTCATTGGGGTGTGCCAACGACAATTTTACGCGGTGAGCCCTTTTTTGGTATGGACCGGTTAAATGTTTTGGAATGGCGTCTTGATCAATTGGGCGTGGATTAAGCTAGGCCTCAAAAGAAAGAAGGCCCCCGCGAGGGAGCCTTCAGTTTTAAATTTCAATTAAACCTATTGCGATGGCTGCATGACAACAAAGCCTTCGCCAACGCCTGTTGCAACAGTCCAGCCATCGAATTGCGATGCATGATCAGGATTGCCGCTACGTACAGCACCGACATGGGTCAGGTCATATCCGAACGTATCACCAGCGACATCGGCGTTAAACGCGTTGTCAGAGATAATAAATGGTGAACCATTATCGGCGGCGTCAAGAACACCATCATTATTTGTGTCACCATCTAGGAAACCATTTAGGATATTTGCATCACTTCCCAAAAGACCATTTGCGAAATTGCCCAAATTATTCAGATACCAACTGGCCGTAAAGGTCGTTGAGCGGTCCGTAATCTCACCCGTAAAGGTAACGGGTGCAGCGGCACCATTATAATAGACAAGGCCATCACCATTTGATCCATTAGGCGCAACAGTTCCGGCTGGGAAACCTGTAGCACCAGCGCGAACGACACCAAATTGACCATTGCCACCTGCTTCATTCGCACAGTGTACGCCGTCAAGATAATTTGGCCCAGGGATCGTTGTATCAATGTCCGATAGATCAGCCCCTTCATCAACTTCAAAACAACCATGGCGGAAATTTGCAATCAAGACATTTGCCAGACGAATTTGATCGGAATTGTCAGCAAAGAGAATTCCAAATTCAGCAGCACTGGTATCATTTGCGCCAGATATACTTTGGTTGTCACGACCAACGAGTGTTGCGTTCACAATACGTGGGTTTGAATTTCCTTCAATCGTTTCACTGGCATAAATACCTGAACGACCAGAATCTGTGTTGTGAATAACCATTAAGTCTTTGATCAGACCCGTAAAGTCACGATACCAAACACCGTCGCGTGTTGCACCTGTTGAGAGCAACCAAGACATACGCGGATCACCATTCAAGATATGGAAGCCGTCACGAGCTGAATTATGAGACTGAACAAATGTCAAAATTGTCGTATTGTCCACGCCGTTCACAACAATATTGTCCTGATAGGTCACGGAATTTCCGTCAATTGTGACATCAACCGGCGCACCGGCTTCTGCGACAACAACATAATCTAAAACATTGGCACCTTGCGTTCCTGTCAAGGTTGGGAGTCCGTTAAACCCGCGTAGGAATAATCCACCCCATTCGGCTGTTCCGTCAACACCGTCATCTTCTGATAACATCTGAATTGGGTTTGCGCCGGTTCCATTTGCGAGGATCGTTGATCCTGGCCAAACTAAAATATGGTCCGTTCCGGCGCCGCGGATTTGCGTGCCAGCTTCGATTGTAAGGGTCGATGCAAATTGGCTGTTACCGATTTGGATCGACTCCTCAATAAACCACATTGTATCAGCGGTTAATGTCGCGCTTTGATCCAATACGCCGCCAACAGCACATTGACCTGCAGTAATTTCTGTAACCGTCAAATTCCCGACATCTGGACACGCACCTTGCGTATCTGCCACAGGTGGTGGTGCGGCAAACGGATCACCCGCAACAATTTCATCATTATCGGAGCTACTGCCACATGCTGAAAGTAAGGCTGCTGTTGCAATGCCTGCTAAGAACAATCTTTTTTTCATTTTTCTCTTCCTTAAGAAATTTGGTTCAAAAAACCTGAACAACTGGGCTGGAGTCGTTGCGCTCTCGGAAAAGGTTCAAAAAAAATACTGATGACCTAACAAAAAAGTGAAGATTAATAGATTTCCGCTTTACATCAAATTAGTGCAGAGACCCAAAAAATTCGCACACTCTGAAAGATTTTCAACTATTGTCTAAGCCAACCGACATAAGACAAGATGAGGTGGCGCTCGCGCAAAAAATTGCGCAAGGCGATAAAACCGCTATGCGCAACCTCTATGATCTACATGCAGGCCCACTCAATAGTTTTGTGAGAAACTGGCTCGCTGATCCAAGTCAAGCCGCGGATCTCGTACATGAAACCATGATGGCGGTTTGGAAAAATGCGCATAAATTCGAAGGCAGATCCTCGCTAAAGTCTTGGGTTTTTACCATTGCGCGCAATAAATCTATCGATAGTAACCGCAAAAATGCAAAACTCTCTTATACAGATGAAGTCCCGGATATGGCCTCAGATGATATAAACACAGAGGATAAAATCTATGCGGCGCAAAATGCAAAAGGTCTGCACCAAGCCTTAGAACAACTCTCGGATAATCATCGACGCGTCTTACATCTGTCCTTTTTCCAAGATCTAAAATATGACGAAATCGCGGAAATCGAAAATTGCCCCGTCGGAACTGTCAAGACACGTATTATGCATGCAAAAAAGAATCTTCTGAGTATTATGAAAAAGGACAAAATAAATTGAACCTTTTTTACTTTTATCACGACTTAGACTCGATAATATACATCTTGTGAGTAGTGAAATGTCAGATCGTGAAGACTTAACGTCAAAAATTCCCGCCTTTTTGCGCGGTGAGTTAAGGGACGAAATCCGTCAAAAAATTGAAGCCCTAGAGGCACAAGACGTTGATTTCGCTGCAGAAATCGAGTTTCAGAGAGCGATTAAAGCAACTCTGATAAGCCAAGACGAGACATCTGATCATGGACATGAATTTGGCTGGGCGAGGCTTTCTAAAGCAATCGATGCGGAAAAACCCGCTATCCCGGTCGCGGCGAATGAAAACAAACCTTCGCATTTTTGGAAATATGCGACGGCCTGCCTCGCTGTTATTGCCATAGGGCAAGCTAGTTTTTCGACCTTAAGGTCGGATAAAAATGCAGATGATCAATATGTTATGGCCGGACAAACGGAAACCTCTGTTGCAATGCGTGTCAGCCTGGACCCGACCGCGTCAACGGAAACGCTAACGCGTTTATTGATCTCTGTTGACGGCGTTATCACATCTGGACCCGATGCAAATGGGCAATATACCATAGATTTTGCAGATCAAAATAGCTGCGAGATTGCTTCTAAAAGATTGGAGACTGAAGACTCCATTTTTGAGACCTATACAGCGTGCGGCGAACCCTAACACGATCACTCACGCTCTGTTCCGCGCTTCCCCTAACGCTGATGGCTCAGCAGAGTTGGGGCCAAACCCCGACCTCGACCCCAAATCCAAACCCATATGATGAAACCCGTTTCATTGATGATATAGATTTAAATTTTTATGCGGACGGTCGGATACGCTACCAAACGCTTGAGCAAGACAGCCTTCCCGAGACAGCAGAAGCGCTAACCGTTTCAATTCAAACCGGGTTGGAACTTGATATCCCTAAATATTTCTCGGCCTTAGTAGAGATTGAAGCTAGCGAACAGCTCATCGATGATTTTAATGACGGCGTAAATGGGGAGCTCGATTTTCCGACTCTACTTGATGTCGCCGATATTGAGTTAAACAGGTTACAACTTCAAACAGAACTCATCCCCAAAACAAGACTGACAGTTGGGCGTCAGCGGCTGGCCCTCGATAATTGGCGGTTTCTGGGGAGATGGGAATTTCGTCAAAATGATCAAACCTTTGACGCCGTTCGAGGCGAGATATCGCTTGGTAAAGGCTATTTAAATCTGGGCGCATTCAATAAAGTTCTCAGACATCTTGGCGACGATAGTCCAGTTGGAGAGTTTTCAGGGGGCTCTTATATTGCCAATTACAACCACCCCTTGCCGCTTGGACAAGTCACCCTGTTCCATTACGCGCTTGATCTGGAAACAGGTCCCGAGATCAGCCCTATCAATATTTTTTCTAATCAAACCACGGGTGCGCGCTGGCACGGGCGACGAAATTGGGATCAATATGGGTTAGCTTGGGATTTTTCCCTCGCACAGCAATCCGATTTTGCGGATAACCCGAATGACTATTCAGCACTCTATTGGGATATCGGCGCTGAACTCCAATATGATCGGTTCAAACTCGATCTCGGCCTAGAAGTTTTAGGCAGTGATGACGGCGTGCCTGTCATTACGCCCCTTGGGTCCCTTCACGGGTTTCAAGGTGTCACGGATCGGTTTTTTAATACACCGCCAGACGGTCTCCGCGATCTTCACGCGAGTATTAAAACTGATTTTGGTCAATTTGGTCCGATTGAACATATTCAAGCCAAAATCGGCTATCATGAGTTTTCGTCGGATGAGGACAGACGTGATTACGGTGAGGAATTCAATTTCAGTTTGACAGGGAAAATTGGGGATTTCACGCTCTTGCTTGAGCTAGGTGACTATCAAACAAAAGCAGATATTAACGAAATCGGCCTATTCGCTTCAGACGCCAGAACCGCGATTTTATCAACCGCTTACAGTTTTGATTGAACTTTACATCGTGCTATTACGTCATAAGGGAAAGCGAGTTTATTATGAAATCATCTTTCACAACCCTTCTTAGTCTCGGACTGCTTTGTCTGGGCGCGTGCCAGACCCTTCCGGCTCAAAGCGGCCCTGCGGCGCAATCTGCCCAGTTGTCTGAAACTCTCGTCAATGATTCCGAAGTTGTCGCAGTCGTCAACACGCAACTCAATGCGGTCGACCTGGAGCAACAAGCTGCAGAATGGGGATATCGCCTCAAAAAGAAAGAAAAGCTAGACGGGCTCGATATGTATGTCATGACATTTGACTGCCCTGAAGGTATTGATCCATTTGATGCGGTTGTCGAACTTGAACGGCTACAACCCGATGCATCCGTTGGCGTGAACCATAAATATGAACTCAATATGGGTGATACGACCATTACACCCGTCTCACAATCATATGCTGATCATCTCATTGAATGGCCTGAAACCGGATGCGAAGCAGAACTACCCATTGGCATTATCGATGGCGGTGTCTCTGAAGCGATTTTATCTCGCCACACAGGCCAATTAACGCATCGGTCTTTTATCGCGCAATCCCCATCCCCGGCCGCTATTGAGCATGGGAGTGCGATCACATCTATCTTGATGGATCCGAGTCGCCTGCATCAGGGCCAATATTATGTTGCCAGTGTTGTCTCGCAAGATGCGCAAGGCCAAGATTTTTCAGGCATTGTTCCAATGCTCAAAGCCTTAGATTGGATGGTTCAAAGCGACGTAAAAGTCCTCAATATCAGCTTGGCAGGGCCCAATAATTCGACCTTAGAAAAGGCGATCAAGCGCGCCACAAATAAGGGTATGATTATCGTTGCCGCCGTTGGCAATGACGGCGCAGATGCAGGCCCTCGTTTTCCAGCCGCCTTTGAAGATGTGATTGCCGCCACCGCCGTGAATAAAAATGGCGAGATTTATGAAAACGCCGTCACAGGCTCGCATGTCGATTTCTCGGCACCTGGCGTCAGAATTTATGTTCCCGATGGTGACACCGGAAAGTTTGTATCAGGCACATCGATCGCGGCCCCCTTTGTGACAGCCATGATCGCCTCCCATGCCAATCAATCTGACAACCCATCAGTGAGCGAGATTTCTCAAGCCCTTGCGGAAAAGTCTGTCGATCTTGGCGAAAATGGAAAAGATCCCGTTTACGGCGTTGGCCTGATTAAAGCGAATGGAAATTGTTCGTTTTAAGTAACTGGCGATCCCGGGTGGATTCGAACCACCGGCCTCCAGATTAGGAATCTGATGCTCTATCCGACTGAGCTACGGGACCGAAAATCCTAGCTAACGTGTCGCTTAACCGAAGTACAGAAGTTCAATCCGGCTTATCTCTTTTTCCTTAAAGCCGGAATCATGCGTGCAAGTAAATTATCTTTGGCGACAAATTGATGTTTTATCGCGCCCGCCATGTGGAGCACAAAGAGCAAAATAATAAGCTTGGCGCCAATTTCGTGAAATTGCTTGAATGTCATTTCTAAGGTCTTGGATTCTGTAACACCGGGGAGGTCTGGCAATGGAATTAAGTAGAAGAGCTCATTTTCAATGGGAAGGGTTGAGGCGCTGATCATGGCCCAGCCCAGAAGCGGCATGCCGATCATCAGAACATAAAATCCAATATGGGTGAGTTTTGAGAAGAATATCTCAATCGGTTTCATGCCGCTGGGTAAAGCGGGCGGGCGGTGTGTTAACCGCCAGATCAAACGGAACACCGATAGGATTAGAACCACAATACCAAAGCTCTTATGCCATTGATAAATGACAAAACGGTTGGGCATCCAATCATGGGTCATGAGCAAGCCAAAAACCACAAGACCGATGATCGTGAGTGCGATCAGCCAATGTAAAATAATGGCAATTCGGGAATAATTCTCTGTCATTGACTTCAAAATCTTTACCTCTCACGCTAAGCTCTTATGTCTATAAGCGTGTAATTAGTAAATAGGTGGAGCGAATAAGGACGTGCAAGGTGATGCACATAATTCTAAGGCTCTGAGGTCATGAAAAACATGCTCTTTATTTGCGGCTGCTCACGCTCTGGCACATCGGTCTTTACCGAGTTCCTCAATTCACATGGCAAGCTCGCTATTGGGCTTGAACGCTATGGCAAGCGGCTGCGCTTAAACGGGCGTTTGCCACCAGACCTATTTACGAAAGCGCGGTTTTGCGAGACGTTTGATCCGGATGACAGCCATCATAAAAAGCTCTTACCTATTTATGGAGAGATGGCGGCGCGTTTTGATGATTGCCTCTATATCGGGGATAAGATCCCGAACCTCTTCTTACATTTCGACGCGATTAAGTCTGATTATCCAAAGGCCAAGATTATTTTCCTGTTACGCGACATTAAAGCGGTCGCGAGTAGCCATGAAGCGCGGGCCGAGCGCAAACGCCGGAACCCAAAAGCCGGCTGGCCGCTATGGCGGGACGGGTTTAATGCCGTCAAAGAATGGAATGAGAGTATGACGTCTATTCAAGCTTTGGGCGATGATCTGGACAGTTTTATCCTGGATTATAATCGCCTCTATCAAGATGAGAGCTTGATCGAACAGATTTGCGCGTTTTTAAATATAGAGCCGACGCCGTCATTCTTGGCCTTTTGGGATAAGGCGGCACAAGAGCGAGTGCAGATAGACGCCAAGGTAAGAGATAATCTCACGGATAAACACCTCGCCTTTATCGAGGAACAGGCGGATTTCGACCTTTATCAAAACCTTTTAAACCGCCAGCGCGATGTCGGATAATTTCTGTTTAAATAATGACCAGTCATCATGGTCTGCAATGGGTTTCCACAAGGCCCCGATCTCGTCATAAAGAAGACTGACAGGCCTATCCGTTTGCGGACGCTCCGCGGCCCCTTCAAATTCTGCCAAGGCTTTTTGCCACTCTTTCCAAGCTGCACCTTTATAGTCACCGCTCTGTTTGCCGGATGCGCGGTCCGCGCCGCCGCGCCAATCATGCCAGAATTCTGGCCAAGGGGTTTGGCTGTCTTTTAGAAGCGTAAAGGTCCGTTTCACAAATTCGGATGGGTCCTGATTTGGACGCGCTTTTACACCGAGACGCCTTATGAGACGCGCATTGATTGCGCTTTGATAGTGATCTGAAAATTGATCCAGCGCATCTATCAAAGGCTGATCTTCTGTAATTAGAGAGAGGCATTGCGCGAGTTGCGCCAGGTTCCAGATCATCGCATCGGGTTGCCTGCCAAAAGCATAAAGACCGCCATGATCAAAATAAGCCGCGACATATCCGGGTTCTAGCGTGGGTAGAAAACGATAGGGCCCGTAATCAAAACTCTCGCCCGTAATATTCATATTATCCGTATTCATCACCCCGTGGACAAAGCCAGCGACCATCCAGGCCGCGATCGTGTCGGCGGATTGTTTGACGACCTGTTCAAAAAACGCAGATGTCGTCTCTGCACCCGGGTAAAAATGTATTTGGCAATATTTAACAAGCGCTTCGAGATTTTCAGTTTTGCCAAAAAAAGCCTGCCGTTGAAATGTGCCAAAGCGAATATGGCTATGGCTAAGCCGCGTTAAAACGGCCGCGCGTGTTGGAGAGGGTTCATCGTGACGTGTAAGCGCCTCATCCGTTTCAATCAGTGTAAAGGCGCGACTTGTATTCACCCCAAGCGCGTTTAAATATTCTGATGCTAAAACTTCTCTGACACCGCCAAGTAAGGTCAGCCGTCCATCGCCTTGTCGCGAATATGGTGTTGTCCCGGATCCTTTGGTCCCGAAATCCAGTAACCTGCCCTCATGTTCAAATTGGGCGAATAAAAATCCACGACCATCGCCGATCTCAGGATTATAATGGCGAAATTGATGGCCATGATAGCGCAGAGCTAAAGGCTCTGACAGGCTGTTATCAATAGGCTCAAAGCGTAAAAAATGTTTAAGCGTATCTGCTTCAGAGAGCTTCAGTCCAATCTCTTCGGCGAGGTTTGCGTTGACGAACCGAATGCCGACAGGGTTAAAATTGGCGGGCTGTACTGGGTCGAAAAACTCTTCTCCCAAGGCGTGAATAGCTTGGGACGGCTTAAAACCGCTCACAATTCAAACCGATAATAACGCATTATTCCAACCCTTTGGGACGCGGGAAATGACGCCTGATAATATCGGCCGCATCGAGCGGAATATATTTGGCCTTGGGAAAGGCGCGGGCGAAATTTAAAAACCCATGCGGCATGCTCTTTTCATGATGATAGGTCACGTCGCAGCCATGAGTGGCTAGATTTTGCGCATAACTTTTCCCCTCATCGCGCAACGGATCCAAGCCGCACGTCAGGATAAAGGCGGGCGGCATATTTTTGAGGTCTTTTTCCAAGAGCGGAGACAGGCGTGTATCTGTTGTATCGGCGCCAGCGACATAATGCTCATCGATAAATTTCAAGGCCATAAACCCCAATTGCAACCAATCCTGAGGCCCTGGCTTAGGCGGTTTAAATTCGACAAGTTGCATCAGCGGATATAGGAGGACCTGACTTTTTATTTGGTCGCGATATTTCTGAGAGAGATAAGCCGCCAAATTCCCTCCGGCACTATCGCCGCCCAAGGCAATATGTTTCCCGTCGATCCCGTAACGCTCAAACCCCTCCCCGGATAGAGCCCAATTCAATACCGTTTCAGCGTCGTCTAAAGCGGCCGGAAAAGGATGTTGTGGCGCGAGCCGGTAATCAACAGAGAGGACACGGCACACAGCCCCATTGGCAAGGCGTTGCGTAATCCCTTCATGGGTTTCAACGTCACAGGTAACGAAACCGCCGCCATGGAAATAAATGAGGCACGGACCAAATTCTGGATCCGCCCCAAAAGGTACAAATAATCGGCACGGAATTGCGTTCTCACCATCACCGATATTAAAATTTAAGGTGTGCTCCATACGCGGGCCTGGCGTATCAAATTGATTGGTGACGCGGCGAAAGCCTTGTTGAAACAGATCAACCGCATTCTCGTCAAATTTTAGCTTTTCCAATTGTTCCTGAAATTTGAATGATTTTTCGTCGCCTGAATTCTCTTCAATGCGTTTTTTAATGCGCGAAAAAAATCTATCCGATTTATCTTTTACTGGCATGATTATACTCCAGATCTATCGATATAGACGGCTTTAAACCTGTTATTCGAGACGTAAAGACATTCATCCAGAAAACCCTCCATTTTTCAGAAAAGCATTCTCTGCCTTTGTCATCTCTCGTCCCAAGATAGGGTTGCGGTGCGGAAACCGACCAAAGCGTTTGATAATATCTCTGTGGTTTTTCGCATGTCTGAGGGTGGATTCTTCATCGAGACGCGCATCACAAAGTTCGACACAGCGGGTCTGATCATTCAAATTTTCACTATGCATAAAGGGCATATAGGCAAAAGGTCGTTCCGTTTGTGATAATTGCAAATCGCCTTTTCGCGCAATAAGGCGTTTCGCACTGTCAAGCGCGTGAAGATCCCACGCAAACATGGCAGAGGTATCTCGGTACATATGCCTCGGAAATTGATCGAGCAAAATGATAAGCGCTAAATGCGACCGAGACCCTTCACTTTCCCAACTGTCTTGCGAGGTTTTATCGCCGACTAGAAAAAGCGCCGTTGCTTCAAAGTTTAGCCTGATCGTTGCATCAAAGGCATCTGTTGATCTGAACCACCGCTTTTTAGAAGGCTCTGAAAACCAGAACGCAAGGATATCGGCCGGGCTTTTCATTCAGAGTCTGATCGACCCGTCATGAATTGCAGAAAACACGTCAGCGTCTACAGGCTTATAAGATCCTGTTTGTCCATCCGCATAATAAATTGGATCTGAGACTTTTGCCGGATCAAATCCGGCCTTTACAAGATTGGTCTTTTTAAACTTGAAGGTACTGGTCGTATCAGATTCTCGCGATAAACGCAGGAAAACGGGTTGTGCGTAATGTGGAAGATTATTTTCGACATGTTGCTTTAGCGTCGCAAGGTCAGGTTCCCCTTCCGAGACTATGGACGCCATACCTGCGCGCCCATCATATCCCGGCACGGCGACACCATAAACATTGGCTTGGGTCACGCCAGGGAATGTCGACAGGACAGCCGCGACTTCACCTGTTGCGACATTTTCAGCTTTCCACCGGAAGGTATCGCCAACGCGGTCGATAAAGTAATAATATCCTTCCGTATCACGTTTCATAAGATCACCGGTTCGGAACCACGCATCCCCTTTTTTAAACACATCGCGCAAAATTTTCTTTTGCGTATCTTCCTTTGTGCCATATCCTTCAAAACGGAAACGTGGGTCATCATTGCGAATTTCACCGATCATCTCACCGACTTCGCCAACGTCTTCGCGAACACAGAACCCATCTGCCCCGCGCGGGTTTTTTCCCGTTTCAACATCATAACGAATAATGTCGATATTAAATTTCCAGGATAAATATTTGGGGACGCGCCCAACGGCGCCAACAGGACCATCGACATTAATCAAACTAACATTGCCTTCTGTAGCGCCATAAAATTCAATAACATGTGGAATATCAAATCGACTGACAAAACCCTCCCAGACATCAGGTCGAAGTCCATTTCCAAGAATCCAGCTGATTTTATGTTTCCGCTCATTCTCATTTGCGGGTTGTGACAATAGGAACCGACATAATTCGCCAACATAGGTAAACATGGTCGCTTGATATTTCACAGCATCGTCCCAAAATTTTGACGCCGAGAATTTCGGAATAATGATTACGGCTCCGCCGTAACTTAGGGCAGCACCTGCGCCGACCAAACCGCCCGTCGCGTGATACATGGGTAACACCATGAGCATACGATCCGTTGGGCCTGCTTTCGCGCCGCGGCCCATGCCACGCAGATAGTTTTGCGCTCTGACATGTGTAACTTTGGCGGCCTTTGGAAGGCCAGTCGTACCGGAGGTAAACATTTTTATGGCTAATCCGCCAGCGGTTAATCCGTGCCTCGCAGATCTCGCAGGTCGGTTGGGAACCAGATCCCCAATCGCCTGATCAAAACTATCATAGCCCTTAATCTCGCCAAAGGCCGCCCAGACTTTGGGAGCCCCCTTGATTTGCGTATTAGCTGCTGACCATTGTTCTGACATATCGACATCGACAATCACATGTGACGTGTCGGAAATATTGACACAATGTGCCAGCGCCTTTCCTGCGAGCTGATAATTCAGGAGCGCAGGAATAACGCCAAGTTTTGAAAGACCAAACCAGAGCGGTATATATTCCAACCGGTTTCGCGCAAAAATGGCAACCGTATCGCCTTGACCCAATCCTTGAGCATCGGCCCATGCGGCAACGCGATTGGCATAGGTTTCCATATCATCATAGGACCATTCACGATCCCCTTCGATAAAGGCCAAATTTCCGCCAAATTGATCGACGCGACGTTCCAACTCATCTGCGATAAGATGATTGGACGCGGCGTCAACATCTTTGACCGATCGCAACATGCGCAGTAATCCACCGACAAATTTGATCTCGCGTGAAAGAGAAAAACCCATGCTCCGCTCTCCAGATATAAACTGATTTCGCCTGCACTTTAGACCTGTCGACTGAAAAGGGAAGCCCGCACAAAAGAAAACCCTGCCACCTTTGGGTAATGGCAGGGTTTCTTATCTGACTAGGTGCATTTTGCGAGGTTCTCGCAAATTGCATCATCGATCAAAACGGACGGGAGTAATGTCCAGTTTTGATTACGTGGGAACGTTGGGATGCCTCCCGCATGTTCAAACCTATCCTTGCAATACGCGTGCCACGTGAAACGACGCGAATTAATGCCCTAAACAGACGAATTTCGCTAATCTGTCTCAAATAAGACGACAGACTGTACCAAAATGAGACGATCCTTACGGAAAACGCGGAGATTGATAAGACACGCCACCTGTCTGCAAACATGTTCCATCTGATTGCGCCACTGTGCCAGTTGGACAAGGTGCGGTTTCGATGCGGCCGTTTGGTTGCGGATAACGGTTAGGAACATGGGTTAGCGTGCCTTGTGACGTTTGGGGTGCGATCCCCTGCGGCCGAATTTGCCCAGATTTCGCTAACCTAAAGCCTTCAATATAATTAGGCGGAATAAAGACCGGCGTCTCGCCGCCTTGCTGATCAAGAACGATTAGTGTCAATCCGTCAAATCGTGCTGCCTCTAAACGGTCATAAGGAATGAAAACACTCAAACTCTCTTCACGGGCGCAATCAACAGAGGTTGAAGTGACAACTGTGCGGCTATCATGAGTTCGATTGCCTGAAAAGAAATTTAGCTGTTTACGTCGTCCGCTATTAATCGACCGATTAGATGATCGTGAGCGATTGCTTGAACGCGTTGGGTTTGAGCGCGACGGCGACGACGATGATTTCGATGGCCTAGAATTAGACTTAGAGTCAGTCTTGGGTTTCGACCGAGAGGAAGACCGGTTTGATGACGGCGTCTTTGACGATGAGCGCTTTTCAATAGACCTATTGCTACGCGTCGGCGTTGAGCTTTGCGTCGCTGGCGCTTTCGCCGTTGTACGACTAGACGTCGAACGCGTCCTGATTTTCGGTGTCGGGCGCGATGTCAAAGACGACTCGGATGGTCTTATTTGTTGTTGGGTTTGCGTTCCCGTGAGTTGACGCCTTGCCTCTTCGCGTCTTTGCGAAGATGTGCGTGCACGGGTCCGACCGGATGCAAATAGTCCTCGTCTCGACGTCGTAGAGGCGTCAGGCGCAGGCGGCGGCACATTGTCTCGGGCCGTATCAGCGCGACCATTTATCCGACCACGGGTTAAAAACTGACTTCGGCCAGCCCCTGTCAAAGCAGGACCACGCCTAAAGGATTGACCTGTGTTCGTCCTATCGTCCCGACGCTCTTGGATCCGATCACGACGTTCATCGCGTCTTTCATCTTGGTCGCGAAAATCGCGTCTTGTATTTTGGTCGCGAAAATCGCG
>CAYTLJ010000014.1:14302-28335 GCA_964438555.1 uncultured Algimonas sp.
TCATCTTGGTCGCGAAAATCGCGTCTTGTATTTTGGTCGCGAAAATCGCGTCTTGAATTTTGGTCGCGAAAATCGCGACGGGGCGTTGCTCCGCGCGTTCTTGCAAAGCCACCTGTTCTAAACCCGAAGTTGGAAACACCAACACCACGGTTAAAAAAGGAGCTAGATCCACTCGAAAACCCATGCCCAAACCCGAGGCTGGAAAAGCCGAAATGGCCGGCATAGTGCCGATAAGGGCGATAAATCCCAATATGCGGCCCTGTATAATAGGACTGATGGTCGTAAACGACATTTTCGACGCGGCTTGAGCATTCCAGAATACGGTTGTCGCGCAAGGTTACGGGCGCAAGCTCACCATTTAAGAAGGCGGCTTCGCCATATGCGCGTCCTCCATATGGATCGTCTGAGGGGGAATTATAGTAGAAATTCATCTCAAATATCGCGCCGTCATAAAGCGGCGTGCCGTCAATGGCTGTCACTTGAGGGGCTGAGCGTAAATTCACAGATGCTGCGACCGTAGGATCTTGTTCAAATGGATCAAATGGGGCGGCAACAAGACTCGTTTCGCCCGTGCGCGGATTAAATTCTTGAGTTACATCTCTTGCAATCTGTTCAGCTGATACAGTTGGAAATCCAGGTGCTGCCTGAACCACCGTCGGCGTTGATCCGAGTGCATAGGGCGGCGTCACTTTGGATTGCGCCTGTACTGATACCGGCAAAGTAAGAGCCGCGCTTGTAAGGAGTATAAGTCTTATTGTGTTCTTCAGTTCCATATCATCCTTATGTCATACCCAAACTGAAGCATGACTGAGAGTTTCATTTATTCTACATTCACATAGCATACCAAAAGCGTCGCCATCCTAACAAAAGCTATCCATTCCGTTAGAAATTGTCCTTTAAGGCCCGCCTGCGTCCTAATTCCTGTGAATTTCCCGCTGTAACGAATGGATTTGTGAGACGCTCCTTCGCAACATGTGTTGGAACTGTCGGGATATTGCTGGCCCGTTTTGCCTTAGCTTCTTCTATGGCGGCTAATAAATCTTGATTATTGGGCTCAACGCTCAGCGCAAATTTCGCGTTAGACAATGTATATTCATGGGCGCAATACAGCGCCGTATCGTCTGGCAGGGTCATGATCTTTGACAGGCTATCCCACATTTGTTCCGCCGTGCCTTCAAATAATCGGCCACAGCCCAGCGCAAAAATCGTATCTCCGACAAAGGCCGATTTTGCACTCGGAATATAGTAGACCACATGTTCATTCGTATGGCCTGGCGTATGAAAAACCTGAACATCATGGCCTGCAAACTCAAATTTGTCCCCGTCACTTGCAACCAAATCCACGCCCGAAATTTCACCCGCCTCTCGATGGGGTGCGCGGATCGTCGCTTTATAGCGACGTTTCAGGGCTGTATTTCCGCCTGTATGGTCGGGATGCCAATGGGTGTTCCAGATTTCAGTTAACTGCCAGCCCCGCATCTCGCATTGCTTGGCAATTTCTTTTGCATCGGGCGTATCAATCGCCGCGGTTGCGCCCGTCTTGGGGTCGTGAACCAGAAACCCATAATTGTCAGACAGGCATGGGAAGAGGACGATCTCAAGTGACATGATGTTTCTCTCCAATTTTTGCAAAACATCCCATGAGAACGGCGCAGACCATGGGCCAGGCCATTAAAACCATATAAATGCCGAGATGCATATTTGCATGGGTTTGATCTAATTGATGAATACGACCTGTTAGGGCATAGGCCAACCAAATCGCAGATGTCATGATCAATCCGAGCCAAAGTGCGATCCGAACGCGGCGTCGAGGCCGCATGGCACTATCGAGCAACCAAAAGGCTAAACCGCCATAAATCCCAAAAATGATCAAACTCATCGGGTTTTTAAAGACATCTCCCATCTGGCCCGAACTTCCCAAAATGATAAAATCGGACATGAAAGGGAGGCTAAAGGCAATAAGGCCGGTGACAAGACCTGTAGGGGTTACCAGCGGTCGCGACTTTGTTCCGGGAGAATGTGAAGATGTTTCAGACATATCTATACGTAATGGATAAGCGCTTTCGGGACAATTGGAATAAGCGCCTATCCCGATGATTGAACCCATAGGTTGGACTCACGCAATTTTAACTCTGTTGGGTCACAGATAGCGTATGGCGGCTTTGCAAAAAATTCCAGCGCAAGAGGTGCTTGGCCTGTTTCTCGATCACCTCTCGGGTGAACGACGCTTAGCGGCTAAAACGGTTGAGGCCTATCAACGCGATATGTCGGCCTTTTTGGGGTTTTTGACGACCTATTTGGACGGCTCCCTGACATTATCCGAAATTGTCGGCGTTGAGGCGCGCGGATTTCGGGCCTATCTCGCCCACCGTAGACGCGGTGAAAACGCCTTATCGCCAGCCTCTATACAAAGACAACTCTCAGCTATCCGAACCTTTTACCGCTATATAGAGCGCAGATGGGACGCAAAGAATGCCGCCCTGCCCTTAATTAAAGGACCGCGTGTTAAACGCCCTTTACCAAAGGCCGTCAGCCCATCGGAGGCACTAAAATTGATTGATGATCCTTTGGATAGTCCGGGCGCGCCCTGGATTTCGGCCAGAAACCAAGCCGTCTTGTCACTGTGTTACGGCGCTGGCATGCGGATATCTGAGGCTCTATCGCTTACGGGACATGATATGCCTCTAAAGCGACAAATCATGCTCACCGGGAAAGGCGGAAAAACACGGCTTGTTCCGATCTTACCCGTCATTGCGGAGTGTGTGGCGCTTTACACAAAGCAAATGCCATTTGTACTTGAGGCTGATCAGCCCATTTTTCGCGGTGCGCGCGGCGGCGTCTTACGCGCCGAAATTATTCAAGCCGAAGTGAGACGCCTGCGCGGCGCACTTGGCCTTCCTGAAACCGCAACTCCACATGCGCTGCGGCACAGTTTTGCAACGCATCTTTTGGCGGGCGGCGGTGATCTTAGAACAATCCAAAAATTGCTGGGGCATGAAAGCCTCTCAACCACGCAACGATATACGGATGTAGATGCGGCCCGCCTCATTGATATTCATGCAGGTGCCCATCCGCGCGCATAAACCCGCAAGCCTCTATCTATTTGACCAATGGGGACTGTGCAAACTGCCTCAGTTCTTAAAACGTATTGAGATCTTTGTTGGGACAATAATCACATTTGTATCTTTCAACTATGAGAGATACAGGACATTCCAAAGATACATATAATGGCGGCTCTTCCTGCCATTTTTTTTAGGCCCTTTCTATGTCTGACACACTCTTTTCTCCCCTCTCCATTCGCGGATTAGATCTGCCAAACCGGATTGTTATGGCTCCTATGACGCGGAGTTTTTCACCTCATGGTATTCCGGGTGAAAATGTCGCCGCTTATTATGGACGACGCGCGGAAAATCATGTTGGCCTAATCCTGACAGAAGGTACGCTTATTGATCGCCCCGGATCTGGCAATGACGCAAATGTCCCGAAATTTTATGACGAAGAGGCTCTATCCGGATGGCAGGCTGTTCGTGAAACCGTCCACGCCAAAGGCGGTAAAATCGCCCCGCAATTTTGGCATATTGGCATGGTTCGCAAACCTGGCACTGGACATCATCCTGACGCTATCTCCGATAGTCCATCAGGTATCACCCATACGGGAAAATCAGTCATGCCTGCTCCGTCTGATGAAGAGGTTGCCGATATGGTGCAAAGCTATGCGCGGGCCGCGGGCGAGGCAAAATCATTGGGGTTTGACGCCATCGAAATTCACGGCGCCCATGGCTATCTAATCGACCAATTTTTCTGGGAGGTTATGAATAAGCGCGAGGATAAATATGGCGGCGACTTGGCAGATCGGGCAAATTTTGCTGGCGATATAATCCGCGAATGCCGCAAAGCGATTGGCGAAGACATGCCGATCATCTTGCGCTTCTCACAATGGAAACAACAAGACTATAAAGCGCGTCTGGCAGAGACCCCGCAAGCGCTCGAAGCCTTCCTAGGTGTATTTGCAGATGCCGGCGTGGATGTTTTGCATTGTTCACAAAGACGGTTCTGGGAGCCGGAATTTGACGGCTCAGACCTCAACCTTGCGGGGTGGGCAAAGAAACTAACAGGCCTAGCTACAATCACCGTTGGCTCGGTTGGCCTGAGCAGTGATTTCTTTGGTGCTTTTCAAGGCCAAGGGTCTGAAACAGCGTCCCTTGATACATTATTTGAACGGTTAGAGCGCGGCGAATTTGACCTGGTGGCGGTGGGGCGCGCCCTGCTCCAAGATCCCGAATGGGCTAGCAAGGTGAAAGCCGGTCGATTTGAGGACCTTAAGGATTATGACGCGTCGGCGCTGAAGACGCTCTATTAATGGCATAAAAAAACCCGCCATCAGAGGCGGGCTATTTTTTGATCTAGAATAAATAGATCAAGATTGCATTGTCCACCCTTCAACATCCATTGCGGCCTGACGCACAGCTTCAGAAACTGTTGGATGAGCATGACAAGTCCGCGCAATATCTTCGCTGGTTGCACCAAATTCCATGGCGATCGTGACTTCGTGGATCAGATCCCCTGCCAGCGGGCCAATGATATGTGCACCTAGAACCTCATCGCTTTCCTCATGGGCTAGGATTTTAACAAAGCCTTCCGCCTCATGGTTACAGCGCGCTCGAGAGTTTGCCGTGAAAGGGAACTTTCCTTTCTTATATGGAATGCCTGCCTCTTTAAGCTGTTCTTCCGTTTGCCCAACAGACGCAATTTCAGGATGGGTATACACAACATCCGGAATGACTTTGTAATTTACATGACCTGATTGTCCGGCGATAGATTCGGCCACAGCAACAGCTTCCTCTTCAGCTTTATGGGCCAGCATAGGTCCGTCGATTACATCGCCAATGGCCCAGACGCCTTCGACAGCTGTCTTCCAATGATCCGTCGGGATTTTCCCGCGGTTTGTTTCAATCCCAATATTTTCGAGACCCAGCCCCTCCGTATAGGGCCGACGTCCAATACAAACGAGAACCACATCTGCCTCAAGTTCTTTGGGCTTACCGCCATCAGCGGCTTCAGTTTTAACGCTCAGGCCGGATTTCGTTTTGTCGACAGACATAACTTTACGTCCAAGTTCAAATTTCATACCCTGTTTTTTGAACATGCGCAGCGCGCCTTTTTGAACTTCTTTATCCGAATTGACCATGATGGACGGCATAAATTCGACGACCGTGACTTCCGCGCCCAAACGGCGCCAAACAGAGCCAAGCTCAAGACCGATTACCCCGCCGCCAATAACGAGAAGCTTTCCAGGCACGTCTTGCAGGTCGAGCGCGCCGGTTGAGGACACGATTGTTTTTTCATCAATCTCAACACCCGGAAGCGTGGCAACTTCTGAGCCTGTCGCGATCACGATATTTTTTGTTTCGTAGACCTTGCCGTCAACCTCGACCTCGGTCTTGGATTTAATTTTTCCAAAGCCCTGTATGTGATCGACATTATTTTTCTTGAAGAGATATTCAATGCCTTGGGTGAGACCCGTGACAACCTTGTTCTTGCTTTCGATCATGGCTGGAATATCAGCTTCGATCTTGGCCGTTAAACCCATAGACGGAAAGTCTTTTTGCGCCGTTTCCATTAATTGGGTCGCATGAAGAAGCGCCTTTGACGGAATACATCCAACATTTAGGCAGGTGCCGCCCAATGTCTTACGTGTTTCTACACAGGCGACTTTTAAGCCAAGTTGGCCGCACCGTATCGCACAATTATAACCACCCGGTCCGCCACCAATAATAATGACGTCATATGTGTCTGCCATGAAAACTCTCCGCAGGGTAAGGCCTTTGTAATTGCGGGCCTAGTACAGGGGAGAAGAGACGATGTCTATTGTCCTTATAGCGTCAAATCGGGAAAATTTTCCGGCTTCGTCTTGCAAATTAAGAAATCAAACCATCGGAAATTTTGCGGCGCGTCCACCAGATCTCAACTAGACCCAAGAACACGACAATCATAGGCATAACCCAATGGGTGCCACCCGTAGCTTCGGCAAAAAGTGGCTCGGTAAAGGTGGGAATAAAACAGATAATTGCAGCGATCAAAGATAGGATGAAGAGTGGCATAGCGATTTTCTTACGCAAGAGAAGACAGATGGCGGCAATCAGCCCAACCCAAACCGCAATCGCATTCGCCCCTGTTGCCCAAGCCGGATATGCTTCCAGGGCAGCCGCCATGACTGGGCCCTGTGTTTCAGCAACTTTTTCGACAGGTGTCATTTTATTCAAGACATACATCAGACACCCAATCAGGTTCCAAAGCAGGAATATTATTCCAACAATCAAGAATGATGTTTTTGTGTTTTTAGGTGTTTCAGACATTTTACCCTCCCCTTTTTCAAGGGAAGGATAGTTCAAAATTTCGTAAGAGTCTATGTCGCGAGATTAAACCTCGTCGAGTTGCCCCTCTTGAAAGGCTGAATAGGAGGCCCAGAAGAGGAAGATTGAAACAATAATCATCCCCATATTTACGCCCGTCATCATGCCACCCAGAATTTCAAATCCACCCCGGAATATAGAATCCACCATCGTTAAGAGTGTCCCAACGAGTGAAATCATAAACCAGTGATACGCGCTTTGCTTGCGCAGTAAGAGATAAACCGCGCCGCACAGAACACCGATAGCTGACATCGCTTTGGAAAACATCACCCAGCCAGGCGTGGCTTGAAGATAGGCGACTTGTTCAGGATTATACTGGCGAGCAAGGTCGTCAGCATCAGGTATGAATGAGAGAGCAAACATGATTAAGCATAAAAGCCCCCACGTCACAGCAAAGGCAGCCATTACGCCCAACATACGATCATCAACAGATCGCACCGTCTTTTTAACGGGCATCTCTTCACCTAGCGCCATTAATGTCTCTGTCATGGTATTGTCCTTATGTCCTGTCCCACTTGGAGGTCATAAGACAAAAAAATTAGCCTTGGCTTGAGAACCAAGGCTAACAAAGCGTTAAAATTTTAGGCCGAATTAAAGATCTAAGAGCATTCTTTCTGGATCTTCGAGACATTCTTTTACGCGAACAAGGAAGGTCACAGCCTCTTTTCCGTCAACAATACGGTGATCATAAGACAAGGCCAAATACATCATAGGCCGAATGACAATTTCATCATTGACGACAACAGGTCGTTTTTCGATCTTATGCATGCCCAAAATACCGGATTGCGGTGGGTTCAAAATCGGTGACGACATAAGCGATCCATAGACACCGCCATTTGAAATCGTGAAGGTTCCGCCCATCATGTCATCCATGGACAAGTCCCCGTCACGCGCTTTCTTACCAAGCGCACCAATGCCTTTTTCTATACCGCCCAAAGAGAGCTCATCACAGCCTCTTAAGACCGGCACAACAAGACCTTTATCCGTCCCAACAGCAATGCTGATATCGTAGAAGTTCTTGTAAATTATGTCTGTTCCATCAATTTCTGCATTAACGCTCGGCACATCTTTGAGGGCCTGAACACAGGCTTTGACAAAGAATGACATGAAACCAAGTTTCACGCCATGACGTTTGATGAAGAGCTCTTTATATTGAGAGCGCATCGCCATAATGGCTGACATATCGGCCTCATTATAGGTCGTCAGCATAGCGGCCGTATTCTGTGCGTCTTTGAGACGGCGCGCAATGGTTTGACGAATACGTGTCATCCGCACGCGGTCCTCGCGTGGGCCATCTTGTCTCGGCGCCTTCGGTGCTGCTGGCGCTGGTTTTGCAGCAGGAGCAGGCGCTGGCGCGGCTTTGGGCGGATTAGCTTTCGCTTTTAGCGCATCAGCCTTTGTAATACGCCCATCCTTACCAGTTCCCGTAATAAGAGAGGCATCTAGGCCATTCTCGCGGATAATTTTTGCCGCAGCCGGCATGATTTTAGCCTCTCCCGACGCAGCTGCTGGGGCTGGGGCGGATTGCGTTGCCGCTGGCGTCGCTGATGCACCAGCCGAGGCGCCTGCTAATAAGGTCGCGATCGTCTGACCGACTTTTGCAACATCGCCCTCGGCGACCAGATGATCACCCATGACACCCGCTTCTGGGGCGACAAGCTCTTGCGCGGCCTTATCTGTTTCTAGCTCAACAATCGCTTCATCTTTAGCAACAGCGTCTCCGGGTTGTTTCATCCAAACCGCGATTGTGACTTCGCTGACGCTTTCACCAACATTTGGCACGTCAATATTGATCGATGCACCATTAGAGGCGGGTGCCGGGGCTTTTGCCTCAGCTGCAGCCTCAGCGGGTTTGGGCTTAGCTGCGCCGGAACCAGACCCTAGTCTTGCTATCAATTTTCCGACTTCGGCATTTTCACCTTCAGCTACAAGAATTTCTTCAAGCACACCATCCTCGGGCGAAACAAGTTCCTGCGCGGCCTTATCTGTTTCCAGCTCGACCAAAGGCTCATCTTTTTTCACCGTGTCACCAACCGCTTTGAACCATTGTGCGATTGTGACTTCGCTGACACTTTCGCCAACATTTGGAATGGTGATATCTGTCATGATGTTTTCCTAAGTCTTCCCTATTTCGCAAAGACGCCATCAAGCACAGCTTGATGTTCTGCTTTGTGTTTAGCACTGATTCCTGTTGCTGTCGAAGCCGCCGCTGGACGACCAATATAGGTCAAACGCGTTTGTTTTGCACCAATGGCAATCAAGCTTTCTTCGATGAATGGATTTATGAAGCTCCATGCCCCCATATTTTTGGGCTCTTCTTGGCACCAAATCATTTCAGCCTTTTTAAATCTCGAGAGTTCTTCTTGGATCGCATCGTCCGGATAGGGGTAGAATTGCTCAACCCGCAACAAATAAATATCATTACGTCCCAATTTTTCGCGGGCCTCAAATAGGTCATAGTAAACCTTACCAGAACACAGGATCACACGTTTGATCTTACTATCTGCCGCCAATTTAATCTGGCTGATTTCGGGGCGATATTGGGCGTCATCCCAAAGCACGCGGTGGAATTCACTCTTTGGTCCCATTTCTTCAAAGGTCGAGACGCATAATTTATGCCGCAATAAAGATTTCGGGCTCATATTGATCAATGGCTTACGGAAATTTCGCTTCACTTGACGCCGTAATGCATGGAAATAATTTGCAGGTGTCGAGATATTCGTCACTTGCATATTATCTTCGGCGCACATTTGCAGATAGCGCTCAAGGCGCGCAGAACTATGTTCCGGTCCCTGCCCTTCATAACCATGCGGCAAGAGCATGACGAGGCCGGACATGCGCAACCACTTCTGTTCAGCCGAGCTTATAAATTGATCGACCATGACTTGGGCCCCATTGGCGAAATCACCAAATTGCGCTTCCCAAATGGTAAGGGCATGCGGCGCAGCCGTTGAAAATCCATATTCAAACCCAAGAACCGCTTCCTCTGATAGATGCGAGTTTAAGACCTGATAATATTCCTGATCAGGATCTAATTTGTTTAGAGGCGTGTATTTTTCCTCGGTTTTTTGATCGATGAAATTTGATTGGCGTTGCGAGAATGTACCGCGCTCAGAATCTTGGCCCGACAAACGGACAGGATGACCTTCTGTAATCAATGTTCCAAAAGCCAAATGTTCAGCAAGGCCCCAGTCAATATCTGCGCCTTTTTCAATTTTTTCAGCCCGCGCTTTAATAATCCGCGCAAGGGTGCGGTGCATATTCACGTCATTCGGAACTTTGGTAATTGATTTCCCAATGGAAGAGAGACGATCAATTTCGACGCCTGTTTTCGCACTGCGCTTAGGGTCTTTTTCGGATGGCAAGGACAGGCCTTCCCAAACACCTTGCAGCCAATCTGGCGGCTTGGTTTCATAGGTTTTGGCCTCATCGAAATCCGCATCGAGCTTGGCGTAAAAATCATCCATTCTTTTCTGGACATCGGCTTCACTCAAATCTCCTTGCGCGATCAAACGATCCGCATAAATTTTACGTGTCGAAGGCCGGTTGTTAATCGCTTGATACATTAAGGGTTGCGTAAAGGACGGATCGTCCCCCTCATTATGGCCATAGCGACGATAGCAAATAATATCGAGGACGACATCTTTACCGAATTTCTGACGATATTCGGTTGCAACTCGGGCCGCGAAAACAACGGCTTCAGGATCATCTCCATTCACGTGGAATACTGGTGCCTCGACCATAAAAGCCACATCTGAACAATAATGGCCTGAGCGATATTCAGCTGGCGTGGTTGTAAAGCCAATTTGATTATTCACGACGACATGGAGCGTACCGCCTGTGCGGTAGCCGACAAGTTGGCTAAGCTGGAAGCTCTCCATAACGACGCCTTGGCCTGCAAAAGCTGAATCGCCATGTAAGATGACGGCCATGGCCTGTTCTGGATTATGGGATTGATAGGTCCCTGACGCCATTTGCTGTTTGGCTCGTGTTTTTCCCATGACCACAGGCGCAACGACTTCAAGATGGGACGGGTTTGGCGCGAGTGAAAGATGAACCGAATTGCCATCAAATTCGCGGTCATCAGAGACGCCCAAATGATATTTCACATCACCAGATCCGTAATCATTGCCAGCCGCGACACCGCCCAAAAATTCGTAGAAGATTGCCGAATAGGGCTTTTTCATAACGGCCGCCATGACGTTAAGACGCCCGCGATGCGGCATGCCGATATTGATATCTTTTAGCCCTAATTGTCCCCCACGTTTGATGATTTGCTCAAGCGCTGGCAGCAAGCTTTCTGCCCCGTCTATCCCGAACCGTTTCGTGCCTGGATAGCGTTTATGGATAAGCTGTTCAAAGGACTCACCTTCGATCAGTTTTTGTAAAATGGCGAGGCGCCCTTCTTTGGAAAAACTGATTTCCTTTTCCGGTCCTTCAAGCCGCTGCTGTATCCAAGATTTCTCTTCCGGATTGGACACCTGCATGAATTGGACGCCCAGAGTCGAGCAATAGGTCCGTTTTAGAATTTCGAGGATCGTTGTCAGTGTTGCATATTCAAGCCCCAAAACCCCATCAATATAGATCTCGCGGTCCATATCCTCTGGTCCGAAACCATAAGTAGCGGGATCGAGCTCAGGGTGAACGTCAGGCGTCTGTAGGCCTAGCGGGTCAAGATTGGCAATCAAGTGACCCCGAACGCGGTAAGCTCGGATCAACATGAGCGCATGGAGGGAGTCTTTGGCGGCTTGTTGGGCATCAGAACCGGACAGATTCGGGTTCGCCTTCTTGACGTTTTTCTCGATCTCTGCAGGCGCTTCATTCCAATTACCTGTTAAGGCCGAGGTCAAGTCTGGGTCGGGATCCGTCGGGAAGGCCTCTCTTTTCCAAAAAGGCCCTTCAGCATTCTTTGTTGCGATCGATCTGTCTTCACCTAGTGAGTCAAAATAGGCTCTGAATGACGGATCTACGCTCGCTGGGTTAGCCGCATATCGGGCCTGCATTTGCTCCAGATAGGCGGCATTCCCCCCATCCAGAAAAAGTGTATCCAGGAAACCCTGATTTTGTTCTGAACGCTCTGTCATGCGGGTCAGCCTTGCCTCTTTGGCGGTTAAAATCGGAATTCGCTCTAGCAGTGTGAAATCACAGAGTCACCGCCCTAAATGAACACGGGACCATCATTTAAGTGTTATTCAGCTTCAAGCATCAAATTTTATGCATTTTGGTACAAAAATGCCGCCCCAAAGAGGCGGCTTTGTTAGACCAATTTGAATGATCTCTATCCGTTTAACAGATCCATCATGGTGACACCCAATTTAGCTGGGGAATCTGAGACCCGAATACCGGCCTTTTCCATGGCAGCGATTTTGTCTTCAGCGCCACCTTTACCGCCAGAGACAATCGCGCCAGCATGGCCCATTGTCCGGCCCGGAGGCGCGGTGCGGCCCGCAATAAAGCCAACCATTGGCTTAGAGATACCCTTTTTGGCCATATGGGAAATATATTCAGCGGCTTCTTCTTCGGCAGACCCACCAATTTCACCGATCATGATGATTTGCTTGGTTTCGTCATCATTGAGGAATAGCTCCAGACAATCGATAAAATTCGTGCCGTTAATTGGGTCACCGCCAATACCGATTGCGGTTGTCTGCCCTAAGCCAACCTGTGTTGTTTGGAAAACCGCCTCATAGGTCAATGTTCCAGAGCGTGAAACCACACCACAAGAGCCCTTAGTAAAGATTTTACCTGGCATGATACCAATTTTACATTCGCCTGGGGTCAAAACGCCTGGGCAATTTGGTCCGATGAGACGGGATTTTGAGCCTTGAAGCGCGCGCTTAACCGGAATCATATCCGCAACTGGAATACCTTCCGTAATCGCGATGATAAGTTCCATTTCCGCATCAATCGCTTCCATAATGGAATCGGCTGCGAAACGCGGCGGGACATAAACGACGGTTGCAGACGCGCCCGTTGCATGTTTGGCTTCAGCAACCGTGTCATAAACAGGCAAACCGATATGCTGCATTCCACCTTTACCAGGCGTGACTCCGCCAACCATTTTTGTGCCATAAGCCAGAGCCTGTTCCGTGTGGAAAGTCCCTGTTGATCCAGTCATGCCTTGCGTGATGACTTTTGTGTCTTTGTTAATCAGTACTGACATGTTCTTAGCCCTTTACCGCCGCAACAATTTTTTGCGCTGCATCATCCAGATCATCGGCTGCAATGACGTTGAGACCAGACCCATTGATAATCGCTTTGCCTTTGTCGACATTGGTGCCCTCGAGTCGCACAACAAGTGGAACCTTAAGCCCCACTTCTTTGACCGCATCCACAGTTCCTTGTGCAATGACGTCACATTTCATGATTCCGCCAAAAATATTGATCAAAATGCCTTCAACGGCATCATCAGATGTCAAGATTTTGAACGCTGCAACGATATTTTCTTTGGTCGCACCGCCGCCAACATCGAGGAAGTTCGCCGGCTCTGCACCATAAAGCTTGATGATATCCATCGTCGACATCGCCAGACCCGCGCCATTGACCATACACCCAATATTACCGTCTAAGGCGACATAAGAGAGATCATATTTGGCAGCTTCAGTTTCTTTTTCATCTTCTTCCGTTTCATCACGGAGCTCCTCAATATCAGGATGACGGAAAAGCGCATTCCCATCGAAACTGATTTTAGCATCTAGGCAAAGCAAGCGCTGATCTTCTGTGACGATAAGTGGATTGATTTCGAGCATGGACATGTCCTTGGCCAAGAAACCATCATAAAGCGTTTTACCCAATTTGCCGCCTTGCTTGGCAAGATCACCTTTAAGGTCCAAAGCTTTGGCCAATGTACGTCCATGATGGGGCATCCAGCCTGTTGCCGGGTCAATGTCAAAATTAATGACCTTTTCAGGTGTATCATGCGCAACGGCTTCAATATCCATGCCGCCTTCAGTCGAAACGATGAAAGACACGCGTGAGGTTTCACGATTAATGATGATGGAAAGATATAGCTCGCGGTCAATATCTGATCCTTTTTCAATATAAAGGCGATTAACCTGCTTACCAGCATCAGATGTCTGGGCCGTCACAAGATAGGCCCCCAGCATTTCTTTCGCATTTTTTACGACATCGTCGATTGAAAACGCCAGGCGAACACCGCCTTTGGCATCTGCTGGCGCGCCGATAAATTTACCCTTACCGCGTCCACCAGCGTGGATTTGGGATTTTACGACCCAAAGTGGGCCGCCAAGTTTTTCGGCCGCAGCCTTGGCCTCTGACGGGTCAAAAATAGCGACACCGTCACTGACCGGCGCCCCGATGGATTTTAGGACGGCTTTGCCTTGATATTCGTGAATGTTCATGGAGTTGTTTTCCGCAAAATCTGAATGTTTCGAAGGGCTTTATAACGCGCAGAATCCAGACCGCAACAACGCAGACCCGTCAAAACAGATAGCTACTCAAAAAGAGCCCCTATTTCGTTCGGATATTTAATGAAAAAAGGGCGTCCAAATGTGACGCTCAGTTAAAAAGGTCAAGTAACTAGGAATCAGCGACGCTTAAAAAACCACGCCCTAATCCCTATTTTGTGCATAGACCCAACACATCTCATCCGTAATCGCA
>CAYTLJ010000015.1:0-27769 GCA_964438555.1 uncultured Algimonas sp.
TCTGCAAGCGTTCGCGCGACACGCAAGATACGGTGATAGCCTCTGGCGGTGAGGCCGAGACTTTCGGCGGCTTGGATCAGAAGCTTTCGACCCGCCTCATCCGGTTCCGCAATTTTTTCCAACATATTTTGAGGTAGGGCCGCATTGGTTTGACCTTTATTACGCGCCATTTGAAGCGCCCGGGCGCGCGCCACACGCGCGGCAATTTCAGCTGTGCCTTCTTTGGCGGGTGGGAGCGCCAGATCGGCAGGGGTAACGGCCGGAACATCTATTTGGATATCGATCCGGTCCATAAACGGGCCTGACACGCGGGATTGATAATCAGATGCGCAGCGCGCGCCGCGCCGACAGGCGATCCCATCTGCGCCCGCCGTCCCGCATCGACAGGGATTCATAGCAGCAATCAACTGAAAACGAGCAGGATAAGAAATATGGGCATTGGCGCGCGCCACCGTAATCTCACCCGTCTCAAGGGGTTGGCGTAAACTATCGAGAACCTGGGGTGTAAATTCCGGCAATTCATCAAGAAATAAAACGCCGCGATGGGCTAGCGAGGCCTCCCCCGGCCTTGCTTTTGAACCCCCTCCAACCATGGCCGCCATAGACGCGCTGTGATGCGGGGCGCGAAAAGGCCTCGTGCGTGAAAGCTGTCCGCGGTGGAGTAAGCCAGCTACAGAATGAACCATAGACACATCCAGAAGCTCATTGGCTTCGAGCGGCGGGAGCAGGCCAGCTAGTCTGGCAGCCAGCATAGATTTACCAGAGCCTGGTGGGCCCACCATAAGAAGATTATGTCCGCCCGCAGCCGCTATTTCCAAGGCCCGCTTCGCTGTTTCTTGACCCCGCACATCGCGCATATCCAAAGGGTTTTCTGGTGTTAGCATTTCACCCGCTTTGGGGCGGGATAAAATTTGTGTGCCCTTAAAATGATTGATCAATTGAACAAGACTTTGCGGCGCTAAAAGCGGCAAGTCCCCCGCCCACGCCGCCTCAGCTCCATTTGGGTTTGGACAAATTAACCCCAAGCCTTCCCCATTGGCCATAACGGCAGCCGGTAAGGCACCAGGCACAGCACAAATTGTCCCATCAAGGGATAATTCTCCAATGGCCACAAAACCAGAAATCGCATCTGCGGGAATAGCGCCAAGCGCGGCCAAAAGGCCTAAGGCAATTGGCAGATCATAATGGGCGCCCTCTTTGGGAAGGTCTGCAGGGGCCAAATTTATGGTAATTCTCTTGCCCGGGAGATGAAGGCCAAGTGATACAAATGCCGCGCGCACGCGGTCCCGAGATTCTGAGACGGATTTATCCGCCAAGCCCACCACATTGAAGATTTGTTTGGCGCCAGAAACGACCTGAACCTGAACGTCAACACGTCTGGCTTCTGTGCCTTGAAAGGCAACTGTGGTAATATGGGCAACCATGAAAAGCCCCTAGTTTTAAATAAATATGGGCTTTACATCTAACATATTTGAGAACAAATCAAGAACTTAAATGGATTTTAGGCCCATAAAAAACGAGCGGAGAGTCTCGACACATTCGAATTACGTCGACGATCCGGACAATAAAGACACATTCCCGCCCGACGCCGTGGTATCAATACTGACATGGCGCTCAAACACACATCGCTCATGCATATCCATATCATCAAAAATTGGTAATATCGCGCCTTGTCGTTGCGCTAACGCCTTGCGGATGGGGCGGGCGTCTTCCGGGCTTCCCCAAAAGGCAACCCCGTCAAAGCCTTGCAAGGTCGTGAGGTCATCAAAATTTATCGTGCCGTTAAGGCCCTCGCCCTCTAATAGATCAGAACATATAGGCAGTGCGGCGCACCCCGCACGCCGCGCAATCTCAGTCTGGGTCTGGGCGTCCTTTAAGGTTGGTCCGAGACATAGAATTTTCCCGCGCGCATAAGTCGATAGACGGTTTGACTCCCCTGTTGGTCCCGGCATTTCTTGCGTCGTCAAGGCTTTGTTTTTAGGGGTGTCTAATGCGTCTAATGCCGCTTGAACCACATCTATTGAGAGCATTCTCCCATTGCTCAAGTCATGCCGCACCGCCCCCTTTATAAGCCGCGTAAATCTTCTGAGGTAATGCGGCCCGCCGGCTTTGGGGCCCGTTCCCGACAGGCCTTCCCCACCAAAGGGCTGGGAGCCGACAATCGCACCGATTTGGTTGCGATTGACATAGATATTTCCAACACACAAAGAGTTTGTGATCTCTTCGACCCGCTGATCAATACGCGTGTGAAGCCCGAATGTAAGGCCATAGCCACTCTGGTTAATGTCGCTCACAATATTATCGATTTCATCCGATTTAAACGTTGCGATGTGAAGCACGGGCCCAAAGACTTCTTTACCTAAATCTTTCAAACCAGAGACAGAAATGACGGCGGGACCGACGAAACTGCCACTGTCAGGCGCCGCCATAGCTTTAAGCAAACGCCCGTCTTGTCTGGCTAAATTGATATGATTGACGATGTCGGTTTTGGCGTCATGGGTGATGATTGGGCCAATATCGGTTGAATAGTCCCATGGGTCGCCAAGCCTAAGCTCATCCATAGCCCCGAAAAGCATATCCTTAAAATCCTCCGCGATATCCTCTTGAAGGTATAATATACGCAGCGCAGAACAGCGTTGCCCAGCAGATTGAAACGCTGAATTTATAATATCTTGAACCGCCTGTTCCGGTAAGGCTGTCGAGTCGACAATCATCGCATTCAACCCGCCCGTTTCCGCAATCAAAGGCGCATAGGGATCAAGCTTATCAGCCATGGCCCTATGAATATGTTGAGCCGTTACAGTTGAGCCCGTAAAACAAACACCTTTAACAGATGGGGAGGCGGTAAGCTTAGCGCCAACAATACGGCCTTGGCCTGGCAGGAATTGCAGGGCTGATTTGGGCACACCCGCCTCATGTAGAAGCTTTACAGCAAGGCTCGCAATGATCGGCGTTGTTTCTGCTGGTTTTGCCAAAACCGCATTTCCCGCAGCCAAAGCGGCTGCGATTTGGCCCGTAAAAATAGCCAGTGGAAAATTCCACGGCGAAATACAGGTGAAAACGCCCCGAGCCTCGCATGCTCTATCCGTTAGCAAAAGGCCTTGCGCGGCGTAATAGCGTAAAAAATCCACGGCTTCGCGAAGTTCCGCAATGGCGTCTTGTGGCACCTTTCCGGCTTCGCGTGTTAAAACGGCGAAGATCTCTCCAAAATTTTCTTCATATAAATCGGCCGCTTTATTTAGAACCTCAGAGCGGGCCCTCGCCTTGGCCGCCCAAGGCTTGGCCTTCGCAACAGCCAAAGCAATATCGGTCTCGCTCGCATCAATCACCTGACCGACAATGTCTTTATCATTTGCAGGGTTCATAACGCGTTTTGAAGCTATGCCTTTATGTTTACCCGCAAGGATTGGCTGCGCGGTCCACTGCGTGTCTTTGAACTCAGACCGCGCGCGTTCAATGGCTTCAATATCGCTTTGATTATGGAGGTCCCACCCCTTTGAATTTTCACGATCGGGCGCAAAAAGATCTTTAGCGCTTAGAATATGTGAGGGTTTGCCTTCAGTGTCTTGAACAAGGCTTTCAAATGGATCACGCGCAATAACCTCAGGGCTCACATCTTCATCGATAATTTGATTGACGAATGAAGAATTGGCTCCATTTTCCAAAAGGCGGCGGACGAGGTAAGCCAAGAGATTACGGTGTGCCCCGACAGGTGCATAAATTCGGCACCGCGTGCCGCCTTTGGCCATAAGCTGACGGTAAAGCACCTCCCCCATGCCGTGCAGCGCTTGAAATTCAAAGCGTGAATGATCTGATGAAAGCTCTAAAATACTCGCAACTGTATGTGCATTATGCGTCGCAAATTGCGGATAAATACGGTCCGTCATACCTAAAAGGGTTTTTGCGCAACACAGGTAAGACACATCAGTCGCGGATTTATAACTATAGACCGGGAAGCCAGATAAGCCTTCCACTTGCGCCCGTTTAATTTCTGTATCCCAATAGGCGCCCTTAACAAGACGCACCATAATTTTACGGTTGAGTGTTTTTGATAGATCATAAAGCCATGCAATGACAGCCGATGCGCGCTTACTATAAGCCTGAACAACAACACCAAATCCGTCCCATTCAGCAAGACGATCATCTCTAAGAACAGCCTCAATAACGTCCAAAGACAAATCTAAGCGGTCCATCTCTTCCGCATCAATATTTAAGCCCATATTCGCATCCTTAGCCTTTAGGGCTAAAGATAAGACGCTTGCGGTGAGTTCTCTCATGACCCTGTCTTTTTGGCCAAGCTCATAGCGCGGATGCAGGGCTGAGAGTTTTATGGATATTCCCGGATTTGTACGAATGTCTTGGGTTTCAACCGTCGTCGATAAATAATCAATAGATTGTGAATACGCCTCAAAGAACCGTGTCGCATCCTTTGCGGTGAGCGCGGCTTCTCCGAGCATGTCATAAGAATAGGTAAAGCCTTGGGATTGCTTCTTCTGCCCGCGCCTGACAGCCTCTTCTATCGTTTCGCCAAGAACGAACTGATTGCCCATCTCCTTCATCGCCCGCGAGACAGCCGCTCGAATAATAGGCTCACCTAATCGTTTCACCGTTCCGTGTAATATAGATGCAAGGCCGCTGGTTTTGTTACTATCTAAGACCTTCCCTGTCAGCATCAGCCCCCATGTCGAGGCATTCACAAGTGAGGATGAGGATTTTCCCAAATGCTGCCCCCAAGAAGACGGGGCGATTTTATCTTCAATCAAATCATCAATCGTCTCCGAGTCTGGAACGCGCAGCAGAGCCTCTGCTAAACACATAAGCGCCACGCCCTCATCTGTTGAAAGGCCGTATTCCGCCAGAAATAATTCCATAAGCCCAGGATTGTCATCCTCCCGAATATCGCTCACCATTTTCACGGCTCGCTGGGAAAAGGCCTCTCTTTCGGTTTTGCTGATTTTGGCTTGATCTATCAGGGCCTGAATAACGACGCTGTCTTCAGCCAAATGTAGCTGCTGAATATCACGACGGTGTAAAGATAATTTATCCACGAAACCTCACATATGCTAAGCAAAATTGGGACTATCATTCCCATTTAACATAGCATTGCCAATTCAGTCTGTCTGACCTAATAAGCGCCTATAAAAATCTATTTGACTTTGTTTATGGGAAAATAAGCGCAATATGGACAATAAAGCACAAAATTCAGACCTATTAGACCGTATAGACACCCAGATATTGGATATTTTATCCCGCGAGGGCCGCTTAGCTGTAACCGAAATCGCGCGCCGCATTGGGACGTCAAAGACCCCATGCCAGACACGCTTAAAGCGCTTGCAAGACAAGAAATTCATTCTCGGATTTAGAGCTGTCCTGAACCCTCAAAAATTGGGCCGTCAACACGTCGCCTTCACTGAGGTTAAATTGTCAGATACAAGAGAAAATGCCTTGAGCGCTTTCAATGAAGCCGTTCAATCCATTCCTGAAATTGAACAATGTCATATGATCGCGGGAGCCTATGACTATCTTTTAAAAATTCGGACGTCAGATATTAAGGCTTACCGAATGGTTTTAGGCGAAAGAATATCAAAGCTTCCTTATGTGGCAAACACCTCCACTTTTGTCGCGATGGAGTCTGTCAAAGATTTTAGTTTTTAATTAAATATGACAGTTTCGTCACGCAGATTGTAGAACAAATCAAAAACAAGTGCGAATTTTGGCCCAATAAAGCTAATTTTGGGGAAAAACCCATTTAATTAGCTTGATTAACGTTTTGTTAGGCTACAGGTTTTGTGGGACCGCACATTAAGATGCGGCAGTAACAATATGGGAAATATCATGGATATAATGTCTTTGGGCTTAGGCCTTCTTAGTGGTGGCGGTGGTGGATTACTCGCTGGCAAATTAACGAATTCAAGCATGGGAACGGTAGGACGCATACTCACAGGGATTGTGGGCGGCACAGGGCTTGCGGCTGTGTCGCAATATATACCTGGATTAGACGGTCTTTTCGCCGCTCCAACAGACGGTGCGGGCTTAAATGTTTCTAGCTTGCTAGGCGGCGCCGTATCTGGCGGTGTTGGCGGAACAATTCTGACCTTTATCCTTGGGAAGGTCATGGGAAGTAAATAACCCCGATAAACATCTCAATCTATTATTGACCCCGGTCCGTGTGGCCGGGGTTTTTTATTCAAAGGCAGACTTAACGTCCGCCTTGGTTAAATTCTTTGCCCGCAATTTACGTCCTATCCATTGCACAAAGATCAAAAGCGGCACGAAAACGATAAGGCTTAAAACGGACGTCGTTAGAGCCTTAGAAATTCCGCCCGCCATTAAGGCTGGGTCACCCGTTCCGTAAATCATCATGGCTTGGAATGTTTGAACCATTGCAATTGCACCTGGTCCAATAGACGCAATCAAGCTGGCTAATATGATCGCAAAGACCGGCTTTTTTTGCCAAAAGAACGCAATGGTTACAGGCAAAGCAAGACAAATTAGGAAGGTTAGAACGAAATATGCCATATGGTTTTATTCGCGCGATCTCAGCCTTTTGCCAAACCGACACAGCGTAAGGCGCGATATCCCTCTATGCCCGCCGGAAATAAAAGAGGCTTTTTACTAATCCGCAGCGGGTCACGCATATGATAACCGCGGTCGTCATGGCGAACAATCATCGACCAATGGGAGCGTCCATTGGGCAGATTAAATTGTACCATAGGGTATTCACCAGAGCGCATACATTGATCCACCGTCTCCGCATTGACCTCATCATAATATGTCGCAACTGCGCGTCCATTTGTGACGCGCCGAATACCGTCCCAAATCAGCCAGCCACGATCTGTATAGCTATCGGTCGCGGTGAGCCGCGCATTTAAATCTTTGGGATTGGTTTTAAAACCAAGATTGGTCAGGGCCATCGATGTCGCCGTCACAAGACACCCTTCCGCGCCCATCGTGTCCGTTGTCTTTCCCAATCGGTCCGAAGCCCAAAGCGGGTCTTTCTGAGAATAAACCACGCTATCGCGCAGAACTAAGGCCTGTCCGCCCGTTGGATTAGGCAAAGCCTTGCTGATTGCCGAATTATCAGGACGCGGCGTCCCCCCGCAAGATGCGAGCAAAGCCGCCAAAGCCAGAATGGATAGATTGCGCAACATAGCACGACCTTAAACCATAAATCTGAGCACAGGGTTAAAGGGCCTTAAACCGGGATCACTTTGGTGTGAGGCGTAAAAGCAGTCCTGATTTAGGGTCGATTTCTCCGTCGCCGTCTAGATCGGCATCTTCCATCAATATTAATATTGCGCCCGCACGGTCCACCCGAACGTCGCGAATACGACCTTTTAGGTCTGAGAGCAGGTCTTCTTCATCCACGGCTTTACCGTCTTCAATATCTACGCGCCGGAGGTCTCGACTGGCCAGCCCACCAATTAAAGCATCACCCTGCCAATCCGCAAAAAGGTCGCCGCGATAAATCGCAAGACCTGACGGGGCGATTGAAGGCACCCAATCATATATAGGCGGCGCTGTGCCCTCAAAGCTTTCAAAGGGTGAAATGCGCGCGCCATTATAATCCGTGCCCGTTGTTGCCAATGGCCAACCATAATTTTGACCCGGCTTTATAAGGTTGAGCTCATCGCCGCCGCGCGGGCCGTGTTCATGTGCCCAGATTTCACCTGTAACGGGGTCAATTGCCAAGCCTTGCACATTACGGTGGCCTAGCGAATAAATTTGCGGCTTGAAGGCGCGGCCATCTTTATTTTGCCCAAGAAAGGGATTGTCATCGGGTGTGCCGCCATCGCCTGTTATCCGGATCAATTTGCCCAAATGTGTATCAGCTTTTTGCGCATCTTCTCGGAAAGCAAACCCGTCACCCAAAGTCAAAATTAAGGTACCGTCTGGGAGGAAAGCCAGTCGGCCGCCATAATGAGAGGTGGCTGATTTAGGTGGGCTTGCTCGAAAAATCACCAAGGGTTCAATCAATTGAGTGCCGTCTAATTTTGCGCTTAAAATGGCCGTGCCATTTGTGTCCTCATCCCCATAGGCATAAGACAGATAAATCTGCTGAGTGGTTTCAAAATCTGGTGCGAGGACAACATCTAATAACCCGCCCTGCCCCGCTACAAAAATATCTTTAGGCAGGCCAGCAATAACTGTTTTGCCGCTTTTGCTCAGACGCAATAATTTTCCGCCCTTTTCCGTTACCAACCAATTACCATTTGGAAGCTCAGCAACTGACCACGGACCATTTAAATCTTTGGATAGAAATTCAATGTTGAAATCGGATGATGGGCGCTCCAGAAGATCTGGCGCAACTTGCGGTTCGAGACAGGCGGTTAAACAAAGAGCTGCGCCCAGCCAGAATAGATTTCGCATCCTTGTCTCCCATTCGGTCTCTAACTTGACCTCGGCCCTATCTTAGCTTTAGCTGATGTCTATGCAAGGGAGCATTAAGCATGGATACCGTCAAAGCCGTCCTTAAAAGACTATTCGCCTGGGGTCTCGCAGTTTTAACCACAACGGCTTTTGCCGTAATTTTTCAAAGTCAAAACATTATTGCGCGTTTAAACGGATTAGGTGGAAATATCGGGTTTAGTGAGCGTCTATCCGTCACATTTTTTGACCTCACCCACCTCGGAAGCCTCTATGGGATATTTATTTCTATAGCCTTAGCCATTGCCTTTTTGTGTGGCGCGCTCGTCTATAAAATTGCTAAATTTGGAAGACCGGTCATCTATATTTGTGCTGGCGCGATTGCGATGATCGTCATGTTGTTCATGATGAAAGAGGTTTTTTTCGGCGTTGCTGTTATTGCTGGCGCCCGTGATATGACTGGCCTCGCCTTTCAAATGGTAGCGGGTGGCTTGGGCGGGTTTGTGTTTTCAAAAATCAGTCAGTCAAAACAAGCCCGTAAAAACCAAATGTCTTAGATCGGCGCGTCCAGGGGGACGCAGGTGATTTTTTCACATGCAAATATCTCATCGCCTAGCTGCAGGGTTTCACTGTGGGGTTTTCCATTAAACCGCACGGAAACGCCGCCCAGTGAGCCAGAAAAAATCACGCCCTCTTCAGACGGAAACCGGGTTATATTAATCTCAACCCCGTCATAACTCAAAACGGTTTCAGTCTTTGAATAGCGCGTTAATAACTCGCGCCCATTACACACATATTGTGCGCTGGCATGACCGTAAGGCGCGTGTTTTAAGGACGGCCCACTATGATCGTGATCGTGGTCATCGTCGTGATCGTGATCATGATCAGCCTTTGCAACAGAGGTTGCGGCTGAACGGTAATTGGACGGGTTCGGTTGCACCGCACATGCACTTAAAAGCATGGCTGCCCCAACAAAACCCCAAATAGACTGAAAATTCATTTTTGTCCCCAACACAACAAAATCAAACTTATCTACGGCTTACAAAGCAATCTGGACCTATCCAATCAAAAAACAGCTCCAGATTTCTGGAAGCCTATGTATTCATACTGTCAAAGAAGGACGAGTTTGTCTTATTGTCTTTGAGTTTTGAGAGCAAAAACTCAATCGCATCCATTGTTCCCATTGGGTTAAGAATCCGGCGCAAGACATAGGTTTTTTGAAGCTCGTCAGCGGGCACAAGAAGCTCTTCTTTCCGTGTTCCAGATTTGGTAACATCAATGGCAGGGAAGATGCGCTTATCTGCAACTTTGCGGTCCAGCACGATTTCACTATTACCCGTACCTTTAAATTCTTCAAAAATAACCTCATCCATGCGCGACCCCGTATCGATCAGCGCGGTCGCAATAATTGTCAAAGAGCCGCCTTCTTCAATATTTCGAGCGGCACCAAAAAAGCGTTTAGGGCGTTGCAGGGCATTGGCGTCCACACCACCGGTCAAAACCTTACCAGAGCTTGGAACGACTGTATTATAGGCACGGCCCAATCGCGTGATTGAGTCAAGCAAGATCACGACATCTTTGCCGTGCTCGGTCAAGCGCTTGGCTTTTTGAATAACCATTTCGGCAACTTGGACGTGGCGCGTGGCGGGTTCGTCAAAAGTTGAAGATACAACTTCGCCCTTAACGGAGCGCTGCATATCGGTGACTTCCTCTGGGCGCTCATCGATCAAAAGGACGAGGACATAACATTCCGGGTGATTTTTTTCGATTGAGTGGGCGATATTTTGCAAAAGTACAGTTTTACCTGTGCGCGGCGGGGCCACGATCAACGCCCTTTGTCCTTTACCAATCGGGGCCACAATATCGATAACACGTCCCGATACATCTTTGCGGGTCGGGTCTTCGATTTCCATATGAAGACGCTCATCAGGATAGAGTGGTGTTAGGTTGTCAAAGTGAACTTTATTGCGCGACTGTTCCGGCGTTGAGAAGTTGATTGATGTAACCTGAGAGAGCGCGAAATACCGCTCATTATCTTTGGGCGAGCGAATTTCTCCTGAAATCGTATCGCCTGAGCGCAATCCAAATTTGCGAACGAGCTTTGGATCTACATAAATATCATCTGGACCCGGCAAGTAATTGGCTTCTGGCGCGCGCAGGAACCCAAATCCGTCGGGCAAAACTTCGAGAACGCCTGAGCCATTTGTGCGAACTTCGTCTTCGGCCAGATCTTTAAGAACGGCAAAGAAGATGTCTTGTTTGCGCATGGAGGCTGCATTTTCGACGCCGACTTCTTCGGCGAATTTGATCAATTCAGCAGGTTTGAGTTTTTTCAGATCATCCAGCGAGATGGCTTCCATCTCGTCTAGATCTTGTTCTAATAGGTTTGTCATAATTTTCTTTGGGAGTTGAAGCCGTCCGATAGGACTTTGTTCTATTCAGTCACTATGTTTCAAATCTCTGGGATTGAATAAGGGAGGGCGGCAGGACCAGGACGGCCTGCTTCTAGGGCTCATATGGGCGAAAGCGGAAAATTCGTCAAGACATAAGGCGAAATTTTATAAGATTGCCCATCTAATAATATAGGCGAGGATTAAGACACTCAGAACACCCATGGCCCAAAGCCCGATAAACCATCCGAATTGACGCAATGTTTTACGCATTAGTGATAGCCTTCATCTGGATCTATTTTGCCGCGAAACACCCAATAGGCAAAAGCCGTATAAGACAAGATGATTGGAATGAGGATACAGGCCCCGACAAACACAAATATCTGAGATTTAAACGGCGTCGCCGCATCTAGGATCGTGACCTCTGGCGGCACAATATAGGGAAACATAGAAATACCCAATCCGGCAAAGCACAAGGCAAATAAGATCAAACATAATATAAATGGTCTATATTCCCGTTGTGGGTTTTTGATAGACCGGAATAATGAAACCCCGATCAGCCCAATAATAATCGGCATAGGAATCGTGACAAATAAACCTGGGAATTCGAACCAACGACTATAATAATTAATATCCAGAAAAGGTGTTGCGAGACTCACGGCCGCGATAAATCCAAATGTGCCAAAGCCAAATATAAATGCGAGTTTTCGCGCACGATTCTGAACGAGGTCATTCGTTTTAATGATCAACCAACACGCACCAAGCAAACCATATCCAGTTATGACAGCAAGGCCCGTCATTAAGGTAAAAGGTGTCAACCAGTCCCACCACCCACCTGCATATTGGCGACCCTCAACAACGACGCCTTGGAGAAGTGCGCCCAAAGCAATACCTTGGCAAAAGGCCGCCATGATTGATCCGCCAATAAAGGCGGCGTCCCAATATTTCAGCCATCTTGTTGTGCGCCAACGATATTCAAATGCGACACCGCGAAACACCAAAGCAAGAAGCATGAGTATGATGGGCACATATAGGGCAGGCATTAAAATCGCATAAGCAAGTGGAAAAGCCGCAAATAACCCTCCGCCGCCCAATACCAACCAGGTTTCATTCCCGTCCCAGACTGGTGCCACGCTATTCATTATAAGATCGCGGTCTTTCTTGGCTGGAAAAAATGGATAGAGAATCCCAAGGCCCAAATCGAACCCATCAAGAACGACATAAATATAAACCGCAAAGACGAGCAAGCCCGCCCAGGCATAGGCGAGCCAAGGTACAATTTCTGTATAGCTCGGATCAATCATGTGACGGCTCACTATTGTCAGTTTGTTTTACGCGAATTTGTTGTGCTGGGGTCAAGCCAGATGTTCGAATTGGGCCGTCAAGAAGCGTTTTATCATTATCATTACGCGCAGGCGTTTTCCGCATAAGCCGGATTATATAAAATACACCGGCTCCAAAGACGAAAAAATAGACAATGATAAAAGCCATAAGAGAGGCGCCGACGGCTGGTGCGTCAAGTGGGCTCGCGCTTTCACTGGTTCGCATAAAGCCCCAAACGGTAAAAGGTTGACGACCAACTTCTGTTGTCACCCATCCAGCAAGAACTGCAACCAACCCGCTGGGTGCCATGATCAAAGACAGGCGGTGTAGTAATTTACTATCAAATAATCGACCTCTCAATCGGCAATAAAACCCGAAAAACGCGATCAATAACATGGCAAATCCTATAGCTACCATAATCCGGAAGGACCAAAAGACGATGGCGACTGGTGGTTGATCTTCATCAGCTATGGTATCCAAACCATCGAGCGGCGCATTGAGATCCTTTTTTAAGATTAAAGAGGAGACTTTCGGAATGCCGATTGCGTATTTGAGTTCTTGTTCCTCATCATCCGGAATCCCAAACAGATAAAGCGGGGCGCCATTTTCATGAGACTGATAATGGCCTTCCATTGCCATGACTTTTTGAGGTTGATGTTTAAGCGTGTTTAAACCGTGTAGATCTCCAAGAAAAATTTGTAGGGGCGCCGTAAAAAGGATCATCCACATCGCCATATTAAATATTGTTTTAACAGCCGGGTTCGTTTTTTCGCCGCGCAATAAATGCCACGCTCCGACCCCGCCAATAATAAAGGCTGTGGTCAGATAGGCAGCCGTCAATGTATGCGCGAGGCGGTAAGGAAAAGACGGATTAAAGATAATTTTCATCCAATCGACTGGAACAAATTGTCCATTTTCTGCAATCGCAAAACCTTGCGGTGTGTGCATCCAACTATTTACAGATAGGATCCACGTTGCTGACAAAGCCGTTCCAAAGGCCACCATGACGCAGGCAAACATATGTAGTTTTGCGCCAACACGGTTTCGTCCAAAAAGCATGATTCCTAAGAATCCCGCTTCAAGGAAAAAGGCTGTTAAAACTTCATAGGCCATAAGCGGTCCGATCACTGGCCCTGCTCGATCAGAAAACACTGACCAATTCGTCCCAAATTGATAAGACATGGTAATGCCTGACACCACACCCATGGCAAAGGTTACAGCAAATATCTTGATCCAAAAATTGAATAGAACGAGATATTTTTCGTCTTTTTTCCAAAGAAAAAGGCCGTTTAAAACGGCCAAATATGAGGATAATCCGATGGTAAAGGCTGGAAAAATAAAATGAAACGCTACTGTAAAGGCAAATTGTATTCGCGCCAGTAATAGCGCGTCGAATCCTTCAAACATCAGACAGGCCTTATGTTACATCGTGGCCTACATCCCATATTTTTAGCTTCTATACAATTCACCAAATTTGCAAAGCGGAGTTGCAACTCTGCAAAAATGCGCAGCTAAAACGGTTGAACAATCGCTAGAATAACAATCACAAGCGTCATTAAAGAGGGTATCTCATTAATCATCCGGAAAAATTTTTCAGATTTTGGGCGCCCACCATTCAAAAATGCTTTTCGGGTTTTTGCTAGAAATCCATGATAAAAAATAAGGCTGAAAGCCAATACTGCCTTTACCCAAATCGAAAGCGGTTGCGGATATATAAAAAGAAGCAATAAGCCTAAAATAAATGCCGTGATCATGGCTGGGTTCATAATGATCCGAAGCAATTTAGCTTCTGCCTCTTCCATTTTTGCTTCTAGCTCACCGCCTATTTTCGCCGTGGAATGATAAACGAAAAGCCGCGGTAAATAGAGCAGTCCCGCCATCCAGAATATTACAGCCGACAGATGAAACGCTTTTATCCAAGGATAGAGAATATCAAACATAATGTGGCGTCTTACCTCGAATATGATCAACAACAGCTTGAACATTTTCAATCTTTACATCCGGTGTCACACCATGACCCAGATTAAAAATATGAGGTCCGTTTTGCGCGTCTCTCAGGACATGATCAACTGACTTTCTTAGGATGGATCCACCAATTCGAAGCGCAAGTGGATCTAGGTTACCTTGAATTGTCATGCCATCAGGAATTGTGGCGCGAAAATCATCAAGTGGCATTTGCGTTCCGGCTGCAATTGAGGAAATACCCGTTTCATGTGCATAGCGGATCGCATTTAAGCCAGCACCGCGGGGAAACCCCATAATAGGTAGATCTATACCAGCCGCCCTAACCTTTGAAATTATGTCGCGCGTTGGATTGATAACCAATCGATCAAACAGATTGGGGGCGAGACCTTCCGCCCAGCTTTCAAAAATTTTCAACGCATTCGCACCCGCCTTTGCTTGTCCAATCAAATAATCTGCAGTGCTTTCCACGAGAGCTGCCAATAAATCAGACATAGCCTCTGGATTTTCATAGGCAAATCGTTTTGCAATCTCTTTTGACGGAGACCCTTTCCCTTCAATCATATAAGTTGCGACTGTCCAGGGTCCGCCTGCAAACCCAATTAGAGCTTTATCCTTTTGCAGCTCTGTTCGGACGCGCTCTACCGTTTCAAAAACGGAAGAAATACGATCTGCGGCCCCATCAATCTTGAGTTTAGAAATGTCGCTAGCAGTAATCGGCTCGAGGACTGGACCTGTCCCTTTTATAAATTTCACCTCTCGTCCCAGGCCAATTGGGATCAAAAGGATATCAGCAAACAGGATAGCTGCATCCATGTCATATCGTCTGATGGGCTGGAGTGTCACCTCTGCCGCTTTTTCGGGTGAAAAACAAAAATCAATAAAATCTTTGCACGTCGCCCTAATTTCTAAATATTCGGGCAAGTGGCGACCAGCTTGGCGCATAAACCATATGGGTGGTATATCGCTTTGTTCGCCATTAAGAACATTGATAAGTTTCATGAGCTCATATCGCTAAGATTTGATTTGGATGTGTGGCTTAGCCTTTCCCACTAAAATATCCAAGGTGTCCATCCTCTCTTATATATAAAATAAAAGTAGGGAGTGTTGTTGAAGCTGTGAGAATGTGCGTAAATTTACCTTTTGTTAGGAAAGTTTAATATCCAGCGTAAAAATGAGCATGAAAGTTAAGTATGAATATGTGGAGTAAAAAATTTTGATGATTGTATAATCTTTTAACATTATGATTCTAAAGTAAAAATATGAAACCTTATTTTGTGAGTAGAATCTGAGTAAAAACTTATTCCTGTAATTCACAATATTAACAAGCTTGTGCGGAAGATGTGGGTGAGTGGGAGGATTTCGTAGAATTCATGCCCGAAACTCCATGAATCTGATCTGTAATAACTTTGGTTGTGGACAGGAGGGAGTAAATTAGCGAAATGATCCGTAATTATGGCCAGTAGAAATTCAAATATTGCGATATATTTTCACGTTCACCTCGTCTCTGATTCGACGGGCGAAACGCTGGTTGCGATGATGAAAGCGTCAACGGCGCAATTTAAATCAGCAACGGCGCTCGAGCATTTACATGCTTTGGTACGCTCAGAAGCACAGATGCAACAGACCTTAGAAATGATTGAGGCAAAACCTGGCGTTGTTTTATATACTTTGGTAAATCCCGAAAGACGGGCAGCACTGGAAGAATTTTGCCGGTCTCGAAATATTCCGGCTGTCTCTATATTAGATACGACCTTATCCATGCTCGGGCGTTACCTTGGCGCGTCTGTTTCTGATGAAGTTGGTGCACAACGTAATTTGGATGCTGCTTATTATTCGAGAATAGAAGCTTTGGATTTTTCAATGGCGCATGATGATGGGCAATCTGTGGAAGGGCTTGCAGATGCTGATATCGTTTTATTGGGTGTATCGCGAACATCTAAGACACCGACATGTATGTATCTTGCCAATCGAGGATATAAGGCCGGAAATATACCTTTAGTACCAGGGGCGCCTTTGCCGACAATTTTAGACGACATGAAAAAACCCTTTATTGTGGGACTTGTAGCCTCACCCACCCGTATCATTCAAATCCGTCAACAAAGATTAATGGGTTTAAAACAAGAAGGTAAAACCGATTATATTGACGAAGACCGTGTCCGCCAAGAAATGCGAGATGCGCGGCGGATGTTTGGGCGCAAAGGCTATAAGGTAATCGATGTTACGCGTCGATCAATTGAAGAAACGGCGGCTCGAATTATCACGCTCTATAATCAATCTAGGCCCATTGAAGAAAGACGGCGGGGCTTGCGATTATGAGTCGTATCATTCTTGCCAGCGGGTCCGCTATCCGAAAACAAATCTTGGACGGGGCCGGATTGAACTATGAGGTTATTGTCAAACCAGTCGATGAGGCCGCTATCAAAGACTCAATGCTTGCAGAGAATTCGCGCCTCCAAGATATTGCGGACGCTTTGGCCGAAGCAAAAGCCTTGCGAGTCTCGCGCCAGACAGACGGGTTTGTGATCGGGGCAGATCAGATCATGGTTATGGATAATCAGCTTTTTGACAAACCCAAAGATTTGGGTGAGGCGCGCGAGCGGCTTTTATCCATGCGAGGTAAGAGACATGAATTGATTGGCGCGGTTGTGGTTTGTGAAAATGGGCGGCCCGTTTGGCGGCACCTCAGCAAAACAAAACTCTGGGTCAGAGAATTTTCAAATGAGTTTCTAGATTGGTATATTGAACAAGAGGGTGAAGCTTTGATGAAATCTGTTGGGGCCTACCGATTTGAAGGCCCGGGTGCCCAACTCTTTGAAAAAGTAGAGGGCGGGTTTTTTGCTATATTGGGTCTCGATCTTTTGCCCGTTCTGGATTATTTGCGTGTGCGCGGAGTTATCGCCTCATGACAATTATTCCAAAATTAGCTGGTGTATGTGGCTGGCCAATCCACCACTCACTCTCACCTATTTTGCATAGCTATTGGCTTAAGCAATCTGGAATTGCGGGCGCTTATATTCCATTTGCGGTCAAACCAGACGAGGCTATCAAAGCGTTCAAGTCTCTAAAACAGACATCAATTTCAGGGGTGAATGTGACCCTGCCATTAAAATCACAAGCCTTTCAAGCGGCCGATATTGCAACAGATGATGCGCAAAAATTAGGCGTTGCGAATTGTCTCTATAAATCTAAGGGGAAATTGGTTGCTCATAATACGGATATGGAAGGGTTTGCGGTTCCGCTCCTAAAGTTTATGGGCGCAAGCCGCCTACAAAATGCGTCTGTCTTAGTTATTGGCGCGGGCGGTGCGAGCCGAGCTGTTTTAGGCGCACTCTTATCCCTTGGTGCCGCTGAAATTTGTTTGATCAACCGAACCGATAGCAAAGCGGAAGATCTTGTGCGTCAAGTCAATGTTCCAAGCCTTTACGCCCTGCCCTGGGCGCAACGACATGATGCGGTCGCGCGGGCCAATCTGATTGTGAATGCGAGTGCTGCTGGCATGAAAGGAAAGCCAGGTCTTGATCTTTCATTAGATAATGCGCGGTCATCGGCGCTCATTTATGATCTGATCTATACGCCGCGAAATACGCGCCTCATGCGAGCCGCCAAAGCTAGAGGGCTAAAAACGCTTGGGGGCCTTCCTATGTTGATTGAACAAGCGAGGCCTAGTTTTAAATTGTTTTTTGGCGCAGCGCCTCCATCTGTCGCTGATCCGACGCAATTATTGCACGATGCCTTGAAATCAGGACAAAGATGAAGATTATTGGGCTGACAGGGTCGATTGGGATGGGGAAGACTACAACCGCCCAGATGTTTGCTGATCTAGGCTGTCCAGTTTTTGATGCGGATGCGGCGGTCCATGACATGTATAAAAAAGGCGGGCGCGCCGTGCCTTTGATCCGAGCCGTTTTTCCGGACGCGATAAAAGATGATGCCGTTAATCGAAAGCGATTGGGTGAACATATGCGCGCCGATCCCCTTAATCTGAAAACATTAGAGAGCTTCATCCATCCTTGGGTGGGCGAGGAGCGCGCCGATTTTCTGGAAAAAGCGAGAGCCTCTCAGGCGAAAGCCGTGGTTTTCGACATTCCGCTTTTATTTGAAACGGGCGGCGACAAATATGTCGACGCGACAATAGTTGTAAGTGCGCCAAAAGACATCCAACGCAAACGTGTTTTGGCCCGCCCAAAAATGACGGAGGCCTTATTTGAGATGATTTTATCCAAGCAAATGCCAGACGCAGAAAAGCGAAGGCGCGCAGATTATGTGATATCCACAGCTGATGGGATGGAGGCCGCGCGCGCGGCGGTGAAATCTGTGTTAGACAAAATCTTATGAGAGAAATCGTTTTTGACACAGAAACAACAGGGTTTGACGCAAAAGGCGCAGACCGTATTACAGAAATTGGCTGTGTTGAGATTGTCGATCTTTTGCCAACAGGTCGGGAGTTTCATACCTTTCTGGATCCGTTACGCGAAGTGCCTGACAAGGTCGTTGAAATAACGGGGCTGACAACTGAGTTCTTACGGGGAAAGCCGCTCTTTAAAGATAGGGCGCAAGACTTTCTAGATTTTATAGGTGACGCCACTTTGATTGCCCATAATGCGCAATTTGATATGGGCTTTATAAATGCGGAATTACAACGGGCGGGGTTTGATCCCCTTCCCCAGTCGCGCTTTAAAGATACGCTTGCCATGGCCCATGAAGCCTTTCCGGGATCACCGGCCTCGTTGGATGCGCTATGTAAGCGTTTTGATATTTCCTTGTCAGAACGCGATAAACACGGCGCCATTATCGACTCGCAATTACTTGCCATGGTTTATCTGGAATTGTCAGGCGGACGCGAAATGCGTTTGGGGCTAACATCCGGGACAAATACAAGTGAAACAGAGACAGGGTTTCCGCGAGCCACGCAAAGAGAGGCCCCATTAATTCACAAGGCAAGTGAAACTGAGGCTGAGGCGCATAAAATATTTGTCGAGGGCCTAAAGGGCGAAGCTGTGTGGAATAAGGTCTGGTCTAAGCGCCAGCGTCGCTAAGGCCGATCGGCAGCGCGGCAAGCCTTATATTCTGCTTTGTCTTTCAGCCCAATAATCGGATCATATTCATCTACAAAATCAGTTACAATTAGCGTTGATCTCTCAACCATTTTATCAAGATTTCTAGTTTTTGTTTTCCTGCGGACGCGGCCAATGATCATCGGATCTATACCTATAATGGACTTTAGATCTGGGGCTGTGTCTGCATTTTCTCCGAACCAGATGAGCTGACCTGTTTTCGCAGATTCTGGTGGCACAGATAGTAGCATATCGGGTGCGAGCCTAGCGAGTTTATTGGCCTGTCCGTCTGTATAGGCAATGAGCACAACTTGGTCTGACATATCATTTTTGCGAATTGCCTGAATAACATCCTCATATTTAGCGGAAGATTTAAAATCGATTTCGAGGTAGATTTTATCTTTGGCCAGATCGAGAATTTCAGAAAAAAAAGCGGGTCGATCGGATGTCAATTTTCCGTTCCGGGTCTCTAAAATAATGGTTTCAAGATAATCGCTATTGGCCGATGCAACTGGGCCCTTGCCCGTACTAATGTGATCAAAGACGCCATCGTGAAATGTGAAAAGCACGTTATCCTTTGTGCTTGCGACATCGATTTCCGCCACGAGATACCCCGCTTTGATTAAGCGCTTTAAGCCCGACACACTATTTTCAGCCGCGTCCCAGTTTCGGGATGTGCCGCGGTGAGAGGCCATAATCGCAGCATTTTTGGGCAGGCAATTTAAGGTGGTCTCTAGTGATGGAAAATAAACAGGCTCGCTTTTGTCGGATTGGCTTGTTTTTTCAGCCCCAATTTCTGACTCCGATTTCGAGCCATTACATCCGCCGAGCCAAAGGGTTGTAAGAAAAATTGAAATTGTAGCTTTGAAAATAGGACGGACCATCATAGATCGGCCCCTATGGCAGATATGACAAATTTTCAAGGCGATACTATATTCGCCCTGTCTTCGGCTCCGGGTCGGGCTGGTGTCAGCGTTGTTCGGATTTCTGGGCCAAAGGCAGGCGAGGTCTTACGCCATTTAACCGATCGCCGGCTCCCGCAAGCGCGAAAGGCGGTTTTGCGAACACTCTTTGATAAAGACGGCACCGCTATCGATAGGCCATTGGTTTTATGGTTTGAGGGCCCAAAGAGTTTTACGGGCGAAGATAGTGTTGAGCTTCATCTCCATGGAAGTGTCGCTATTTTAGAATCTATTGCGCGCCGATTGGTCGAGCTAGGTCTTCGCCAGGCTTTGCCCGGAGAATTTACGCGCCGTGCCGTTGAGGGCGGGAAGATGGATCTTACCGAAGCCGAAGGTCTTGCCGATTTGATCGATGCGCGCTCTGAAGGTCAGCGCATTCAAGCCCTACAAAATATGGACGGCGCTTTGCGCAAAACCTATGAAGCCTGGCAATCCGGCCTTTTAGATGCTTTGGCCCAAATAGAGGGCGAGATAGATTTTGCCGATGAGGCGGATGTACCAGACGCTCTGTCCCATGCGGCGCATCCAATATTAAGCCATATGGTCGAGGATATGAGAGAGGCTTTGGCGACGAGCCAAAAAACCCGCGCTATTCGCGACGGCATTCAGATCGCTATTATAGGCGCGCCAAATGTCGGCAAATCAACATTGTTAAACGGCCTGGTTGGGCGAGATGTGGCGATTACCTCGCCTCAAGCCGGCACCACGCGCGACATTATTGAGGCCGGCATGATATTGGCCGGCCTTCCTGTGACCTTCTCGGATACGGCGGGGCTGCGTGAGAGCAAGGATCAAATTGAAGCCGAAGGGGTAAGGCGGGCGAAAGCGCGCGCAGAAGATGCACATCTTGTGATCCATGTGAAACGCCGCGGCATTGAAGATACAGAATCTTTGCCCTCGGATCTTACCTTTACCAATTTGGAAGACGGGCAAGACGTGCCCCATGTAAAAAACGGCCATATATCCGGTAACCTATTGAAAGAAAAAGGATTATCTGAAGTTTTACGTCGTTTGGAGGTCTTGATATTAGAACGCTATTCCGGGCTCGAGGCGGCCGCACTCACCCGCGTCAGACATGTGAATTGTATCGAGACGGCCCGTGAAGCAGCGTCTACGGCGATGATGCGGCTTGGCACCAGCCCTGAGCTTGCCAGTGAAGATATACGTAACGCATTGATTTCATTAGAGGAATTAGCGGGTCGCTCCGATATGGAACAGGTCTTTGATCGAATTTTCTCCAGTTTTTGTATTGGAAAATAGGCGGATTTGGCCTGAAACTGTTCCACGTGGAACACTTTTGATGATTGCGGGTAAAGACTCTACTCGACAGCGTTCTTCCCTCCCCTTATATCGCGCCCATGCAAAGTGAGCAGACATATGATGTGATCGTCATTGGCGGTGGTCATGCGGGGTGTGAGGCGGCAGCCGCCTCCGCGCGTATGGGCGCAAATACGCTTTTACTGACCCATAAGATCGAGACCATTGGCGAAATGTCCTGCAATCCGGCAATTGGCGGATTGGGGAAAGGCCATTTGGTTCGCGAAGTCGATGCGTTAGATGGTGTGATGGGCCGTATAGCGGATGCGTCGGGCATTCAATTCCGCTTGCTTAATCGCTCAAAGGGGCCAGCCGTGCGCGGCCCGCGAACCCAATCTGATCGCTATCTATACAGAACTGAGATGCAAGCCGTCCTGGAGGCCCAAGAAAACCTTACGATTATTGCGGGCGCAGCGCATGATTTGATTGTTCCACGTGGAACAGTTGAGGGCGTGCTGACAGAGGACGGTCGGACATTTCGCGCAGGCCAAGTCGTCCTAACGACGGGCACCTTTCTCAAAGGCGTTATTCACGTCGGAGACGAACGAACCCCTGCGGGGCGCTGGGGTGAAGCCCCTGCCCTTGGCCTCTCAGAGCGACTATATGGTCTGGGCTTACGCATGGGTCGCCTCAAGACTGGCACGCCAGCCCGCCTGGCTAAAAGCTCTATTGATTGGGATAGTTTGGAGCAACAAGCCGCAGACGCGGTGCCAGCCCCCTTCTCGTTCTTGAATAAAGAGATAGTGATTCCGCAAATCACCTGCGCGATTACCCATACAAATGAAGAAACGCATCGTATTATTTCTAAAAATATAGAAAAATCAGCGGTTTATGGTGGCGGCATTGCGGGTCGAGGTCCGCGTTATTGTCCGTCTATTGAGGACAAGGTTGTTCGCTTTGCTGATCGCAATAGGCATCAAATCTTCCTTGAGCCTGAAGGCTTACCCGGAAATCCAGATGGCGATACAATCTATCCGAATGGAATTTCGACCTCCCTCCCCCATGCGGTTCAGGACGCCTTTATGCGCTCTATTCGGGGCTTAGAACATGTCGAGATCAAACGATATGCCTATGCGATTGAATATGATTATGTCGACCCGCGCGAACTCAGAGCAACCCTAGAGGTCAAGGCGCAAACAGGATTATTCCTAGCCGGACAAATTAATGGCACAACTGGGTATGAAGAAGCGGCTGCACAAGGCCTGATGGCGGGTACGAATGCCGCATTAGCGGCGCGCGGCGGGGATCCTTTCATTTTGGACCGTAGCCAAGCCTATATTGGCGTGATGATTGATGATTTGATCACCAAGGGCGTGACAGAGCCATACCGCATGTTTACCTCTCGCGCTGAATACCGCCTGCTTTTACGGGCCGATAATGCGGATCAACGCTTGACCGAAATGGGAGCTAAGGTTGGTCTGGTTGGCGCAGATCGACAGGATTTTACCGCTAAAAAATTGGAAAAATTCGCAAATGCCAAGTCTAAAGCCAGTGAATTGAGCCAATCTCCCTCTGTTATCGCCAAATCCGGCATTAAAATTAACCAGGACGGCGTCAGGCGCTCTGTTATGGATTTATTGGCCTATCCTAATATTTCGATGAAAGATCTTGAGCCTGTTTGGCCAGAACTCGCAGAATTTGATCCCGAGACCGTTGAGTATCTTACAACAGACGCGACCTATGCAGGATATCTTGAGCGTCAAGCCAAAGATATTGCGGCCTTTCGACGGGATGAAGGTCTACGGATACCAGATAGTCTCGATTATAGCGCTATTGGCGGCCTGTCCAATGAGGTTCGACAAAAGCTCACAAATGCCCGACCAGAAACGCTTGGCCAAGCCTCTCGGATTGAGGGCGTAACGCCAGGCGCGCTTATGGCCGTTCTTGCCCATATCAAAAAAGCGCAACGCGCCGCATGAGTGAAATAGAGCTTTGGACGGGTGTAGATTTTCAACACCACAGCAATGTTCCACGTGGAACATTTGAGGCGTTTGAGGCTTGGGAGGCGCTGCTTCGAAAGTGGAATAGTCGGATAAATTTGGTCGCGCAGCGCGAAGTCGATCAATTTTGGCGTAGGCATGCCTATGATAGTTGGCAGCTAAATGACTATTTGCCAAAGAGATGGGACAAGCTTGTTGATTTGGGGTCTGGTGGCGGTTTTCCGGGTCTGTCACTTGGTATTTACGCCAAGCAAATCGGGGCAGGGCAGGTCTATCTTATTGAATCTATTGGTAAAAAAACGAGTTTTCTAAAAACTGTATCCCGCGAGCTCGCATTACCTGTAACTATATACACATCGCGTATCGAGGCTTTGTCGCCCTTTAAGGCCGATGTGATTACGGCGAGGGCCTTTGCGCCTTTGCCTAAGCTTTTTACTTACGCGGCGCCGCATTTATCCAAGGATGGTATATTGATCCTGCCAAAAGGAGAAACTGCGGATAAAGAGATAAAAGACGCATCCAAAGGGTGGAATTTCGACGTTGAGCGTTTCAAAAGCAAAACAGACACAGAGGCTATGATCTTGCGCGTGTCCAATTTGAGAGCGAAATAGAGGGTTAATGTGAACACGGACCGTATCATCGCCATCGTCAATCAAAAGGGTGGTGTCGGAAAGACGACAACATCTATTAATTTATCTGCGGCTCTGGCGCAGCAGGGCCGTCGTGTCTTGCTGATAGATATCGACCCGCAAGGCAATGCGTCTACGGGTTTGGGTATTCCGCGTTCGCAACGCGAGAAAACAATTTATAATGTCATGACCGAAGGGCTGCATGTTGATGATGCCGTTTTGCCAACCCAAACGCCAAACCTCTTTATCCTTCCAAGTCATGTCGACCTCGCTGCGGCAGAAATGGAAATTGGCCATGCAGACGGACGCACACGGATCGTAAGAGAGGCCATTCGGGCATCCCAAGCCCAATTTGATTATGTTTTAATTGATTGTCCGCCATCTCTAAGTCTTTTGACGATTAATGCGCTGGCGGCGGCGCGCTCGGTCATTGTGCCGTTGCAATGTGAATTTTTTGCGCTTGAGGGTTTAAGCCAGCTCTTACAGACTGTCGAAATGGCCAAGTCTTCGGTAAATCCGACGCTGGCTATAGATGGGGTGATGTTGACTATGTATGATAGGCGTAATCGTCTATCATCTCAGGTTGCAGCTGATGTTAAAAAACATTTGGGCCGCGCCGTATTTGAAACAATCATTCCGCGTAATGTGCGTATCGCCGAGGCGCCCAGTTTTGGCCAGCCTGTCACAAGTTATGCGCCAAATTCAAAAGGCGCGAAGGCTTATCTTGCCCTCGCCGCAGAATTAATTAAAAAGCACAAAAACCGCAATTAAATCAATAGGTTAACCTATGTCACAAAAAAAGAAACCTGTTACAGATAAAAAGGCCAGCGCAAGAGGGCTTGGGCGTGGCCTGTCAGCCTTGATGGCTGATATATCTGTATCTGATGCTGAGACAAAAACTGAGGGCGCAGAGCCTATTGTAAAGGAAAACGATTCTAATGCCGGCAAAGGCTCGAGCAAGCGTCAAATCCAATTTGTATCAATCGCACGCCTTGCACGAAACCCTGACCAGCCGCGCAAAGATTTTGACGCTGCAGAATTAGCTGAGCTCACAGAGTCGATAAAAGAGAAGGGTGTATTACAACCCATTCTGGTTCGTCCGCTTCCCGAAAGTGCGAGAAGTCGAAAGAATAAAGACGCCGACTATCAAATTGTTGCTGGCGAGCGCAGGTGGCAAGCCTCACTTAAGGCCGGGCTAGAGTCCATGCCGGTCCTTATTCGGGATCTCTCTGATCAGGAGGTTCTCGAAATTGGCGTGGTTGAAAATGTTCAACGCTCAAACCTATCACCTATGGAGGAGGCGCGGGCCTATAAGGCTCTAATGTCAGAATTTGGTCGCACGCAATCTGATGTTGCACAAGCCGTTGGCAAATCACGCCCCTATGTCGCAAATCTTATGAAATTCCTGGACTTGCCTGACCAGGTTCAAAATTGGATCGCATCTGGAAAGCTCACAATTGGTCACGCCAAAACCTTAGGAAATGTCCCGGACCCGCAAGCCCTAGCCCTTCGCATTATTGAGGGCGGTTTGTCAGTTCGAGACACAGAGGCACTTGCCAAAGCGCTTCGCGACGGGAAAACGCCGGAGCCCGCCAAGGCGAAACGCTATAAAGACCCAAATATCATTCAGCTCGAAACTGATCTTACCGATAGCCTTGGCTTGGCGGTTGACCTTAGGGATAAGGGCGGGGCAGGGGAGGTCCGGATTAAATATAAAACAAATGCGCAATTAGAGGCTTTGATGAAACGCCTCAAATCTAACTGAGTTTTTCAATATCTCTAACCCAACGCACGGCGGTCCCTCCATTTAATCTCCCGATAAGTGTGTCGCGATCCACTTGCTTAAGCTCAAAATCGTCTGGAAAATATTCGGCCTCAACGCCTTCTATAAGCAGGAGGTATTCTTTAATCTCTGACGTGACAGTGATTTTGCCGTCATCATCAATCGTAATTAAACTTTCTTGTAAAACACGCGCATGATTGAGCCCGCGGCAGCATTTATCTTCCGCAATTACCTCTGCAATCACTGAGCGTCCGTCAGCGTATGGGATACGCGCTGAGCCTTTAAAGCTTGAATTGGGATTCCCAATGACCTCGATCTTCCATTGACCTGAAATGTCGGAAATCTTTAGCGCGCCAATCTTTTCCGTTACGGTTTTATTCTCATTGACTGTTTCTTGAGCATTGGCAGCCGATGTAAAAAATAGGGAGCTCGCTATAAAAGCGCTGATGATGAAAGAGCGTTTTTTCATAGTCTCGTGTTTTCCAATTTTGCTAGGTCGCAAGTCTCTGGAGGGTTTTGAGAGCTATATATGGTGAGAGCTGCCGTCAATGGAAGAGAATAAAGCAATGCATTTTATGTGCCCAATAAAAAACCCGCCATAAAAAGCGGATCCTTTGTTAGGGTGTGAGCGTTAGACCTAAGCCCACCTTGCTTTTGAAGCGGATAGGATATTTGAATCTGCGGCCTGCCTGTCCCGATCGCTCTTGGCGAGGTTTTTTAGCGTTCGTAGTAACGGCTTTTTATCTGGAATTGTGTCTAAGCTCTCGATCAATTGTAAAAGATCATTTTCAAATGTCTCGCCCGTCTGAATATCCACCAAGTCTTTGCGGTTGCGAATATACCAATCCATGGTCATTTGGCGCGTGTGAATCCCCTTTACCTTTAACCTTGAGCGTAGCTCTAGAGATGCATTTACGAATGTATCGGCCTGACGCTCATAGGCGCGCCCATCAGAAAGCATAGTCAACATCAAGAGTTTTAATATGTTTTGCCAGTCCATATTGGTAATTGAATTGCTCATTGGGCCCTCCCAGCCAGCGTCCCACTTTCTGCCTTAAAATAAACATGGCTAATAAAAGATTAACGCAAAAGGTGTAAAACAGGGCCCAACCCTTTGAAGTTACCACAAATTTGGACAATCTTGCCTCGCAAAACTCTTAAGGACAGACCCCATTCCAAAAGCGAAATCCATAAAAGAAACGGATCTATACGGCCCAGTCAAAACCCATTTTGAGGCAATGGGCTATGAGGTCAAAGGTGAGATTGGGGCCGCCGATATGGTTGCCATACCATTTGCCAAGGGTGACGATGAGCCCGTCATAATTGAACTTAAAACCGGGTTTACCCTGTCATTGTTTCATCAAGCTATTCAGCGTCAATCCATGACCGACCAGGTCTATATCGCCGTACCGCGCAAATCAGGGAAGGCGGCCATGACCGCGATCCGCAGAAATAAAATGTTGTGCCGTCGTTTGGGGCTTGGCCTGATTACAATACGCCTCAAAGACAAGACGGTTATTGTGCATTGCGATCCAGCACCATTTAAACCGCGAAAAATCAAGGCCCGAAAAACCAAGCTTCTCTCCGAATTTGAATCCCGCCATGGGGATCCCAATAAAGGCGGTATGACCTCAAGCGGTATGATGACGTCTTACCGGCAAGGCGCCCTCAGATGCGCCAAAGTTTTATTCGATGAAGGGGCCTGCAAAGCCTCTTATGTTGCAAAAATGGCCGGGTTTGAACGGGCACGCAACCTTATGTCAGATAATCACTATGGCTGGTTTGAACGTGTCGATCGGGGTATTTACGGCCTGACGCCTATGGGGGCGAAAGCGCTGCAAGATCATGCGGATGCCGTTAAATCGATGATGTAAGATGAACCGCAAATATACGCTGCTGCGGGGCAGGTTGAAATTTCGACACGGTTCCGTTACATATGGTTAACAAAACATTACTGAGATGGGTGGGGCTGCTGATTTAACCCAAGACTCTTTAATCGGTATCAGGTGGGATCAGATGTTAATTGCGGATAGGGAGCA
>CAYTLJ010000016.1:0-5935 GCA_964438555.1 uncultured Algimonas sp.
GGCAATGTCAGATAGCTCCAGGCCGGTGCTTGGCAAGCTTTTAGGATATGGGCTTGGTCTTCCGGTATCCTCGCCCAATCATATTGACGTGCGGCTTGTCCTAGTCGTGCTTTGAGCGATGTACCGGGTCGGGCAATGACGGCGATCGGGACTAATGCCATTATCATTTGCCAGTTTTTCCATTTCGGTAATTGCAATAAATTATCGGCGCCCATCATGAAGACAAAATCTATGTCTGGATGACGCTGCGTCAGTCTTTCTATCAGATCGACCGTAAATTGGGTTCCATATCTCAGTTCGACGTCACTAATTTTCATTTGATAGGACAGGTTTAAATCCCTGACAGTTTTGGCTCGGCTCTCCCAATTCGGTTGTTCGGGCTTGAGCGGGTTTTGAGGACTTACGAGCCACCAGACCTCATCGAGTTGTAACTCGCGCAGCCCGGCGCGGGCGACATGAAGATGTCCCCCATGGGCGGGATTAAATGACCCGCCAAATAATCCGATTGACCGGCTTATGGTCGCACCTGCCCAGTCCCGCGCACTTGATATTTATAAGTCGTCAAATGCTCGGCGCCTACTGGACCTCTGGCGTGAAGGCGTCCCGTTGCAATACCAATCTCTGCGCCAAACCCAAATTCGCCGCCATCGGCATATTGGGTTGAAGCGTTATGGAGCACAATGGCGCTATCTACACTATTTAAAAAGGACCGCGCGACAGCCTCATTATTAGTCAATATCGCATCGGTATGGCCGCTGCCAAAACGTGCAATATGATTGAGGGCGTCCTCTAATCCATCAACGATTGCGATATTTAAAATCGCCGCTAAGTGTTCGGTCGCGAAATCTGTATCATTTGCCAGTTTCATATCTGGGATAATCTCACGCGCAGTAGGGTCACCTCGGAATTCACATCGGTCGCCGATGCGGGATTTGAGCGCGGGCAGGGCGCGTTCAGCAATATTCTTATCAATGAGGCACGTTTCCGTTGATCCACACACGCCGGTTCGTCTGAGTTTTGCATTTTCAATGACAGACAATGCCATATCCAGATCCGCGTCTTCATGGATATAGCTATGATTTAAACCTTCTAAATGCGCAAGCACGGGCACACGCGCATCTTCTTGCACCCGCGCAACAAGCCCTTTGCCGCCGCGTGGAATGATAATATCGATCGAACCATCTAAGCCGCGCAACATCTCTCCGACCGCGGCGCGGTCCGTTGTGTTGACCAGGCTGATCGCGGCTTCGGGGATGTCAGCTTCTTTGAGCCCGGCTTGAAGTGCTGCGTGAATAGCTGTGCTTGAATGGGCGCTCTCGGAACCGCCGCGTAAGACGCACGCATTCCCAGATTTAACGCATAGCCCACCCGCATCCGCCGTCACATTGGGCCTTGATTCATAGATCATCCCAATCACGCCAATCGGGACACGAATTTTCTCGAACTCTAGGCCGTTCGGTTGGGTCCAGTTTTTGTCAATGGCGCCAACAGGGTCTGGGAGGCTTGCGATATCTTCTAAGCCTTTGGCAATTCCCCCAATACGTTTGGGATCAAGCTTGAGGCGATCAAGCATGGCGTCCGATAATCCTTTGGCTTGCGCGGCGACCATGTCTTTTTTATTGGCGCTCAAAATGGCGCCTTGCTGCGTTTTTATATGTTTTGCCATAGCCATCAGGGCCGCATTGCGTTGCGTTTCGGGCGCCAAACGCAAGGTAGAAGCGGCTTGTTTGGCCGCTTTGCCTAGCTCAGTCATATAGAAAGCAAGATCAGTCATTAAAGCATTACCAGATTATCGCGGTGAATGAGAGCCGCCCCATTATCATAGCCTAGTGCTTTGGCAATATCACCAGACTTTAAGCCTTTAATACGGTCAGCTTGGGGGTGGTCATAGGCAACGAGTCCTCGGGCGATTTCGCGCCCTTCACATTGGACGGACACAGCGTCCCCTTTTGAAAATTCGCCAATGACAGCGATAACGCCGGCAGGCAAAAGGCTACTCCCCGATAGCAGGGCTTTTTCTGCCCCGGGATCAATTTCTAACCGTCCTCGCGGTTTGAGAGACCCAGCTATCCATTGTGCGCGCGCCTTTTTGGGGTTGCTTGTGGCAATAAAGCGAGAGTGTTTTCCGCCTGAGAGGAGGGTGCCAAGCGCGCCAGCTTCGCGTCCATCACATATGATCATATCGCAGCCAGCAGATGTCGCGATTTCGGCCGCAGTGACTTTGGTCGCCATACCACCACTTCCCATGCCTGTTTCAAGATTGGGTTCTCCGCCCATGGCTCGGATTTCATCCGAAATTTCCGAAATCTCAGGCAGATGTTTCGCGGATGGATCTAGGCGTGGGTCGGCTGTGTATAACCCATCAATATCTGAGAGCAGGATTAAAAGATCAGCGCCAACCATTTGGGCTGTGCGCGCCGCCAGGCGGTCATTATCGCCGTACCGAATTTCATCCGTCGCGACTGTATCATTCTCATTGATGATCGGGATGGTGCCGAGCTCTAATAGCGTGTTCAGGGTTGAGCGCGCATTGAGCCAACGTCTTCTATTTTCAGTATCATTAAGCGTCAAAAGCGCCTGAGCTGTCATAAGTCCTTTAGCGCCTAAGGCGTCATCATAAGCGCGTGTCAGCCTCGATTGTCCGGCAGCCGCGCAGGCTTGTTTTTGCGGTAGCGTCAGGGATTGGTTTTGCAGGCCTAATCTTTGGCGCCCCAATGCTATGGCGCCCGAGGAGACTAGAATAATATCTTTATCTGCAAATGAAGACAAATCATCGGCCAATGCGGAAAGCCACGTATCTCGCAAGCGATTGGTATTGGCATCAACCAATATAGCTGACCCAATCTTGATCACAATTCTTTGGACGTGGCCGAGCATATTTAGGGCGACCAACCTTTAACATTTTCGATTTCACCAGCCGCAATTTTGCGCTGACGTTCAATCTCAAGCCGCTCTTGCTCTTCGGCCTCTCGCCGTGTTTCGACATGTTGATATAAGGACGATAGAGCAGGTTTGAGGCCCTGTTGTGCCACAGAAGATATCGGAAATGGACGTTGCCCGCAGGCGGTCTCCAGATCATCCTGAAGCTGTTTGATTTGATCTGAATTCAGAACATCGCATTTTGACAAGGCAATAATTTCGGGCTTGTCTTTAAAACTGTCATCATAGGCTTCTAGTTCTTTGCGAATGGTTTTGTAATCTTCGACAGGGTTTTCAGAAGTCCCGGCAACCAAATGTAATATTGCGGCGCAACGTTCCGCGTGGCCTAAAAAACGATGACCAAGTCCGGCGCCGTCGGCAGCACCTTCTATAAGACCAGGCAGGTCGGCAATGACAAACCTATCCGTCAGCCCCATGGAGACAACGCCCAGATGTGGGTGCAAGGTCGTAAAGGGATAATCAGCCGTTTTAGGTTTGGCGGCTGTCACGGTTGAAAGGAAGGTCGATTTTCCCGCATTAGGTAATCCAATCAATCCCGCATCTGCGAGTAATTTTAATCTTAGCCACACCCATTTTTCTTCGCCAGCTTCCCCTGGATTGGCTTTACGTGGCGCTTGGTTGGTTGCGCTTTTAAACCGCGCATTGCCCCATCCACCATTTCCACCTTTTGCGAGAAGGGCGCGTTGCCCATCCTCGATTAGGTCGACGAGGATCTCATCCGTCTCAGTATCGATGACTTGTGTGCCGACAGGGACGTTAAGGGTTATATCTTCTCCGGCAGCACCGTGACGGTCTCGACCCATGCCGTGCCCGCCCGTTTTGGCTTTGAAATGTTGCTTATACCGATAGTCTATGAGTGTATTTAGGCTATGAGAGGCCTCTAGCCACACATGGCCTCCGCGGCCCCCATCGCCACCATTAGGGCCGCCAAAAGCGACATATTTTTCGCGGCGGAAAGAGATGCTGCCTGCGCCACCTGTTCCCGACTTTACGAAAATTTTGGCTTGATCCAGAAACTTCATGAGAGGGCCTTAAGTAGAAGACACAGACATTGCTAGACTGCGCTTTAGGAGATCGGAATATGTCCCATGCATACCAGGACCATAAAATTTCGTGTTACGGCTTTGAAAGCCCAAGCTTTCATAAAATCCTGACTGCCCTATGGCGGCAAAGAGGCCAATTGTACAGTCTTGAGAACAAATAGCTTCCAGATGTTGAATGAGGTTTGTAATGAGTTGACGTCCGATGCCCTGACGGCGGTGGGATTTCGCAATAATCACGTCTTGTAGGTAGAGGATCAGAATGCCGTCACCAACACAACGCGTCATGCCAATGATTTGGTCGCCATCATAGGCCACGATTCCCCAAGGCGAATGGGCGAGTATGCCTTCCATCTGTGATGGATCAGGAACGCCCCAATCTGTCTCAGCTCGGAGCGTCAGGAATTCACTGGCATTGGGAGTTCTCGGTATAAAACGGATCACGACCCGGCTCTGCGTAGGAAATTTTGTGACGGGGCTTTTTGCAAGCGGGCCATAGAAAAATAAGGTTCGGGTTTTCCGTGTTTTTCAAAGCCAAGTTTTTCCAATACACGCATACTGGCTGGGTTATCTGTGAATACACCCGCCACAACGATTTGTGGCCCGTGTTGGGTTTCCAATTCCTGAATCAAGGCGGCACAGCTTTCTGTTATATAGCCACGTCCCCAATATGGACGCCCAATCCAATAACCGAGTTCCCACGGATCTTTAAGGTTTGCACGAAATAGATCTGCAACGCCGATGAGTTTGTCCTCAGATCCTTTGGTGATGGCATAGGCATTCCCAATGCCCCTTCGTTTTTGAGCCCGCAAATACATGACTTTGAAATCCACAGAAAGGCGCGGGAAGGGGAAGGGGAAGCTACCCGTCATACGGGCAATGTCGCGATCATTGGCAAGGGCAGCAAAGCTTTCAGCATCGCTGAGTTCAACAGGCCGTAAAATAAGCCTCTGGGTTTGAATAACATCTTGCATGACAACCCCTTTCGATTGTCAGCAGGGAAAAGAAAAGGGAGATCGGGCTAGAACCCGATCTCCCTGCTGTTTCTTAAATCGGGTCCTTCGACCCGAAATTACTCAGGTCACTATTCGGCAGCTTCCGGGAGCTGAACCGAGACATATGTTCGTGCATTGCGTTTTTTCGTGAATGCGACGCGGCCTTCTGTGAGTGCAAATAATGTATGGTCTTTGCCCATACCGACATTGGCACCCGGATAATATTTTGTTCCGCGTTGACGAATGATGATGTTGCCTGGAATGACGGCTTGGCCGCCTGATTTTTTAACACCCAAACGACGGCCAGCACTATCGCGACCATTATTGGATGAACCACCTGCTTTTTTATGTGCCATGGATAACTCCTGCGAATTCTAAGCGGAGGGCCTAGCCCTTAATACCTGTGATACGGACGACTGTCTCTAACTGACGGTGTCCTTGCTTGCGACGATAATTTTGACGGCGCTTCTTTTTGAAAACGATAACCTTATCGCCTTTACGTTGCTCGAGCACTTCGCCCGTAACAGACGCGCCCTTAACAAGAGGTTCGCCGATTTTAACGGCGCCTTCTTTGCCATGCATAAGCACGTTATCAAAAGAGACTTTTTTGCCTTCTTCTGCGTCAAGTTTTTCGACGATGATGATATCGTCTTTGGCGACCTTATATTGCTTACCGCCGGTCTGAATGACTGCGAACATGGTTTCGTCCTGTTTTCTTGATGTACAGCGACCCAAAAAAGGAGACTGTCATCGTAAATATATAAAAGCCGCGCTGGGCGATTCCCGCGGCGGCCAATTCGAACGCCCTTATAAACACCACACTTAAACTGTCAATGCAGATATGTTGTTGAATTCAATGTGGTCTTTGCGCTTAGGCAAGAAAAAACCCCGCCGGTTTTGAACCGACGGGGTGTTTTATTTTATGTGCCTTAGCTTAGTTAGCTGGGCTTAGTTAGCTGG
>CAYTLJ010000016.1:6035-27627 GCA_964438555.1 uncultured Algimonas sp.
GCTTAGTTAGCTGGGCTTAGTTAGCTGGACGTACGCGACCAATGATTTGGCCTGTAGATGAGACAATCTCACCAGCCTGGTTCACGCGGCCGATAACAGCGCCTGTTGTACTGCTTACGACAGATCCGTCTGAACGGACTGTGAAGTCACCAGCTTGTACACCGCCACCTGAGATGACACCGCCAGTGGATAGACCACCAGTTGAGAGGCCGCCTGTTGAGAGGCCGCCACCTGAGATGACACCGCCAGCTGCACCAGCTGCACCCGTTGCTGAGAGGCCTTGTAAGACGACCTGACCAGCAGAGTTCACAACGTTACCGTTTGACTGGAGCGTTCCAATCACAACGCCGCTCGCATTCCGGACCAGATTGTCAGATCCGACTGTGTAGCCGCCTGTTGAGGTAACAGTTCCGGTTGAGAACCCGCCTGTTGCGCCAGAACTGCCGAAGCCAGTTGATCCAGTGCTAAAGCCGGTTGATCCGGTTGTTGTTGTGGCAACCATTGAGCGCCAATCAACACCTAGAGCATCGACGGTCTGCAATGTGATGGTGTTACCACTCGTCACCGTCGAAAATCCACGGGACGTTTGATAGGCCGTCACAGCTGCATAGGTTTGTGTGCCTAAGCGACCATCAATTGGACCTCTATAGAAACCTTCTGCCTGCAATGCACGTTGGATTGCACTGATCACAGTTGGGTTCGCATTGGCCTCACAAAGGACCTGACGCCACTCTGATGTTTGAGGCGTAGCAAGAGTACGACGTGTGATCGTTCCATATTCTGCTGGAATGACAACTGTCTCAGTCCGCGCAGGTTGAACCACACGCTGAACTTGGATTGTGTCATAACGCGCAGGGATTACACGGCGCTCAATACGAGGTGCTCCGTCAACAACACGACGTGATACCTGTTTCGTAACAGCTGGAATGACCCGTTCAGTCGTTGTTGCTGGTGTCTTCACACGACGACGCTGAATTGTCTTCGTCACAGCCGGGATACGACGCTCTTGCGTAGATGCCGGTGTTTTCACACGACGACGTGTTTCAGTCTTCGTGATCGCCGGAATGACACGCTCTTGTGTCGATGCTGGCGTCTTGATGACACGGCGTGCAACCTGCTTTGTTACCGCCGGAACAGTCCGTTCAGTTACAGCAGCTGGCGTTTTCACGACGCGACGTGAGACCTGCTTAGTCACAGCTGGCGTTGCACGTTCTACAGTGCGCGCTGGTGTCTTGACGACACGACGCTGTACTGTTGACGTAACGGCCGGAATGCCACGCTCGCTCACACCTGCTGGCGTTTTAACGACCTGACGTGAGACCTGTTTGGTCACCGCTGGAATGGCACGCTCAGATACACCTGCTGGTGTTTTCACGACGCGGCGTGTTTCCGTCTTCGTGACCGCTGGGATCACGCGCTCGCTTACACCTGCTGGCGTTTTAACGACACGACGCTGGACCTGCTTCGTTACGGCTGGAACTGTGCGTTCTACCGTACGGGCCGGCGTTTTCACGACGCGGCGTGTTTCCTGCTTGGTTACGGCTGGAATGACGCGCTCTGATACACCTGCTGGTGTTTTCACAACACGACGTGTTTCCGTCTTCGTGACCGCTGGGATACCACGCTCCGTCACACGGGCCGGTGTCTTAACGACACGACGTGGGACTTGCTTGGTGACCGCTGGAACGACGCGTTCTGTTGTCGCGGCTGGCGTTTTCACGACGCGGCGAGAGACCTGCTTCGTCACAGCTGGAACAGTACGCTCAACTGTACGCGCTGGTGTCTTGATCCGACGACGCGATTCAGTCTTCGTTACCGCTGGAATGACACGCTCAGTAGTCGCAGCCGGGTTTTTCACGACGCGGCGAGAGACCTGCTTCGTAACGGCTGGGATTGTGCGCTCTGCCACACCTGCTGGTGTTTTCACGACGCGACGCGTTTCCTGCTTAGTGATCGCTGGAACAGCGCGCTCTGTCACACCTGCTGGCGTTTTCACGACACGGCGAGAGACCTGCTTCGTTACAGCTGGAACTGTACGTTCCACTGTTGAGGCTGGCGTCTTAACGACACGACGTTGCTCCAGTTTCGTTACCGCTGGGATACCACGCTCCGTCACACGAGCCGGTGTCTTAACGACGCGGCGAGAGACCTGCTTGGTAACAGCTGGCGTTGCACGTTCAACCGTACGAGCTGGTGTCTTCACACGACGACGTGTTTCCGTCTTCGTGATCGCTGGGATACCACGCTCTGTCACACCTGCTGGCGTTTTCACGACACGGCGAGAGACCTGCTTCGTTACAGCTGGAACGGTACGTTCCACTGTTGAGGCTGGTGTCTTAACGACACGGCGTTGCTCCAGTTTCGTAACAGCCGGAATGACACGCTCAGTTGTCGCTGCCGGTGTTTTCACGACGCGGCGAGAAACCTGCTTGGTCACGGCTGGAACAGTACGTTCAACCGTACGCGCTGGGTTTTTCACAACCCGACGTGTTTCCTGCTTGGTGATCGCTGGGATCGTCCGCTCTGTTACACCTGCTGGCGTTTTCACGACACGGCGAGAGACCTGCTTGGTAACCGCTGGGATTGTGCGCTCGACTGTACGGGCTGGCGTCTTGATAACACGACGTTGCTCCAGTTTTGTTACAGCCGGGATGACACGCTCAGTTGTCGCTGCCGGTGTTTTCACAACCCGACGAGACACTTGCTTGGTTACCGCAGGAACACGACGCTCAGCTGTAGCGGCTGGCGTTGCAATACGACGACGTGTTTCTGTCTTCGTGATTGCTGGAACTGTGCGCTCTGTCACACCTGCCGGTGTTTTTACGACACGGCGTGAGACCTGCTTGGTGACAGCTGGCGTTGCACGTTCAACCGTACGCGCTGGGTTTCTTACAACCCGGCGAGTTTCCTGCTTTGTGATTGCTGGAATGACACGCTCAGTTGTCGCAGCTGGTGTTTTCACAACCCGACGTGACACTTGCTTCGTGACCGCTGGAACAGTGCGTTCTACGGTTGAGGCTGGTGTTTTCACGACCCGACGTGTTTCCTGCTTTGTGATCGCTGGAATGACACGCTCTGTTGTCGACGCTGGCGTTTTCACGACGCGGCGAGAGACCTGCTTGGTGACAGCTGGCGTTGCACGTTCAACCGTACGCGCTGGGTTTCTTACAACCCGGCGAGTTTCCTGCTTTGTGATTGCTGGAATGACACGCTCAGTTGTCGCAGCTGGCGTTTTCACGACGCGGCGAGAGACCTGCTTAGTTACAGCTGGGATAGTCCGCTCAACTGTAGAGGCTGGCGTTCTTACAACCCGACGCGTTTCCTGCTTTGTGATCGCTGGAATTGCCCGCTCTGTTACACCTGCTGGTGTCTTCACGACGCGGCGAGAGACCTGCTTGGTTACAGCTGGGATTGAACGCTCAACTGTGCGAGCCGGTGTTTTCACAACCCGACGTGTTTCCTGCTTGGTTACAGCTGGGATCGTCCGCTCTTGCGTTGCCGCTGGACGATCAACGACGCGACGTGTGACGGTTTGAGTCACAGCTGGGATCGTCCGCTCAGTTGTCGCTGCCGGAGTTTTCACAACACGACGTGAACGCGTTTTCGTAATCGCTGGAACAACACGCTCTTGTGTAGCCGCTGGCGTTTTCACGACACGACGAGACACTTGCTTCGTCACAGCAGGGACACGGCGCTCAGATGTGCGAGCTGGGTTCTTGATGCGACGACGCGTTTCAGTCTTCGTTACGGCTGGAACAGTGCGCTCTTGTGTAGCCGCTGGCGTTTTCACGACGCGACGAGACACTTGCTTAGTTACAGCTGGAATTGTGCGTTCAACAGTAGAGGCTGGCGTTTTAACAACCCGGCGAGTCTCTGTCTTAGTCACAGCTGGAATGACACGCTCTGTTGTCGAAGCCGGCGTGTCTACAACCCGACGCGTAACCTGCTTGGTTACAGCTGGGATACGACGCTCTTGTGTTGCAGCCGGTGTTTTCACACGGCGGCGAGCCTCGGTTTTTGTAACAGCTGGAATGACACGTTCTTGCGTCGTAGCTGGACGATCAACCACACGGCGTGTGACAGTATCTGTCACAGCTGGGATTGTGCGCTCAGTTACGCGAGCCGGTGTCTTAACAACACGACGTGAGACTTGCTTTGTGACCGCTGGGATCACACGCTCAGTAATCTTAGCGGCTTCCGAGACAACACGTGTCTGGTAAGACCCGACACGCTGACCATATTGGCCACCCGAAGCTCCACTACCATTTCCGAAGAGACGTGAGCCGCCTGCGGCACGATCAGCGGCTGCTGCATCCGCAGATGATTTTCCATCACGGTCATCACGGCCATCGCGATTTGCATCAACAAATCCTGTGATACGGCCACTTACTGTCGATCCGCCTGCATCAACGACGCGCGCTTCTGACTTAACGATACGACGTGTAACCGTGTCCGTTACAGCCGGAACAGGGATTTCACGAGTTGTGGCAGCTTGATCAACCACGCGACGTGTTATTTGACGCGTAACGGCTGGAATTGTGCGTTGTACAGAACGTGCCGGCGTAACGATAACCTGTTTTGTGATCGTCTTGAACTTCGGCGGGATCTCAACACGACAAAGGATTTCACCGGTGTGATCAACACGTGTTTCGGTTGACTGAACAACTTCAGTATTAACACCGTCAAAGACTGTGAATTGGCCACGTGTCGCTGTGTTAAGGCTTCCTCCGCGGAAAGCACCAGCATTAATAGCTTGGCTCGCAGGTTTCCACTCAACGCGACCTGGTTCAATCAAGACCTGCTCAGTGCGGGTTTCATATTTCGCAGGAATGACATCAATTTCAACACGCTCTGGTGTTACGACGATTGTCTCCGTTGCGTTACGATATGTGGCTGGAACAACCTCAACACGCGTAGACGCTTCCTGAACGACGATCGTTTCTGTCACAGTTTCGTATTGAGCCGGAATAATCCGCAGATTATTTGCAGCTTCTTGCTCAATGAATGTTTCGCTACCTGTCGCAAATCTCGCAGGTACAGCGACATATTCAACAGTTTGAGGCTGCACGACAACTGTTTCAGTCACCGTCTCAAATGTTGCCGGGATCGTTACAAGTTCAGTTGTTGCTTCTTGAACAACAACAGTCTCGGTTACGTTCCGGAAGGTTGCTGGAACAGCTACAAGCTCTGTGCTTGCTTCCTGAACAACAATCGTTTCCGAATAGGTCTCATAAGTCGCAGGAACCGCGACATATTCGACTGACTCGGCCTGAACGACGACTGTCTCAGTCACATTCCGGAATGTTGCCGGGATCGTTACAAGCTGGTTCGTCGCTTCTTTAACAACAACTGTTTCAGAGACAGTGTCAAAGACAGCAGGGACCGCAACAAGCTCTGTTGTGGCTGGCTGGACAACAACTGTTTCAGTCACAGTCTCAAATGTTGCCGGAATAGAGACAAGCTCTGTGCTTGCTTCCTGAACAACGATTGTTTCCGAATATGTTTCAAATTCCGCAGGAATAGAGACATATTCAACTGTTTCAGGCTGAACAACGACTGTCTCTGTTACAGTCTCGAATGTTGCTGGAATTGAAACAAGCTCTGTTGTCGCTTCCTTCTCAACATATGTTTCAGTTACAGTTTCAAATGTAGCTGGGATAGATACCAACTCTGTTGAAGCTTCCTGAACGACAACTGTTTCAGTCACGTCACGGAACGTTGCTGGGATAGCAACAAGCTCAGTAGAGGCTTCCTGAACAACGATTGTCTCAGCGACAGTTTCAAATACAGCTGGAACAGTTTCGTAAGTCACAGAGGCTGGCTGAACAACCACTGTCTCAGTTACAGTTTCGAATGTTGCTGGGATTGAAACAAGCTCTGTAGATGCGTCTTGAACAACGATTGTCTCAGAGACAGTTTCGAATGTCGCAGGGACTGTCTCATAGGTGACAGAGGCAGGCTGAACGACAACTGTTTCAGTTACAGTTTCGAATGTTGCTGGGATCGTAACCAGCTCAGTAGACGCTTCTTGAACGACGATTGTTTCTGATACTGTCTCGAACTCAGCCGGGACGGTTGAGTATTCGACACCAGCCGCTTGAACGACAACTGTTTCAGTCACAGTTTCAAATGTTGCTGGGATAGCAACAAGCTCTGTAGACGGCTCTTGGACAACAATTGTCTCAGAGACTGTCTCATAGACAGCTGGAACCGCGACATATTCAACAGTCGCAGGTTGAACGACAACTGTTTCAGTTACAGTTTCAAATGTAGCTGGGATTGTAACCAGTTCAGTTGACGCTTCTTGAACGACGATTGTTTCAGATACAGTCTCAAACTCAGCTGGCACTGTTGAGTATTCGACACCAGCAGGCTGAACAACAACTGTCTCAGTCACAGTTTCGAAGGTTGCGGGGATTGAAACAAGCTCCGTTGAGGCATCTTGGACAACAATTGTCTCTTGATACGTTTCAAACTTGGCTGGCACAGAAACATATTCGACCGTTTCAGGTTGAACAACCACTGTCTCAGTTACGGTCTCAAATGTTGCCGGAATAGACACAAGTTCTGAAGATGCATCTTGGACAACGATTGTCTCAGATACAGTTTCGAATGTCGCAGGAACCACTTCATACGTTACAGAAGCAGGCTGAACGACGACTGTTTCAGTCACAGTTTCGAATGTTGCTGGGATTGAAACAAGCTCTGTAGATGCGTCTTGAACAACGATTGTCTCAGAAACTGTTTCGAACTCAGCCGGGATTGTCGAATATTCTGTAGACGCAGGCTGAACAACGACTGTTTCGGTCACTGTTTCGAATGTTGCAGGGATCGTCACAAGCTCAGTAGACGCGTCTTGAACAACGATTGTCTCAGAAACAGTCTCATAAACAGCTGGAACAGCAACATATTCAACGGTTGCAGGCTGAACGACAACTGTTTCAGACACAGTCTCGAATGTTGCCGGGATAGAGACGAGCTCTGTTGAGGCGTCCTGGACAACGATTGTTTCTTGGAAAGTTTCGAATTCAGCCGGGATAGTTGTATATTCTACGCCAGCGTCCTGAACGACGACTGTCTCAGTAACTGTCTCAAACGTTGCTGGGATTGTAACCAGTTCAGTTGAGGCGTCTTGGACGACAATAGTCTCAGAAACTGTTTCGTAAACAGCTGGAACAGCAACATATTCAACGGTTGCAGGCTGAACGACAACTGTTTCAGACACAGTCTCGAATGTTGCCGGAATTGAAACGAGCTCAGTTGAGGCGTCTTGGACGACAATCGTTTCGCTTACAGTGTCATAAGTTGGAGGCGTAACAACATATTCTGTTGTCGCCGGTTGTACGACGACAGTCTCTGTGACTGTTTCGAACGTTGCCGGAATAGTTACAAGCTCTGTTGAGGGTTCTTGAACAACAATCGTCTCTGCATAGTCTTCATATTCAGGCGGAAGAACAGCATATTCAACCGTTGCAGGTTGAACGACAACAGTTTCAGTGACCGTTTCAAACGTCGCTGGAATTGTTACCAGTTGTGTAGACGCTTCCTGAACAACCACAGTTTCATTCACTGTTTCGAATGTAGCTGGGATTGTAACCAGCTCAGTTGAAGCTTCTTGAACGACAACAGTTTCAGTGACAGTTTCGAATGTCGCTGGAATAGTCACAAGCTCAGTAGAGGCTTCTTGTACAACAATGGTCTCAGCCACTGTCTCAAACTCTGCCGGAAGTGTTGAATATTCAACGGAGGCAGGTTGAACGACAACTGTTTCCGCAACAGTTTCAAATGTCGCTGGAATTGTAACAAGCTCTGTTGAGGCTTCTTGAACAACAATGGTCTCAGCCACTGTTTCGAATGTTGCTGGAATAGTCACAAGCTCAGTAGAGGCATCTTGTACAACAACTGTCTCTGTGATCGTCTCATAAGTTGCTGGAATTGCAACAAGCTCAGTTGACGCTTCTTGAGAAACCACTGTTTCAGTTACAGTCTCAAATACAGCAGGGACTGTTGTATATTCAACACCTGCAGGCTGGACGACGACTGTTTCATTCACAGTCTCAAACGTAGCAGGGATCGTCACAAGCTGCGTTGAGGCTTCTTGAACAACGACTGTTTCAGCGACTGTTTCAAATGTAGCCGGGATTGTAACCAGCTCAGTTGAAGCTTCCTGAACAACGACAGTTTCTGTGAAGTTTTCATAAGTTGCCGGGATCGTAGTATATTCGACTGACTCTGGTTGAACCACGACAGTTTCAGAAACTGACTCATAGACTGGCGGGACAGCGACAAGCTCTCTTGAAGCTTCTTGCACAACAACTGTCTCCGTTACGGTACGGAAGCTTGCCGCACCTGAACGTGATCCACCGCTATAAGCGTTTACGGCAGACCGAGACACGATATTGCCACCTGAACCTAGAATGTTTCCAGATCCGTCTAGCGAACCGACTTGCGAACCGGAGGCATTGAATACGCTACCATCGGAGCTGACGTTATATGTTGTTCCACCGACAACAAGACGTGTGCGATTTGAACCTGTACCGATCAGTGTTAGGGGGTTCACAGCATTGGAAGCCAAAACGTTTCCGCTTGTACCAATAATGTTGCCTGAGGCATCAACGGTTCCAATACGGGTTCCGGATGCATTCGTCACAGTACGTGCCGAGTCTATATTATATGTCGTGCCATCAATCGTAACTGAAACACGTCCGCGACCCGGGACAACAGATCCACCGCCAGCAACGAAAAGCTCATAGCTTTCTTCCTGAACAAGGACCCGCTCGGTAACTGTTTCCAGTTGAGCCGGGATTTTACGGATTTCTTCACCCGCCTGACGCAGAACAATCTGCTCTGTCGATTCAGTGTAAGTGGCCGGTATAATAACCTTAGCATAACACTCACCCGGACGAGCGTCCTGAGGCGGTAGCTCCTGCGCTATAGTTGGTACTGCAAGGGCTGCTATTGATGCAGCCATAAGTAGAGAACGTTTCATATTTCGAAAACCCCCAAAGTCTTCAGTTTTATTTTGTCGCGACATGCGAACTCCTCCAAAAGTCTCATCCTCCGCCGGTGGGCGGATTCAGGACGTTAACTTCCTCTTAAACATTGAGGAAAGTAATTCAACGCCTAATTGGCTATAGGCGAAAAGGTTTGTGGAAAGACGCCTCAGCGGCGTGTAACATTTCCCTATCCCCTCGCGTATCGCCATAGGCTTCCGCTATTCTCACAGAACTAGGCGCAAATTGATCATTAATGCGGCGAACCTTATTGGGTCCCCATACATTATAACCCTCCAGTTTGCCAGTTGCCCTATCGTTAACGAATTCTAACTCAGTCGCCATTACGTTTTCTTCATGAATGCCAACTGAACGCGCCCAATATCTCAAGTAAGGACCTATTGATGCGCTACATATATAAAGACTCGATGGTCCAATTTCGGGGTTTTTAAGCTTTTCCCGTATATTTTTTAAAGCTCCAGGACGTATCAGAGCCGGAATGATGTCTTTTGCGAACTGTTCTGCGCGGGTTTCAATGTCCGAAAAACCATGATTTGCGAAGAACCGGTTTACAACAGCCTTTTTAACGGCGTGGCGGTTGATCAATCCCGATTTATAGGCAGCGAAATTGGGTAGCAGCCGTAATATGTTGACGAGCCACCGGCCAGTCCCAGCGTAATATTTCAAAAATAGGGCAAATGTGTCTTTTGTGGTAATTGTCCCATCAAAATCAAAGACATATATCCTATTTTCAGGTTTTATGGTCTGTGAGGCCGACATTTTTTTCCTTGTGATTCGAGAAACGCAATCCCTGAATCGCGGTTTGAATTCAAGTGCAGAGTGCAGGTGTGATTTATAAAGGGCTAACGTGCAAAAACCTTGCGGAAAATCAAAGGTGAATTCTTCGCAATTTTATTGGTTTCGCCCTTGTATGGCGCGGCGCGGCGGGCCAAAGATTGCGTCGATAATATTCCTAATTTGGATCAGTTGATGTCTTCACATGTCTTACACACCGTGTCTCTCATTGCAGCGCTTTGTTTGTCGGCTTGCGTCGGGTCGGAAACGGATAAACAGTCTGGGTCCATCGATTTTGCGCATTCAATCTCCGATTTAAAACCCGATGAAGACATAACTTATGGTAAACTTTCCAATGGGTTACGCTATGCGGTCCGTTCAAATTCAACCCCGACAAAAACAGCAACGCTTCTGATGCGAATTGACACGGGTTCGCTCAATGAAACGGATGAAACGCGCGGGATCGCGCATTTTCTCGAACATATGGCCTTTAATGGTTCCGAAAATGTCCCAGAAGGTGAGATGACCAAACGATTGGAACGATTCGGCCTCGCTTTTGGGGCTGATACAAATGCGTCGACCAGCTTTGATGAAACCATATACCAATTAGAACTGCCAGATGTCTCTGAGGAGATGCTCAATGAGACATTGGGCCTTATGCGAGAGACAGCAGACCGTTTGACCCTCGCGCCGGATGCAATTGAGCGCGAACGCGGCGTGATACAGGCTGAGCGTCGGGCGCGCTCTAATCCGAGTTTTCGAGCTTTCCTTGATCAGCTAGACTTTTTAGCAGGACACACAATTCTACCCAAAAGATTGCCCATAGGAACGGAAGAGACGATTGATTCTGTAACAGAGGATCAATTTCGGGCATTTTACGAGGCTTGGTACCGGCCAGAAAACACCTTTGTTACTTTGGTTGGGGATTTGTCACCTGAATATGCTATTGAAAAGATTGAAGAATTTTTTGGTGACTGGCAAGGCGCTGCAGATGTCTCGCCCGGTAAGGCATTCGAGATGAAAAGCGCCGCTCTGACGAAACCTCGTGCGCGTGTCTATGCGGATCCGGAAATTCAGACTAGCGTTTCAGTGTCTTTGCTTAAGCCTTTTGAACTTGAGAAAGATACTGCCGCCAACCGAAAGGACGGCCTGATAGAAGGCATGGGGCATCGAATTCTAAATAGGCGGCTTGGAAAATTGGCGCGCACGGAAGATGCGGCCTTTATTTCTGCTGGTGCTGGGCAATCAAACTACTTTGATATAGCTGAAATCGCATCACTTTCGGTTAATACGGAACCTGAGAATTGGGAAAACGGTTTGGCGCAAGCTGAGCAAGCGTTACGTCAGGCGCTTGAATATGGCTTCACCCAGGCTGAATTGGATGAACAAATTGCCAATATCGAAAATGCCATAGAGGTGTCAGTACAAACGTCACCTACACGGCGTACTTCCCGGTTGGCGCGGGAAATTATGGGCAGTTTCTCCGGCGAAACCGTCGTAACCCACCCAAAAAGTAATCTTGAACGCTTTCAGAGCTATAAGGACGAAATCACCTTAGACGCCGTCGAGGCAGCCTTTCGCGACGCCTGGGATGGATTATCTGGGTCTGCGCAGCTTTATCTGCAGACGTCTGAGGTGTTAGAAGATGGCGAGGCACGTTTAGAAGCCGCCTTTCTTAACACGCAAAACACAGATGTTGCACCGCGCGACGTCGAAGACGCACTGGAATTTGCCTATAGTGAGTTTGGTACAGCTGGAAAGGTGAAAAACCGCGAATATCTCGAGGATCTGGACGCGACTCTGATTACCTTTGAGAATAATGTCAGGCTGAATTTTAAAAAAACGCCATATGAAGACAATGTCATTCGGCTATCAGCCCGAATCGGGGCGGGGATGCTCTCTGCGCCGACCTTAGAGGCTCCAGGATTCGAAATTTACACCCAAAATATGTTGTCCCTCTCTGGTCTAGCTAAACATAAGGTGGACGATATTTCGACTTTGATGGCGGGTAAGAGTGTTGGGGTAGGTCGCGGTTTCTCAGATACCTCTATGACGTTGTCCGGCTCGACAACGCCAGATGACCTAGCATTACAGCTGCAGTTGATGACGGCCTATGCGACTGATCCTGGCTATAGGCCTGAAGCTCAGGCTCAATATGAAAAATTCATCCGGTCTTGGTATCCAACGCTTGACAGTACACCAGGTGGTGTGGCGAGCCGTGATATCGGACGGATTTTGAGAAATGGGGATACGCGTTGGGGCATTCCGGCTGAGGCTGATCTTTTGAATGTCGATATAGATCGAATTAAAAACTGGATGAACACGCATGTTCAAGGTGGGGCAATCGAATTAACGGCGGTGGGTGATATTGATGAGGACGTGCTAATCGAGACAATTGCAAAAACATTTGGGGCCTTAGACACACGGCCGGAAACATTTTTTGAGCCAGATCCGGAGTTAACAAAAATTTCTTTCCCAAAAGGATCAAGACGTCCGGTTGTGCTCTCACATGCAGGTGATGCTGAGACAGCAAGCCTTTATATCTATTGGCCAGCCCCAGATGGGACCGATATCGCCTTGTCACGAAAAAGACAGATGGTTTCTGATTTATTTGATTTGCGCCTGACAGAAGTCCTGCGCGAAGAGGAGGGGGCAACATATTCTCCTGGTGTTTCACAATCAGGATCTCGTATTTATAAAGGCTATGGGTTTATGGGCGCTCAGATCGAAGTATCACCTGATCAAATTGATGTCATGGCTGAAAGAATTCGCGAGGTTGCGGCTGAATTTCATCGGGGTGAAATTGATCAAGACGTTTTTGAACGTGCCAAAAAGCCAATTCTTGAAAATCTTGAAACCAGCCTAGAAAGCAATTCGCTCTGGATGGGTGTCTTGTCTCAAGCGCAATCTGATCCCGAAAGTGTTGACCGGTTTAGAAGCCGAGATGAGATGTATCAAAATATGACATTAGCGGATATTAAACCTGTCGCAAAACAGGTGTTTCAAGACGAGAAATCGATAGAGGTTCAGATTTTGCCTGAAGGGTAGCCTTTATCAATTGCGAGCATTGTTAAGCCTTAAGCAATTTAAATCATTGAAAAATAACAATTAAATGTGTTGTTTTGTTAATTTTTAAGTTTGCATTAACCATAAGAATACGCCTTTTGTCTCATTTTTGGACAGTTTCCCCTCTTGGCAGAGTGGATGCATAGCTTCTCCCGAAATCAAGATTGCAGCTATTTACTCCCCGGTTGCGAGCAAGACTAAAGGATAAGACGAATGTTTAAAACTATAGCCAAAAAATATCGTAAAAACACAAGCGGCAATGTCGCAGTCATGTTTGGAGCAGCTGCCTTTGTTTTGGTTGGCGGTCTGGCATTAGGTGTGGACGTGACAAATGCATATTATGCCCAGCAGCGTCTTCAACAAACGACTGATGCAGTGGCCTTATTAGCGGCAAAAGATAAATCACTTGATACAGACGAAAAGCTACAGGCCGCAGCGCAGGCACTCTATGATGCGACCTATCCTGGCCAAACTGGCGTAAGGATTGAAATTGAGAATATCCGACGTGATGGTGACCAAGTCATTATCGACGCAACAAATAACATAGATACCTATTTTGGCGGCATATTTAATCGGAGAACTCTTGACATCGACGTAACATCGACAGCGACCTTTACGCAACGTTCCATTGATGTGGCCTTAGTTTTAGACACAACGGGTTCTATGGGCCAGCGTGTCGCCGGTGACCCGTCTGGCGTAACCAAAATCCAGAGCTTAAAAACGGCTGCAAATGGTCTGGTCGATACACTAGAAGGTTCAGGTGCAAGTAAAGTCAGGCTGTCTGTTGTACCATTTGCTCAATATGTAAATGTCGGTCAAACACATGCGCGTGCGCAATGGCTGGATTTAGACAATAATCTTGAAACGCAGTGGACAGGTTGTGTGGGATCAAGAGTTAATGGGTTTGATGAAACGTCAACAAGCGCAGGCGGGCCAATTCCAGCTGCGGTGGGTGCGACGTGCGGATCTGCTCTCCAGCCGATGACAGATGATTATAATGCGCTCCAGACGTCAATTAATAACTTAACGGCACGTGGTTTGACCTATATTCCATCTGGAATTACCTGGGGATGGAGAACATTAGAAGGCGAGTTGCCAACTCAGGTTGCAGATGCGCCAAATGACACCGTGCATAAAAAAGTCATGGTTATCATGACCGATGGAGAAAATACGCGGTCCAAATCTGGTCTCGCGCATAATGGACGCTCTTTGGCCAATGCGAATAGAAAGACTGCCGATTTGTGCAATAGTGTTAAAGGCGATGATATCGAAGTTTACACAATTGGATATTCTTTAACCAACCAGGAAACGATCCGTTTAATGCAAGATTGCGCAAGTGATGCAGACAACTATTTTGATGCGCGTACAGCCGCTGATTTAAATCGTGCTTTCCAAGTGATTGGAAGCGAATTGGATGTGTTACGTATCTCTTCCTAATTCTACAAAAAAACTCAAAAACAAAAAAGCCGCCCCGTTTCTGGAGCGGCTTTTTTATTGTCTAAATCTATTTTTGCTTAATAAGCTTCGGGACCAGACAGGATCTGATCTTCTGGGCATTTATAAACCCCAGGATCTTCATCACTTGATTTTTGGACTTCTAGAAGTTGCATGTGAAAAATTAATATAGAATTGGCCGGGATTGGTCCGCGATCGCGACTGCCATAGGCAAGCTCGGGTTTGATATAAAGCGTTCGGGCTTCGCAGACTTTCATTTCAGTCAAGACTTCATTCCAACCTGAAATGAAACCATTGGACGGGCCTCGAAGCGGTTGGCCGCGATCATATGAACTATCAAATTTAGATCCGTCGCGGAATATGCCGTGATAATGGGCGGCCATGCCTTGCCCTGGACCAGCAACTGCGCCGTCTTTCAAGCCCTTTTGAACAACAACATATTGAAGACCACTACCGGAAACTGTCATGCCTCTTTTCTTGGAATTTTCTTCTAACCAAGCCGCATTTTCAGCTTGGATACCTGTGAGTTCATTCGGGATTGCTACGGCATTATCAGTTGTTTCAGATGAAGCCTTAGAGCTGGTTTTAGGTTCAGCATCAATCTCCGTCACAGTCGCGGAGTCGCCACAGGCCGCAAGGCCGAAAACAGCAGCTCCTAAAATTAGGGCTCGAATAGTCATATATCATCTCCAATTAGATATTTCATGTGTCAAAGGACCTATCTTGCTAGCTCTTTCATAGCAGATTCGAGGCCCGTCAAGGTCATCGGAAACATTCGCTCGGGACCAATGATGTCTTGTATCATTTTAGTCGATTGCGAATAGGCCCAATATTTCTCTTCGGTCGGATTAATCCAAACAAGATGCGGGTAAATCTCGGCAAGTCGTTGAAGCCAGATCGCACCGGCTTCTTCGTTCCAATGCTCGACGGATCCGCCGCGCATAGCGACTTCATATGGGCTCATGGCCGCATCCCCGACCATCACGACGCGGTGGTCACTCCCAAATTTGTGGAAAACGTCCCAGGTCGGCGTGACCTCGGTCATTCGCCTGCGATTATCTTTCCAGACCTGTTCATAAAGGCAATTGTGGAAATAGAAATATTCAAGACGCTTGAATTCCGTTCGGGCGGCAGAGAAAAGCTCTTCGACTTGTTTAATATGCCCATCCATTGAGCCGCCAATATCGAAAAAGGCGAGAACTTTGACGGCGTTGCGTCGCTCTGGTCGCATTTGAATGTCGAGCCATCCTTGTTTGGCTGTCCCTTTAATTGTGCCAGCAAGGTCTAGTTCTTCGGCGGCGCCTTCACGTGCAAATTTTCGCAATCTACGTAAGGCGACTTTTATATTTCTAATGCCGATCTCTTTGTCGCCGTCCAGATTTTTAAATTGGCGTTTGTCCCAGACTTTGACGGCTTTACCGTGACGACCTTCTTTCTGGCCAATTCTCACACCTTCAGGATTAAATCCATAGGCGCCAAAAGGGGACCGTCCAGCCGTGCCGATATTTTTATTGCCACCTTCATGGCGTTTGTCCTGATTTTCCAATCTTTCTCGCAAGGCCTCCATGATCTTGTCAAAGTCACCCAGGGCTTCGATTTCCGCCATTTCTTCTGGAGAGAGATGAAGTTCTGCCATTTTCTTTAACCAATCAGCAGGAATGTTGGCTTCATCAGTTCCAAATATATCGCCCAAATAATCAAGACCGCGAAAAACATGTGAGAACACTTGATCAAATTTGTCGAGGTCACGCTCGTCTTTGACGAGCGCTGTGCGCGAAAGATAGTAAAACCCGTCCAAGCTTTCATCAGCGACGTCTTTCTCAATGCCTTCAAGAAGGGTTAGATATTCCCGGATCGAAACGGGGACACGCGCTCGACGCAATTCGCTGAAAAAATGATGAAACACGGAGTGGTTTTGGCATTGGTGACCGAGTAGAGCAAGAGTGTCTGTGTTATAATATTTGTACCAAGATCAGTATGCTTGGTTAGTGGTTTTGCGGATGAGATTGAAATACAACATTTTGTGACGCAATTGGATGACAAAGTCGCATATACTATCGTTAATTATGGCTTATAGAGGAATCGAAGATTTCGAGGAAATATGTCTGATTTTGTTTTAAATCACGAAGCCAGTCTAAGAATGGGTGTTTTCATATCCATTTTGCTCTTGATGATGGGTGCTGAGGCCTTGTTCCCGCGAAAAAACCGCGCACTAGGTCGCACGCATCGATGGGTTTCAAACCTTTTAATCGTCATTATAGACTCAATTTTCGTGAGGCTCTTATTTCCAATTGTTGCTGTAGGGGTCGCTGCACTGTCTGTAAAAAATGGCTGGGGTTTATTAAATTTGACGCCGCTTCCTGATTGGTTGGAAATAGTAGTCGCACTAATTTTGTTGGATATGGCGATCTATTGGCAACATGTTGCCTTTCATCGTATTCCATTTTTTTGGTCTTTTCACAAAGTACATCATGTTGATCGCGACATTGACGTCACGACAGGTTTGCGGTTTCATCCGATCGAGATTGTGTTTTCATTGGCCTATAAACTCGCAGTCGTTTTAGTTTTAGGTGCGCCGGTTCTAGCGGTAATTTTGTTTGAGATCATTTTAAACGGATGCGCAATGTTCAATCATTCAAATGTAAAATTGCCACTCTCAGTTGATCGCGTTTTACGTCGTTTTATCGTAACCCCGGATATGCACCGTGTTCATCACTCAATACATATGCATGAAACCAATAGTAATTACGGCTTTAGTCTCTCTTTATGGGACCGGATATTTAAATCTTATATTGATCAACCCAAAGCGGGACATGATGATATGGTTATAGGGCTTGAGGAACATCAAACAAAGGCTCCCGCTTCGTTAAGTTGGTCACTTTTACTTCCAATTAAATCCATAAGAAAAATGGAAAATTGGTTGTGAGGTCATTGTTCAGAGTTTTAATGGGGTTATCTTTGGCTGTCGTTGTAACACAACCGCTTAGTGCGTGCGCAGGGCCTAACTCTGAAAATGAGGCTTTAAAAGAAACGCATCAAAAGATCGTCAAAGATTATAAGACGGTTTCCCATATAACTGCATCCTCTCTATCTGAAATGGACTCGAAGGACTATGTTTTGATTGATGTCAGAGAGTCTGAGGAGTTTGCCGTAAGTCACATTGCGGGCGCTATTTGGGTGGATCCAGAGATAGATGCGGATAGGTTTTTAAGCCTGTATGGAGATCTCATCAGCGGTCGGTCAGTTATTTTCTATTGTTCCGTTGGGGTGAGGTCTTCGCGGCTTGCCGAGAAAATTCAGAGGTCCGAGGCATTTCAAACGCCTGTCCAGATATATAATTTGGAGGCAGGTGTTTTTGGGTGGCACAATGAAAAACGACCTTTGGTGCAACGCTCAAAAGACGTGATAAGATCAACGGAATTCATCCATCCATATAATCGCTGGTGGGGGCGGATGATTAATCGTGATAAATTGAAAAAATATAACTCTGAGTGAGGGATAAATGCTAGAACGAGTTAAGCCTGTAACCTTGTTTTTGAAGAACAATATGGGCGGCGTATGATAAGCCCGTCGGTGGGCTTATCACTAAAATTAGAATTGAGGTAAAACGGAAAAAGGATTTCCTCTGATTAATTTACGCCAAGACGAAGTCTGACTTTAAACGCCAGTTCTAACATCCGTTTCAACGCGCGCGGCCGTCTCAGGTTCAAGTTTGAGTTCCATTGCAAGGCGGTCAAGATAGTCGCGTTCTCTTGGGTTCAAACCATTGGCAATCCGACATGAGGCGGCATAAATTTCAAGCGCTGTTTGATCATCATTGGCGAGGGCTGCGACAGAAGACGGATCGGCTTCGCCAGCGAGAACGGCTTTAATGTCTTCAGCATCGACTCCGTTTAACCCGTCAAACATAATGGCTTCTTCGTCAGATATCTCACCATCTGCTTTGGCGGCATGAACCATGGCGGTCAGTAAAATATCGGCGCGATTTTCTGGGGCTTTTTTCTTGAGAAGATCCATAACGTCTTGGACATTCTTTGGCATTTTCCCAGCTTGTTGCGCTTTATAGGCAACCACACCCAAAGCGCCTAAACCGGCAAGACCAGCGACCTTACGGCCAGAGCGACCCCCGAGCAGAAGCGCTAAAGCGCCCGCTGTGGCAGCCGATCCCAGGCGTAATTTATTTCGCGAGTCGGCATCATCACCTACGCCTAACTTATCGGCCAAGGCATCTTCGGCCTGCTTATACATCGCTTTACCTTTTGAGGTGAGTTCAGACGTATTTGTCGATTTCGCTTTTTCGATAAGGTCTGTGCCTGCGCCCAATATTTGGTTCAATAAATCTTGTGCTGTTGTTGGTGTGCTCATGACGATCTCCATGGTTAGTCCCGTTCTAGATAGGGGTTAATGTGCTCTGTGACAAACACGACTTGATTTTTTCATGAACAAAGGAAAAACGGTCATATGAAAACAAAGCTGAAAATCATATTTGCGGGCATAATATTGATCCTTATTGCGGCGGCGTTATATTTGCGTACACCTGCAGGAGATCGATTCGATCATTTGGCGGCTGGCCAAAAAGCGCAAGATTATGATGTTCGCATTATAAGAGATGCTTATGGTGTGCCGCATGTTTTTGGCAAAACTGATGCTGATACGGCCTTTGGTTTTGCCTATGCCCATGCTGAAGATGATTGGACGACGATCCAAGATGTTGTGATTGCCGCGCGGGGCATGTCCGCGCAATATAAAGGCAAGGACGTTGCGCCCCAAGATTACCTTTATGATCTTTTTAAGATCAGCGAGAGTGTTGAACGTGGTTATGCACACCAAGTTAGCGCTGAGGCGCAGGTCATTGCACGCGCTTATGCGGATGGGCTCAATCTCTATGCAAGCGAGAACCTATCTGACATCTTACCCGGTATTTTACCCGTCTCAGAACATGATATCTTAGCGGGTTTTGCTTGGGCAACTCCGTTCTTTTATCGGTTAGACGGCGAACTCACTGAGTTATTTACGGCGGAAGATAAACCAAATGTGTCGCCGTGGTCTAAACAATCATCGCGACTGTCTATGCCGGAAGCTGTCAGAGGCTCAAATGGATTTGCAGTCGCGCCGTCAAGGACGGCAGATGGTCATACACGGGTGATCGTAAATTCCCATCAACCCATGACGGGGCCCTATGCTTGGTATGAGGCCCACCTTGTGAGCGAAGAGGGTATGAATATTATTGGCGCGACCTTTCCTGGGGTCCCGATTGTCGTTCAAGGTGCAAAACCAGATATGGCCTGGGTGCATACAGTTAATCTACCAGATCTCGTCGATATTTACGCGCTTGAGGTCGATGATGCAAAAAAACCTAAAACTTATAAATTAGACGGCGAATGGACTCCGTTTGAGCGCTCAGAATCCAAATTTAGAGTGAAACTATTTGGGCCATTTTCCCTGCCAGTTAAACGTGATGTCCTTTGGTCTCATCATGGACCAGTCTTATCGACGCCTACAGGTCACTACGCCATTCGCTATGCGGGGATGGCGTGGCTTGAAAAAGATGGTCCTGTTCAAAATTTGGGTGCGTTGGATCAATGGCTGGCGATGAACAAGGCCGAAAATGTGGATGAATGGCGCGCAGCGCTTAACGCCCAAGGCGTTTTATCTTTTAATATGATCTATGGGGACAAATTGGGCAATATTGGCAGTGTTTATAATGCGCGCATGCCTGACCGAATTGAGGGACCAGAATGGACGAAAATTTTACCTGGAGATCGCTCAGAATTAATTTGGTCGGATTACAAATCTGTGTCGGATTTGCCAGAGCTTTGGAACCCCGAATGCGGTTGGGTGTTTTCTGCAAATTCGACGCCTTTTTCGATTTCGGACGCTGAATGTAATAATCACCGTGAAGATTTCTCCAAGACATTTGGCATAGAAGACCGGGTTACAAATAGGTCCAGGCGCGCGCTAGACTTGTTGTCGCCCGACAAATCTATCACCCGAGAGGAGCTCTTATCTTACCGCGCAGATACACGCTACCATCCTGAGAGCCAGTTAATGAAACTTGTTGTCGAATTAGTGACGACAAAGACGGATGATCCGCTTTTGCAACAGGCGCAAGAGCTGTTACGAAACTGGGATGGAAATACAAATCAGGAGAGCCGCGGCGCGGCCCTTGCCATTATTTCGGGCACGCGCATATTGGGCTATGAATATATTGAACCGCCTCAAATGCCTATGGAAAATCTTTTGAAGTCGGCGCAGGATCTTAAAGACAAATTTGGACGAATTGATCCGCAATGGGGAAAGGTGAACCGATTGATCAGGGGAGATGTCAATCTACCTCTGGATGGAGGACCTGATATATTGCGCGCGATCTACGCGGATCGCGACGGTGTTTCCAAATCTGGTGTCATGGCAGCGTTTGCGGGAGACACCCATATTTTAATCGCGGATTGGGCACCAAATGGCGAGATTTCTGTGGACTCGATCCATAGTTTCGGGAGCGCGACCAGCCTAGCGGGATCGGTGCATTTTTCTGATCAAACCGAGTTGTTTTCAAGCGGGGGTTATAAGCCCATGTCATTTGAAATCGAAAAGATCAAGATTAACGCCGTTAGAGACTATAGACCAGGTAAACAATAGTCACTTTGTGTTCAGCTTTGATATGCTCTTGCTTTCGCGTGTGGGCGTAATTTAGAAAATCAAACGTTAACTCTGGAGGGATAACACATCATGCAAGTTGAAAATAGTGCTACGGAAATCGTAGGCGATAGTATTGGAGATGCCGCTTCATGGCTTTCGCCGGAAAATCTGATGAATCTATGGAATATGGCTTGGCCGTTTCTCCTTAAGGGATTAATTGCGCTCCTAATTCTTTGGATCGGGTCGAAAATTGCGAGAAAAATTGGAAACCTAGTTTCTAAAAAGGCTGTTAAAGCTCCAAATGTTGATCAAACATTGGCGAATTTCATCGGATCAATGGTTCGGTATGTTATCCTTGCCTTCGTCTTTATTGCTGCGATTGGACAAGTTGGCGTTCAAACGGCTTCACTTGTTGCCATTTTTGGTGCGGCGTCTTTGGCAATTGGTTTGGCATTGCAAGGGACCATGTCAAATGTTGCGGCTGGTTTCATGCTGATGCTCTTCCGCCCATTCAAAGTTGGTGACTACATTAATGTTGCAGATCAAGAAGGTGTGGTTTCAGATATTTCTTTATTCGTAACAGAAATTACGACGACTGATCACCGCCAGGTCATGATCGGAAACGGCAATGTCTTCGGTGCGACAAT
>CAYTLJ010000017.1:0-22910 GCA_964438555.1 uncultured Algimonas sp.
CGACCTAACTCACTCGATGTTCCAACTTAAACTGACACCACATTGCGGCATTCAGAGCGTTTTTCGGAATAATTCTAATGCCTGCTTTTGGGCATAAGGGGACTTTAGAGATTTACAGAGAGCTAAGTCGGAAATTCTTGAAGTGGGCATGTCATCCCTCTAGAATCTTGTACCTTTGTATACATTCTTGCGTGAACACCTGTAGCAATAGTGGGTTGGCCATTTTCTATAGGTATTTCATATGACCACTGTTCTATTGCCTTAATCGTTGGAAGCTTTAGAAATGACTTGGAGCACCTCAGAATGATCAGTCACTATTGTTTGAAACAGTGACTTCGTCAGAATAATACCAGTAAAAGAGAGCACATGAAATTGTAGCTTTTGCCAAGAGGGATTTAACCTCATCACTGGCCAATATGCTCAACCCTCACATAAATATCCGTCCGGCAACGCGCTTCTTCGACTTCTTCGGGATCGTCAATATAGTGATGGAGGCACGGTGTGTCCGATAGCGTGATATCCGGATTTGCAAGGACAAAGGCGTAAAGCGCATTGAGCGTTTTCGGAATATCCGCATCCAACCCTTGATGCCGGACCAATAAATATTCGCCGCCCTTTATGGTTTCGCGTTTCATATGGTCTGGAAGATTTGAGACAGAACTCGAGAGGGCAATTGCAGATTTAAATTCAAATTCAGGATCTTCAAAAGTCTCAATGTCATGTAAGGGCATGCCCAGGACAGCGACGATATCCGCCGGGTTATCCGCAAGGTTCCAAAGCTCGCCATAGGTTTCGGCGAGGTCAAGATAAACACCTTTGGTGTGAATGAGAATAATATCCAGTGGGTCGAGGGAACAGATTTCGATCCGTGTTGGTGCTATATGTTGAACATTGTCTGCATCTACTGGCTCACACAAGGTTTGAATGGTGCTTGCCAGCCTTTCGGCGTCCTGTCTGATCTCAGAGGCGCTTTGACCCATTTCCCGTTTTATAGCCTTGGCAAAGGCTTGACTGGATCCATATCCGGCAATGAAGGCGGATTCCGTGATCGAAGTGGAGGTGTCTGTTAAAGCCGCACTCCCACGGGCCAAGCGTAATCTTGTAATTACCTCCGCGCAGCTCTCACCTGTGATCAATTTGAACATGCGGTGAAAATGGAATTTTGATATCCCCGATTCCCGTGCGACTTCATCAAGGTGAGGGGCTCTGTCTTCGTTTAATTGAACCGCAATATAATCAAGTGCGCGTTCCACATTTTTTATTATTGGATGGTCAGTCATAATTTTGTCCCTTTCTCAAAAAGGGCTTTATGCGGCTTTAGCAAAAGATGCGTGTCCATTCTTGCTTTTTAGGATATTCTTTAAGAGCAAGATTTATCCCTCACCAAAACTAAAGAGTGACATACCTCTTGCGCGTTCATCGAAATTGAGTGTTTTATTGAGCGGAGCATGGGCGCGTTGGCGGCAATGCTGGCGCTCACAGAGATAGCAATTAATGCCGATAGGTGTGGGTTGTGGATTGGTGAGATTATATTGCTCGGCATAAATTAAGCGCGGCGCATAGACGATATCACAACCCAGCCCGATGGCGAGTTTTTGCGGCGGTGCGTTAAAGCTCCCATCGGCGCGGCTCACCATTTTGGCGATAGAGAAATAAGATGTTTCATCCGGCATTTGCACGATCTGGGTGATGGTCTTGCCAGGGGTTTGAAAGGTCTCGTGAATATTCCAGAGCGGACAAGCGCCGCCAAATTGTGAGAAATGAAACCGGCCAGCACTAAAGCGTTTCGAGACATTGCCAGCAACATCAATGCGGACAAAGAAAAATGGAATGCCGCGCGCGGACGGTTTTTGTAACGTCGTCAATCGATGCGCCGTCTGTTCAAAACTTGTCCCGAAACGATGGGAAAGAAGTTCTACATCATATTTACAATTCTCGGCTTGTTGCAAAAATCGTCCATAGGGCATGAGCGTTGCGGCGGCGAAATAATTCGCCAGTGACGTCCGAAGCAGTCCCTGCGTATCACGGCTTTTAAGACCAGACTCTTTGACAATTTCATTTATTAAATCACTTTGTTCAAGCCGGCCAATTTGGACAGCCAGTTGAAACCGGCGACCAGATTGGCGTAAGAGCTCTGATAGGTTTATGCGTTTTGAATGCCGATCAAAATAGCGCAGCATTTGCGGCATAATATCCACGGGCGTGATCCGCACACTCAGGCCATGGACATCCTTTAAGCGCTGGGCAAGAGCCGTATAGGCTTCGCGGTTTTTGAGGCTGAGCTCATTAGATAGGAGCTCGGCCGCTTCGTCGAGGCGCGCGAAATAATTATGCTTGGAATGGATGAAGCGGCGAACATCTTCAACAGCCTCAGAGGACTGTTCCAAAAGTTCAACCTTATCGCGTTGGGAATGAATATCTATCATACGACGCGACATATCGCGATGTTGACCATAGAGTTTTAACAAGGCTTTGGCCGCATTCGGACTGGCATTGACCAAATCTTCGGCTTCATTTTTGGAAATCGTGTCGCCTTTAAATATGGGATCACGCATGGCTTCATATATTTCCGCCACAAGATGCGCGTCATTTGCGCCGGTAAATCCGGCAATGTCAAAGTCATAAATTTCCGCCATGCGCAGCAGGACTTTGGCCGATAAAGCGCGCTGATTATGTTCCATCAGATTTAGATAAGACGTTGAAATAGAAAGGTCTTCTGCCATGCGGGCCTGGGTTATGCCCAGCGTCTGACGAAACCGGCGCAGACGCGGCCCGATGAGGAGTTTCTGGTTTTTTGGCGCGGATGTCTTTGCCACGGTATAGATCCTTTTCAAGGTTCGAACGGGTAAAATGTTTACAATATTTACAACAATTACAATCAAAGATTTTCATTGTTTACATAAATACCTATATTTTACAAACACTTATAGACATTCATACCCTTTTGTAAATACCGTGTATTCAAATTTACAAAAAGGAGACCGGTATGAATGCACCGCTACAAAAACAACCAGAGACCAATATTCCACGTCATAGGGTCCTTGCCAAAGTGTCGGCGAAACATGCCGCGACCTATGCTGAGGTCTTAACGCCAGACGCTTTATTATTTCTGGCGGATCTGGAACGTCGTTTTGGTCCGCAACGTAAGTTGCTATTAGAGAACCGCAAATGGCAACAAGAACGCTATGATGATGGTGAACTCCCAGCACCACCACCAGAAACAAAACATATTCGAAATCTGGTTTGGAGTATTTCACCTTGTCCTAATGTTTTGCGCGATCGCCGTGTCGAGATCACAGGTCCGATTGATCGCAAAATGATGATCAATGCGCTCAATTCCGGCGCAAAAATGTTCATGGCTGATTTTGAGGATGCGTCATCTCCCACCTTTGATAATATGATGTCGGGTCAGGTGAATATGCGTGACTATGCGCGACAGACCTTATCATTAGAAACGGAAAAGAAGTCTTATGCTTTGCGCGAAGAGACGGCGACCATGTTGGTACGCCCACGCGGTTGGCACCTTGAAGAGCGTCATATTCTTGTTGATGGGCAACCCATGAGCGCCAGCCTTGTCGATTTTGGCTTGCATCTTTTTCACAATGGGAAGCTCTTAGCAGACTCAGATCGTGGACCCTTTTACTATTTGCCGAAAATTGAAACCTATCACGAAGCGCGTCTTTGGAATGATGTGTTCAATTTTGCGCAGGCCGCTTTGGGCATTCCGAGCGCGACGATTAAATGCACGGTCCTTATCGAGACCCTGCCGGCTGCCTTTCAGATGGATGAAATTCTATATGTCCTGAGACGTCATATTACAGGCCTGAATTGCGGACGTTGGGATTATATATTTAGCTATATTAAAACGCTCCGAAATCATCAGGAATTTGTCCTACCCGAGCGCGCGCAAGTCGGGATGGATAGAGCTTTCCTTGCGGCTTATGCCTCACGTCTGGTCGAGACTTGTCATAAGCGCGGCGCTCACGCCATGGGCGGTATGGCGGCGCAAATCCCCGTTAAAAATGACGAAGCGGCCAATAAGATTGCCTTTGACAAGGTACGCCAGGACAAGCAACGCGAAGTCCGCTTAGGGCATGATGGATCGTGGGTCGCGCATCCCGCCCTTGTGCCTGTGGCGATGGACGCGTTCGATGCCGATATGCCGGCCAAAAACCAGATTTTGAAGAAACGACAATATCCACGCATTTCTGATAAGGCTATGCTCACGCCGCATACAGGCACGATTTCCGAGGCCGGTGTTCGGACAAATATAGAGGTCGGTATACGCTATATAGCAGCTTGGCTTTGCGGGCGGGGTGCGGTGCCCATTCACAATCTTATGGAAGATGCGGCGACGGCCGAAATCTCTCGCACCCAAATCTGGCAATGGCTTCGTCATGGGGCTGAGGTTCAGATGGAAGATGGCCGCACCGAAACGATGACGTCCGATCTTTACGATCGAATTTTAGGTGAAGAAGTGTCTGCACTCAAAGCCGAGCTTGGTGAAGCCTATCAATCGGAGCGCTTTGAAGAGGCTGTCAATATCTTCACCCAAACGGCAACGGGTGATCTGTTGCCAGAGTTCCTTACAATTCCAGCCTATGAAATTTTGGAGGCATAGATGAGCTATTCAAACACATTAAACAATCTTCGTCAGCGTTACCCAAATGGTGCACCTGCAGGTATAAATATTGAAGACTTGGCGCAGCTCAAGACGCAAAATACCTATAGCACCCATTTGGACATTGCCAAAGATATGGCAAAAATCATGCGCGCAGATATGGCCGCCTATGATCTGGATAATAGCAAATTCACCCAATCGCTTGGCTGTTGGTCGGGCTTTCACGCCATGCAAAAAATGCGCGCGATAAAGCGTCAAAAAGGCACGCTTGATGGCGCTTATGTCTATCTATCGGGCTGGATGGTTGCCGGCCTTCGTAACCGCTTTGGTCACTTACCCGATCAATCCATGCATGAGAAAACTTCTGTGGTTGATCTGATCCAGGAAATCTATGTGTCTCTGCGTCAAGCCGACGAGGTTGAGTTAAATGACCTATTTGCCGAGCTTAAAGCCGCTAATAGCGAGATTGAGAAAGCGGCCATTATTCAAAAAATTGATACCCATCAATCCTATGTTCGTCCGATCATTGCCGATATTGATGCCGGTTTCGGGAATGTGCACGCAACATATCTACTCGCCAAGGAAATGATCAAGGCGGGCGCGTGTTGCTTGCAAATTGAAAATCAAGTCTCTGATGCCAAACAATGTGGTCACCAGGACGGCAAAGTCACGGTTCCACGCGAAGACTTTGTTGAAAAACTAAGGGCGTGTCGCATGGCCTTTGAAGAGCTCGGCGTTGATGACGGTGTCATTGTCGCTCGGACTGATAGTCTTGGCGCTGGCCTGACGCAAAAAATCGCCGTGTCGCGTGAGATTGGTGACGAAGCTTATGAGTATAATAAATGGCTTGAGACCGAACCCGTGACAGAGGCCAACCCTGTGAAAGAAGGCGAGGTCGCGATTGTGATTGACGGTGAACTTGTCAAACCTGTTCGACTTCCAAATGGCCTATATAAATTCAGAGCTGACACAGGTGCAGACCGCGTTGTTGAGGATTGCATTAGCAGTCTGACAGATGGCGGGGCTGATCTTCTCTGGATTGAAACGGCGACGCCCAATGTCAAAATTATTGCGGACATGGTCAACCGCGTGAAAGCGGTCGTGCCCAATGCAAAGCTGACATATAATAATAGTCCGTCCTTTAACTGGACGTTGAACCTGCGCAAACAAGTCAGAGCCGATTGGATTGAAAGCGGTCAAATCAATGCAGGTGATTACCCTGATGATAACCGCTTAATGTCAAAAGGTTATGACGAAGATGCGCTTGGTCTTGAGGCGGATGCAAGGTTGAGAGCCTTCCAAACCGATATCGCAAGAGAGGCGGGGGTTTTCCATAATCTGATTACCTTGCCGACATTCCACGGCACGGCCAAAGTCATGAATGACCTGGCCGATGGGTATTTTGGCGACGATAAAATGCTGGCCTATGTCAAAAATATTCAACGTGAAGAAATTCGCGGTGGTGTGTCTGCCGTCAAACATCAACATGAAGTCGGCTCAAATCTTGGAGATGATTTCAAAGAGATGACTGGCGGCGAACGTGCGCTTAAAGCGGGCGGAGAACATAATACAATGAACCAGTTTGAGAGCGCGGCTTAGTCAACACTGAGTTCATTCCATTTATCCCCTGAGAAAGATTATTTTTTAGAGGAGCGCAAATAATCTTATGTGGGAGAAGAGGCGGTGACATGTTCACCGCCTTTTTTGTTGATTAAAGTTTTGGACTTGCGCAGAACGCAACCCATGACACGCATTCTTATTATTGGTGCCGGAATAGGCGGGCTAACCCTAGCCCATGCGTGTCTGCAAAACGGGTTTGAGGTTACCCTATTTGAGAAAGCGGTTTCGCTTGAGCCTGTCGGGGCGGGGATCCAAATTTCGCCCAATGCGGTGAAGGTCTTAAAGGGTTTGGATCTATTCGACTATGTGTCGGAAAATGCATTTTATCCGGAGGCGATAGAAACACGTTTGGGTCGCAGCGGGCGGCAGATTTTTTCTATCGATTTGAAAGGTAAGTCTCAGCGGCGTTGGGGCGCGCCATATCTGCATATTCACCGCGCAGATTATATCTCCGCCTTAAGTGGGGCTTTGCCTCAAGGCGTTTTAAAATTAGGGACTGACGTCAAACATATCGACCAAACGGACACCCATGCGCGTGTGGAATTAAGCTCTGGTGAAACCATAGAGGGCGATATTCTGATTGGGGCTGACGGTATTCATTCGGTTGTTCGGGATTATATTTGCGGCGAGGTTGCAGCGGATTTTACGGGTAATATTGCCTGGCGAAGTGTTGTGCCACTCGAGGCCCTCGGCGGAAATATTCCGCCCCCAACAGCCTGCGCTTGGTTTGGACCCGGACGCCATGCTGTGACCTATAGGCTTGGTGCTGAGGGACAATTTGCCAATTTTGTTGGCGTTGTTGAGACAGATGACTGGCTTGAGGAAGGGTGGTCGATAGAGGGACAAAAGGGTGAGGCGTTGGAAGATTTCGACGGTTGGGATCCTGTGATTACGCAGTTGATCGAAACATCAGATAAGCTTTATAAATGGGCTTTGTTTGATCGCCCCCCTTTATCCAAATGGCATAAAGGTCGCGTTGCGCTTTTGGGGGATGCGGCTCATCCCATGTTACCATTTTTAGCGCAAGGTGCGGCCATGGCGGTAGAAGATGGCTGGGTCTTGAGCCAAGCCTTAAAATCATATCCGATTGAAAAAGCTTTGACGCTTTACCATATGGCGAGACTGCCGCGAACGACAAAAGTTCAAGCCGCGTCTCGTGCCAATATGAAGACCTTTCATATATCTGGACCCTTATCACAACTCTCAACCTATGGGCCGATGTGGATTGGCGGACGGGTATTGCCATCGGTCATAGGGTCGCGCTTTGATTGGATTTATGGATATAATGCACTATCCGTTTGAAAGGACGAAAATGAGGCTTGCAGCCGTGATTTGACGCGTCTAACCCACTCAACAATATGAGCCACGCCTTTCGAGATATAGGACAAGCCTTTTCCCGCTTTAACCTCTGGGTTCGCATGTCTGTCACAGATATGCAGCAAACCTATAAACGTTCAATCGTCGGGATTGCCTGGATAGCTTTTGCCTTTGGTCTATTTGTTGCCGTCAAAGCCCTGATTTTTGGTTCTTTCGCGCCGGGTGAACCGGGCGAATATATGATGTGGCTGACAATTGGGTTGTGGATGTTTTATTTCTTACAACAACTTGTTGTTGATGGGTCTAATGTGTTTATTCAATCGCGCAATTGGTTGCTCGCCACAGATATGCCGCTCACCGGATTTATTCTGCGGTCTATCATTCGCGGTGTTATCAAAGTTATTTACCAGATCCCGGTTGTTCTTTTTATTATTTATGTCTCAAAATGGAAAATACCGCTTGAGGCCCTATGGGCTATTTTTGGGTTTATCGTTATATTGATCAATGCCGTCTGGGCACAGATTTTTTTAGGCATTGTGTGTACGCGGTTCAGAGATTTCGCCCACTTGGTACAATCAATTATGGGCGTCATGTTTTTCCTGACCCCAATTCTGTATTTTCCGTCTCAAGTCGGCGCCAAGGCCGCCATTTTAAATTGGAATCCCTTTACCCATTATATCGCCATTGTTCGTGACCCGATGATCTATGGGACCCATCCGCAACTCTCATGGATCGTTGTGGGAAGCCTGACTGTCATTGGCTGGATCGTCGCTATTGTTCTGTTGCATTTCTTTAGAAAACGTGTCGTCTTTTGGGTGTAATGAGATGAGCGCAGACACATTAATCGATCTGGAAAATGTCCACCTGACCTATCCTAAAGTGGCGGGTGGATTTCGCGGATTATTTACGCGGTCGAGCCCGTCTAGGCCGGCTTTACAGAATATAAAACTCAATGTGAAAAAGGGTGAAAGCCTCGCTTTGATCGGATTAAATGGATCCGGGAAATCAACGCTTTTGCGGATCATGGCCAAAATCTATGAACCCAATTCGGGCCGCGTTGAAGTCAATGGGCGCGTGGCGGCTTTGTTTAATCTTGGCATTGGCATGCGGATTGATATGTCTGGCCGGAAAAATATATTACTCATGGGTATGATCGCAGGATTTTCGCGGCAGGAAATGCTGGAGCTCATGCCTCAAATTATTGAGTTTAGTGAATTAGAAGCTGTCATTGATGATCCGATGGTGACCTATTCACAGGGTATGGCCATGCGTCTGTCATTTGCGACGATTACCTCACTAGATCCCGAAATATTGCTTCTCGATGAGTGGATCGGTGCGGGGGATAAGGTCTTTCGTAAAAAGGCTGAAACACGTCTCAAAGATATGGTTGGGCGAGCCTCAGGCTTTGTCCTCGCCAGTCACAATACGAAAATTGTGCGCGCCTATTGTAAAAATGCGATTTGGCTACATGAAGGCGTCATTCGCATGCAAGGCCCAGTCGACGGCGTTATTGATGCCTTTGATGATTTCTCGGAAAAAGAGTTTAATAAAAATCGTTGAGATTACAGCTTTCGTACTAAGTCTAAACGAGCGAAAATACGACTGAAAGGAAAGTCAAATGTTCACACATATTATGGTTGGATCTAATAATCCGGATGAGGCGATTGCCTTTTATGATGCCGTCTTGGGCGCGATTGGTATTCAAGGCAAAAGAATGGGCGAGAGTGCTTTTTATAGCGATGCAAAGGGCGGTGCTTTCGGAGTCGGTAAACCGCGCAATGGTGAACCCGCCACATTTGCAAATGGCGGCACGATTGGCTTTTCCGCCAAGACACGTGCCGAAGTCGATGCGTTTTACGCGGCGGGCTGTTCCAATGGTGGACGGTGTGAAGGCGAGCCAGGCGAACGTTCGGGGGCGCCTGGTAGTCCTTATGGCGCTTACCTGCGTGATCCCGATGGCAATAAAATTTGCGCTTTTACGACCTCAAAAGAATAGATTTAGTTTTCGCCAAACCTTATTTTTTATTGTTGTAAATCTTTGCGGCTTGTTTGGCGATAAAGGCTCTGGAAAGAAATTTTCCTGCAAATGCAATAATTTTATTTTGAAACCCTGGCACGGAAAGTGACGGGGTTTTTTCATAGGCTTTTATTGCGGCCATTGCGACGTCTTTGACGGGTGCCATGTTTTTTTCCAGATGGGACATGGCGGGAATATCCGTCATTTCTGTTTTAATCCCCCCTGGCGCAAATATACTCACTGAGACGCCTGTTCCCGCGAGTTCCTCGCGCAAAGACAAGCCAAAATTAACAAGAAATGCTTTCGTGCCTGCATAGACAGACTGATAAGGCACAGGAACTAACCCACCTAAACTCGCAATAAGTAATATGCGGCCTTGATTTGCTTTTAGGATAGGCATGAGCGCGCGAATGAGCTGCAAATTAGCCACAATATTTGTTTGGATTAAAGCTAAATCTGTTTCTAGATCGCCTTTGATGAAATCATCCGCAAATGTAATGCCTGCATTTAGGATGATGCCGTCTATTTTATCTATCGATTTACAAAAGGCTTCAATCGCCGTTTGATCATTCAAATCGAGAACTTGCCCTTCGATCAAATCATGCTCGGATAGGGTTTCAAGGCGGGATTGCCGCCGACCCGTCGCAAGGATGTGATTGCCTTGATCTGCGAGTTGCTGTGCAAGTTCACGACCCAATCCAGAGGTTGCGCCTGTGATAAGTATTTTTGGATGACCGTCCATAGGTTTACTTGAACAAGCTTTTTGTACGTAAGGCAATTCCTTGACGCTTTTTTTACAGGATAGCCGTGATCTGGGCTTCGCGTTAATCAGCGATTACCCGTTTCAAACCCCAATAGATTGGCGATATGGACGAGGACCATAAAGCCGACTGAAATCGCGGCGAGCGCAAAGACCATCCAAGGGGGACGGTAAATACGGATATTTTTCTTTTCCGCAAAATTATTTCTGATCCCAAAAAAAGCAATGACAGCGCAGATGAAAAGCGCGGCCAAGCTAATATATAGGTCTTGAGTGGGGCTCACTGAGATGCCTTATTAAAAAACGGGTTTTTAATCCGACCTATTTCGAATTCTCTATTTGAGCTTTCGCCCAATTAGCAGCATCAAAAATAGTCGGATCATCGGCATTGATATAGGGCTGGATGACCGGAATGAAAGAGGTGTCCTGACTATTCCCAATCGCATAAAGCACATTGCGCAGGAACCGGGTCCATCCAATGCGTTTGATCGGTGACCCAGAAAATTTTTGTCGGAAGTTGTCTTCGCCCAATTGGGCGAGTTCAGACAGTGCGGGTGCGTTTAGGTCATCGCGTGCTTTGAGCTTGGTTTCTTGCCCAAGTTTCGCGAATTTATTCCACGGACAAACCGCAAGACAATCATCACAGCCATAAATCCGGTTACCCATTTTTGACCTGAGGCTCTCTTCAATCGGGCCTTTATGTTCAATCGTTAGATATGAGATGCACCGTCTGGCATCTAGCTGATAAGGCTTTGGGAAAGCATCTGTCGGACAAATATCCAAACAAGCCCGACAACTCCCACAATGATCCAGTTCCGCTGGTGTTGCGTCTAATTTGGCGGCGCTTAAAATCACCCCTAAAAACAACCAAGACCCATAGTCCCGGTTGACGAGATTTGTGTGTTTTCCTTGCCAACCCAAGCCGCCCGCCATGGCGAGGGGTTTTTCCATCAGAGGTGCCGTGTCGACAAAGACTTTGACGTCCTCATCCGTGTCGCGCGCTAAAATGCCAGCGAGTTCTTTGAGGCGTCCCTTGATCAGGTCATGATAATCGCGACCTCTCGCATAGACGGAAATTGTGGCGACATCCAAATGTGCTAGCGTTTGGAGAGGATCTGTTTCAGGCCCATAATTCATCCCAAGCACTATGGCGCTTTGGGCGTCCGGCCAAAGGTTTTTTGGGTGGGACCGCCTTAGTGCCGTCTCCGCAAGCCATGACATGGTGGCATGATGATTTTTATGGATAGCCTTGGATAGACCATCGCCTGCCTCAGACCCAAACTGATCAAGATCAACGATATGCGGCGCGGTAAAGCCGAGACGTTCCGCGCGTTTTATAAAGGCTTTCATGCCGACCATGTAAATTTTATATTCGTTTTTACTGAAGCAAAGATATTCGTTTTTGCATTAGATTTGCGCGTTCGTCTATCAGACGTAAAAACTCTAAATCAATTTCATCGATTTGGCCCTCAATTTCTTCATCAGACGCGTTTGACAGATAGAGCGTTGCACTGGAATCTAAATTTTTAAAAATCTTATTTTCGATGTCAAAAGTTTCATCAAATGAACTAATTGCGACGATAACATTTTCTATGAAGTCTCTTTCTTGGGAAGGCGACCCTTCTAGCGGGATAGACTTCAATTCTCTAAGTTGGTTTTTTAAGTTGAGGCGCCCACTCTGGATAAGGTCTGGAATAGGTTCAGCTTGAGATCGCATATTTTGCCCGACTCTTCGCCGATCCTCGAGATTATAATTCAAATCCAAACTCAAACCCATTTCCGCGAGTGATACAAGATTGACCTGTTTGACAATTTTTTGAAAGTCATAATTAGGGTTGTCTTTTGGAATTGCAGCAATGTAGCCATCGAGTTGTTGATTTTCCAACTCAATTAATTTTACCGCACTTTTGACCTGAATCTCATTTATATCTTCAAGAGCGTTCAAGTTATTGGACTCGATATTTATTAAAATATCAGACAAGGCGCCCGACATTATTTCAAATTCGGAATACATTTCATCCATAGCATTATATTGTTTTTTTGTTGCGCGAAAAATTCCAGCTTCGATTTTAGAAAATAAATTCGGGTCAAAATTCCATTTTTCCGGTGGAGGAAGCGCGTCAATTTGTGATTTAGCCCGAGCGAGAATGACTTGTCTGTGGGCCTCATAATTTTGACCATAGCGCTCAATGTCGTCTGTATTTTCACTGTCCAAAACAGCAAATAATTCTTCCATTAAGTCTGGCGCGAATAGGTCCATCATACCAGTTTGAATAGCAAGGGCTTGCTGAGACCATTCGGCCATATCTTGTACGGCGGCGATGGAGGACTCAGTTTTGGATTGTGCGAATGATGAATGTGCTAATACTGGAGACAGCGCTAAACACAGGCCTGTAAAAACAGAGGTTAAAATTATTCTCATGATATAAGTCCCTTTATAATAAGAGAGACTATAGCATTTCTCAGTTCAAAACCCAATCAGAAATCCAGATCAGTATAATGACGTGGGGGTCTTAGGCCTGCAACGCGGTCACCTAATAGGCTGCGCATTGAGGGACGAGATTTTATTTTTTGGTACCATTCCGTCAATAGGGTGTAATCTCTCCAATTAATCTCGCCCAAGAAATCCAGGCAGGAGAGATGGGCGGCAGCCGCAATATCGCCTAAGGATAATCGCCGTCCGGCCAGCCAGTCGCGTTTTTCCAGAAGTGATGTCAGATAGTTTAAGTGTCGTTCCAGATTTAAGCGCCCTTCGCGTAAAATATTTGGATCAGCGGGTCCCACATCAAATTGCGTTTGAGATAAGACGGCACGTTCAATTTTTTCCGTTAAAATATAGCTGTCAACATCCTCTGAGAATTGCGTGTCAAACCACGCACACAGCCGTCTCGCTTCTGCGCGTTCAAAAGGGTCTTCTGAGAGAAGCGGGTTTCGCGTTGACCCGTCATTGGCATATTCTGTAATGGCACGCGCCGTGCTGATTGTAAGCGTGCCTTGTTTCGTCAGATCTATCAGAACGGGCGGGGCCCCTTCGGCGGTTAAATCCAGAAAGGCAGGATCTGGCGACCATGGATCAATAATGATCTCTTTCACCTTCAGCTTCTTCTCAGCCAGCGTTATCCTGGCCATACGAGAGGGCGGGTGCAATGGAAAATGATATAGGGTACGCACTAAGGCGACATAGCCCAAACATGGCAAATGAAACCTTAAGAATTAGGGTTAATCTCTTCTAAATCCTGAAAGCGTTTATTGCCATGACTATGACCGCATCCAGCCGGGTGGGGATGGATTAAGATATCGGCGGCTGGAAACTCATCCATGATCCGTTTTTCCGCCGCCAAGATTATATCATGGGCCTCAGATAATGAGAGGGTTTCGTCGAGATCAAGCCGCATTTGAATATGGAGATGTGGACCAGAGGCGCGTGTTCTAAGGTCTGTTACGGCCCTGACAGATGGATCCGTCATCGCCAGTCGAGAGATTGCACGGCGTTCATCGGGATTTAGTTCCTGATCCATTAATTGCGCCCATGCGTGGCGCGCAATTTGAAAGGCCGTAAATAAGAGCCAGATGGCCATCAAACCACCGACAACAGAATCAGCCCATTTGAGCGATGTATAGCTGGCCAGAGCTATGCCTATAATGACAAAGATATTTGCGAGGAGGTCTGCAAAATAATGCGCGCGGTCACCTCTAACGGCAATCGAACCTGTTGCGCGAATAGCCCAACTTTGTGCGATAATGAGCCAGCTTGTTAAGGCAATAAAGATAAGCAGTATAAAAATGGCGGGCCCTGAATTTGGAATAGAATGGGCATGGTTGACCGCGTGATCATGACCGTAATGCTGAATTTGACCAATAACAGCTTCAAGCAAGTGAAGGGCGGCAAGTACGACTAGGCAGACTTGGAAAACAGCCGCAAAACTCTCGGCTTTGCCAAAACCAAAACGGTAGGTCTTATTTGGTTTTTTAGCCGCAAAGCGGACCGCAATAAAACTTGCGATCGCTCCGAAAATATCCAGAGCTGAATGGGCCAGTGAGGCTAGAATTCCGATGGATCCCGTTTGTCCGTAAAGCCAAAACTTTCCAGCGGCCATTACAATACCCAGCACGACGGCTAGCGCTGTAATCCGCCGCGTGATGATAGCGGAATGATCTGGCGGCAGCCGACCGGGTCGACCGCGCCTGACGGGTTGGTCGAAGCGGTTGTCAGCTGTGGCCGATAATTCCGCGTCTGATATATGGCTATTCGCACTCATGGCGTGTGTTGTTATACCATAACTTTCTTTTTGGCGAGGCTGAATGTCGCCTAAAAGGGTTGTGAATTGGAATATCTTTTCCGTAACAATAGTCTAAGAGCCGAAAAAAACCGTCAAATTGGATATTGAGCATGAAAATTTCGAACTTGCTGGCCACAACATGTGTGGCAGTGATGCTATTTGGGTGTGGGGGAGGCAAAACCACGCCCAACAAGACCTCGAAAGAGTCCAACGTTGAGACACAGGCTTTAAAACGTGCACAGCAAGATCTAAGTGCCGTGCCACATGCGCAATTACCAGAAATTGCTATACCACAAGCTTATCGTGTGGATATGACGATCGACCCGCAATCTGACACTATGTCTGGTGTCGTTGAAATTGATGTGGATGTAAAAATCTCAGATCAGCTTATATGGATCCATGCCAAAGAAATGACGGTTTCTAAAGCCACTATTTCCTATCGTAATGGGACAGAAATTGATCTTAGGTTTAACCCAATCCCACTTGATGAGGCACCATCAGGTATTGCGAAACTGACATCAAACCAAAATTTACCGACAGGTAAAGCCGTTCTGAAATTGGAATATGTTACGCCATATAATCAGAACTTAAACTCAGCCTATAAAGTTGAACGGGGTGAAGATGCCTATATCGTCACCCAGTTTGAACCGCTTGGCGCGCGTGAGGCATTTCCAAGTTTTGATGAGCCAAAATATAAAGTGCCTTTCACCCTTTCAATCACCTCGCCATCAGAAAATTTGGTGATTTCCAATACGCCGGAAACATCGACCGATAAAAAATCTGGTGATGATGGACGTGACTGGACGACCCATAAATTTGCCCAAACAAAACCCCTGCCAAGCTATTTGATTGCCTTTGCGGTTGGCCCATATGAAATGAATGATTTTGGCACGATCCCGCCAAATTCTGTTCGCAAAACGCCTTTAGAATTACGCGCAATCGCCGCCAAAGGGCAGGGCAAAAACCTCGATTTTGCCTTAAAGGGCACGGAACCAATATTGACGGCGCTAGAGGAATATTTCGGAACGCCATATCCTTATGAAAAGCTCGACCTTATTGCCGCACCTGATTATGCTTTTGGCGCGATGGAAAATCCGGGCGCGATTGTTTACCGCGAATTTCTATTGCTGATGGATGAAAATGCGCCCTTATCCCAAAGACGTGCCTATGACCGTGTCCATTCACACGAACTCGCCCATCAGTGGTTTGGTAATCTTGTGACGCCTGTTTGGTGGGAAGATATTTGGCTCAATGAAGCCTTTGCGACGTGGATGGGAAATAAGGCGATCGATATTGCTTATCCCGATGCAAATTATGACCGTGTGACGCTTAATGCCTCTCTTGGGGCTATGAATATTGATACGCTCTCAACAACGCGGAGCGTAAGAGAACCGCTCGCACGCTCAGAAAATGTGATGGATCAATTTGACGGGATAACATACCGTAAAGGGGGCGGTGTTTTATCTATGTTTGAAAGCTATCTCGGGGAAGAGAAATTCCGGGATGGGGTTCGCTTACATATGAAGCGATATGCTGATGATGTTGCAACAGGTAATGATTTCTTTCAATCCATTGCAGATGGCTCAGACGATGCGACCGTTGTTGAGGCGATGAAAAGTTTCGTGGACCAACCAGGTTTGCCATTGGTGAAATTAGAAGCAAATGGTGCATCCTTAAATGTTGCCCAATCGCGCTATGCACCGCTTGGTTCCAAGACACGGCAAGGCCAAAGCTGGCAAATTCCGGTTGTGGTCAAAATGGGATTTGGACAAAATGTCGAGACGTCTAAATTTCTTCTAAAAGATAAAGACACAAATGTTTCTGATCTTTTCAAAGAACAGTCTCCAGATTGGATTTTACCCAATGCGGATGGCGCAGGTTATTACCGGTTTACTCTGGATACTGAGGGCTGGGCAGCCTTAATCGCAAATCTTGATAAGCTAAATACAAGAGAGGCTTTAGTTACATTGGATAGTTTGGTTGCGGCCTTTAGAGCGGGAGAGGTTGAGGCCAGCGTTTTTCTTGACGGCATGGCGGCTTTTGCAAACCATCCAGAATATGATGTTGCATCTGGATCAACAAGATTATTAGCCTTTATGTTTAGTGTGCTCCCAGAAAGCCGCTCAGATCTCGCGCGCCATATCAATAAAAGCTATAAAACACGATATGAGCGCATTGTCGGGACCGACACGGTTGAAGGCGAACTTTTAGCGCCAAATTTGGCAGGTTGGTTGGTTGTTGCGGGTCAAGACCAGACCATTCGAGATCTCATGGTAAAACGCGGCTCACAATATTTGGGCCTTAATGGAGAGATAGACAAAGACAAGATGGACCAAAATATGCTTGGTCTGTCCTTGCGCGAAACAATGCGTCAACATAGTGCGCGAGCCTATGCGCCATTGTTAGACCTCGCGAAAAATGGATCGGCGCTCGAAAAAGGCGCAGCGTCCGGAGCCCTAGGCGCTGTTAATGATGACGCCATTTATAAGAAAATTTTAAATGATATTGTTTTGTCGGAAAATAGTCCTTTGACCGGGAGGCAATCGGGTACGGTTCTAAATAGCCTATTGGCATCGGATAAATTTGGCGACCAGACGTGGGATTGGTTTAAAGCTAATCTTGCAACCTATGTTCAAAAAGTCCCAGATGTTCGCAAAGGTGGTCTTCCAGGCGCAGGTGGAAATTTTTGTTCCCTGGAACGCCGCGATGAAGTCCGTCAATTTGTTGAAGCCAATGCTGAATTAATGCCAGGATATGAGAGATCATTGGCACAGACATTAGAGTCGATTGAGCTTTGCGCCGCGTTGAAAGATGCAAAGTCTAAGGATCTCGCAGCGGCCCTAAAAGCGCGGTAAGTTGATTTAATTTAAACTATAAAAAAGCCCGCTCAATTGAGCGGGCTTTTTATTATTCCGCTGCGTCTTGCAGAGGAATTTCTAACCGGTTTAGCATTTCTTTCGGGACAACTTGCCAGAATTTGCTGCGTTCAAAATCCCACTCTGCGAGAATTTTCTTGGAAAAATCAGATCCTGTTTGGCTCGCATGTTTACGGATCAGATCTTTGCATTGTTCCTCATAATATTCAGATCCAAAACGTTGCCAGACAATCGAATCTGGATTGGCGGCTTTTTCAAAAGCGTCGTTGACGTCATAAATATAAGCCATACCACCCGTCATGCCTGCGCCAAAATTATCGCCAACACTGCCCAAAACGACAACCACACCACCCGTCATATATTCGCACCCATTTGTGCCGAGTCCTTCGACAACGGATTCTGCGCCAGAATTTCGAACGGCAAACCGTTCCCCCGCACGCCCAGCCGCCATGAGTGATCCCTGAGTTGCCCCGTAAAGGCAGGTATTGCCGACAATCGCTGAGACATGGGCATCGATAGGGGTTCGGCCTTGGGGCGCGACAATAATTTCGGCACCAGATAGGCCTTTACCAACATAATCATTGGCGTCTCCGTCAACGACGAGCCTTAGGCCTTTCATGCCAAAGGCTCCAAGGGATTGTCCGGCGGAGCCTCGTAATCTTACGGTTAGGTGACCCGGTGGCAGGCCTTCGGCCCCAAACTTTTTATAGATCATACTTGAGGTTCTTGTGCCGACAGCCCGATGAACATTTTGAATAGCATAGGTTAGATGAGTTTTCTCACCCCGTTCAAAGAGTTGTTTCCCATCAGCGATGATTTGCGGATCAAGCGTATCTGGAACCGGAATTCGGTCTTCTCGACTATCTTGTACGCGTTTGCGATCAACTTGCGCGAGTACAGGATTAAGGTCCAGATCATCCAGATTTTCAGCCCCGCGGCTGACTTGTGCAAGCAGGTCAGTGCGACCAATAATTTCGTCCAAGGATTCGAATCCCATTTTCGCCAAAATTTCACGCACATCTTCGGCGATAAATGTCATGAGATTGATGACTTTTTCAGGCGTGCCTGTGAATTTTTCGCGCAAGGCCGGGTCCTGGACGCAAACCCCAACAGGGCAAGTGTTTGAATGACATTGGCGGACCATGATACATCCCATGGCCACCAAAGAGAGCGTCCCAATGCCGTATTCTTCAGCGCCCAAAAGCGCAGCAATGACGATATCTCGACCTGTTTTTAAACCACCATCTGTTCGCAAGGTGATTTTGTCGCGCAGATTATTAAGCGTTAGAACCTGATGCGCTTCTGATAAGCCGAGCTCCCACGGGATACCCGCATATTTAAGGCTGGTATTGGGTGAGGCACCTGTCCCGCCATTATGCCCAGCAATAAGGATTGTGTCTGCTTTTGCTTTGGCAACACCGGCCGCAATTGTACCAACGCCCGAACTTGCGACTAATTTGACGGCAACGCGCGCGATGGGATTGATTTGCTTTAAGTCGTAAATAAGTTGTGCCAGATCTTCGATAGAATAAATATCATGATGCGGTGGGGGCGAAATAAGTGACACGCCCGGCGTCGCATTTCTGAATTTCGCAATCATTTCCGTGACTTTAAAACCGGGTAATTGCCCGCCTTCACCGGGTTTGGCTCCTTGCGCCACTTTAATTTCAATTTCGCGACATTGGTTCAGATATTCCGCTGTGACGCCAAATCGTCCTGACGCGATTTGTTTGACGGCAGAATTCATATTATCGCCATTGGGGAGGGGAATATAACGTGCGCGATCTTCGCCGCCTTCACCGCTCACCGATTTCGCGCCAATCCGGTTCATAGCAACATTTAACGTCCCATGTGCTTCTGGCGACAAGGCACCTAAAGACATGCCAGGCGTACAAAACCGTCGCCGAATTTCATTGACTGATTGGATCTTACTCATCGGCAAAGCCTGCTCAGCGGGTTTAATATCCAAGAGGTCGCGAATTTGGATCGGTTCTTGAGAATTTACGACCTCGGCATATTTGCGGTAAAGCTCATAATCCTGCCGCGTGGTTGCCTCTTGCAACATATGGATCATATCGGCCTGATAGGCATGGCGCTCGCCTTTGGCACGGACGCGGTACAGCCCACCAATGGGGAGGCGCACGACATTACTGTCATAGGCATTTTCATGCGCTTCGACGATTTTGACTTCTAGGCCCGCAAGACCGAGCCCTGAAATTCGAGATTTCATGCCCGGGAAGTTTTCGCCGACGAGTGCGCGCGATAGGCCCAGTGCTTCAAAATTATTTCCGCCCCGATAAGACGAGATCACCGATATTCCAATCTTGGAAATGATCTTTAACAGACCGCCTTCAATGGCTTTCTTATATTGCGTAACGGCTTCATCTGTGGACATTTCCAACAGGCCGCGTTTAACACGGTCAGCCAGTGAATCTTGTGCCATATAAGCGTTCACAGCCGTCGCGCCTGCACCAATCAGAACAGCGAAATAATGTGTATCGAGACATTCGGCAGACCGGACCAATATAGAACAAGATGACCTTAAGCCTTGTTCGACCAAGTGCGTTTGAACAGCGCCCACGCAAAGAATGATTGGGGCGGCTGCTTTATTTTCATCGACAAATTCATCTGAGAGAACAATATTTTCGACTCCGTTTCGAACGGCATCTTCTGCTTCTTGTTTAATGCGCGCCAACATGGCTTTAAGTGTCCGGCCGCCAGGTTTTTGCAAAGCGGCCTCTGGATCAAATGTGCAATCAATAAGTTTGACATTTGACTTACCGACCAATTTGACAAATCTCTCATACATGCCAGTCGTCATGACAGGGCTGTCGAGCACGAGCATTTCCTTTGTTTGCGTCCCCGCTTCCGCCAGAATATTTCTCAAATTCCGGAACCGCGTTTTCAGACCCATAACGCGGGTTTCACGTAAGGGATCAATTGGCGGGTTTGTAACTTGGCTGAAATTTTGACGGAAGAAATGCGATAGAGGTCTGTATATATCGGACAAGACAGCAAGTGGCGTATCATCGCCCATTGAGCCCACAGTTTCTTTGCCCATCTCTGCCATGGGCGAGAGAATAAGCTCCATATCTTCGAGGGATTGACCACATGACATCTGACGACGCATAAGCGCTTCACCTGTCAGCGAAATAATTTCTGGACCGGCTAGCTTTTCATCAAGATCGATCGATTTTTCGAGCCATTTACGATAGGGTTTCTTATTGGCAAGTTCGTCTAATATTTCCGAAGAATCGTAAAAACGCGCCTCTTCCAAATCGACAGCGATCATCCGACCGGGCTTTAAAGCGCCGCGTTGAACAATATCAGCTTCGTCCATTGGGCACATCCCAGTCTCAGATCCGACGGCAAGAATGCCATCAGCAGATAAGGCATAGCGAAGCGGACGAAGACCATTGCGGTCAAGTCCTGCCATAACCCAACGTCCATCATAGGCGGCCAGGGCAGCGGGGCCATCCCAAGGCTCCATAACGGCATTGCAATATTCATATAGTGAGCGCCATTCGGGCGGCATAAGATCGCCGCGTTTGGAATAGGCTTCTGGAACCAAAAGGGTTTTCGCCATTGGGGCAGAGCGACCTGCACGCACCAATAATTCAAAAACGGCGTCAAGCGCTGCAGAATCAGAGCTGCCTTTTTGAATGACAGGTTTCACATCTTCTGCACGGTCGGAGAATGCAGATGAGGCCATTTTAATTTCATGGCTTTTCATCAAATTCACATTGGCTTTTAATGTATTGATTTCGCCGTTATGCGCGAGCATGCGGAAAGGTTGCGCGAGTTGCCAAGACGGGAATGTATTGGTCGAAAATCTCTGGTGATAAATCGCCGCGCGCGAAATAAACCGATCATCTTTGAGGTCGGGATAAAAATTATCAATATCTTCGGCCAGGAACATACCTTTGTAGATAATGGTTTGTACAGAAAGCGAGCAGACATAGAAGCTTGGAATGGCGGCTGCGATGACGCGCTTTTCAATGCGCCTGCGGACAATATAAAGTTCGCGTTCTAATGTATTCCCTTTACGGCCTTTGGGATCCCTGAACATAACTTGTTCAATGGCTGGGCGCGTGGCTTTGGCTTTGTCACCAATAATCGACACATCGATTGGGACTTGGCGCCAACCATAAATATAAAACCCTTCTTTCAAAAGTTCTGTTTCGACAATTGTACGCGCAGCTTCTTGGGCGCCAAAATCAGTGCGCGGTAAGAAGATCATGCCGACAGCGATTTTGACGTTATTGGGTTTGTGGCCTGTGCGTTCGACTTGAGCGCGGAAAAATTCCTGTGGGATATCGAGGCGAATGCCAGCGCCGTCGCCGGTTTTACCATCCGCATCCACAGCCCCTCTATGCCAAACATTTTTCAACGCTTGGATGGATTTTTCAACGACGTCACGACGCGGTTGACCATTGACAGAGGCAACCAATCCAACGCCGCAATTGGCGTGTTCATCGGCTGGATCATAGACATGCGCGTCTATCAGCGTGTCGCGTTTATTTTCGTAATTAGCGAGCCAATTATTCGTCTCAGACATTATGTTTCACCTTTTGCAGTGTTCGAAATGGCACCACGTAGAGATTGTTTCTGATAGTTTTTCATTCTGCCGCTTCCAGGACGGCAACGCGTTCCAGACTTTTTAGATATGTGTGCATATGATCAGCGGCGTCGCGTCCTTCGCGAATAGCCCAAACGACGAGGCTTGCTCCGCGCACGATATCTCCAGCGGCGTAAACACCTGGTAGGTTTGTTTCAAAAGTAACCGGGTTGACGCGGAGCGTTCCCCAACGTGTGGTTACAAGTTGAGGATCGAGGGCTTTCATATCTTCAGGTGTAAATCCAAGCGCCTTGATGACGAGTTCCGCATTTACATCGAACTCTTCGCCAATAGGTTCAGGCGATTGGCGACCCGATGCATCTTTAGGGCCAAGGCGCATACGATCTGCGCGAACTTTAGTTGCGGCGCCATTCTTGTCATCATGGACAGATTTTGGGGCTGCTAACCATTCAAAACTCACACCTTCTTCTTGTGCGTTAGCAGTCTCGCGGCGAGACCCCGGCATATTTGCATGGTCACGACGATAGAGGCAGGTGACGGATTTTGCGCCTTGTCGAACGGCCGTTCGAACGCAATCCATAGCGGTGTCACCGCCGCCAATTACAACAACATTTTTATCTTTGGCGGGTTCATCTCCGACGGTGTCGCCTAGGCCGCGTCGATTTGAATCGATTAGAAAGTCGAGAGCAGGGGAGACACCTTTAGCGCCAGACCCAGGAACGGATAAATCGCGCGCAGAGTAGACACCTGTTGCAATCAGAATTGCTTGATGTTTTTCGCGGAGCTTCTCAAAACTAATATCTGTGCCCACATCGCAATTTAAGACAAATTCAATTCCGC
>CAYTLJ010000017.1:23010-27506 GCA_964438555.1 uncultured Algimonas sp.
TTCTCAAAACTAATATCTGTGCCCACATCGCAATTTAAGACAAATTCAATTCCGCCGGCTTCAAGACGTTTAACCCGGCGCTCGACGATTGATTTGTCGAGTTTAAAGTTTGGAATTCCGTAGATCAGCAAACCGCCGGCGCGGTCGTGACGATCGTAAACCGTTACTTGCCAACCTTGCTCTCTGAGCTGTTCTGCGGTTGCTAGCCCTGCCGGACCTGCGCCAATTATGCCGACAGAAAGATCTCTATCACGACGGGGCGACAAAGGTTTAATCCAGCCCTCAGTCCAAGCGGTATCAGATAGGTAACGTTCAACAGACCCTATGGTGACCGTACCATGCCCAGATTGTTCAATAACACAAGAGCCTTCGCAGAGACGGTCTTGCGGACAAATTCGGCCACAGATTTCCGGCATATTATTGGTGGCATTCGAGACCTCCCAAGCCTCCTGAATTCGGCCTTCGGCCGTAAGTTTCAACCAGTCAGGGATGTTGTTTTGTAAGGGACAGTGATTTTGGCAAAAGGGAACACCGCATTGCGAACAGCGCGAGGCTTGTTCTTGGGCCTTAATGTCAATGTAATCGCCATAGATCTCAAGGAAGTCTTCATTTCTGACCTTCGCGTCGCGTTTTTGCGGCATATCACGAGACGTGCTCACAAATTGCAGCATTTTACGCTTTTGCAAATGTTTTGATGATGTTTGTTTATGGTCCATCGCGCCGGATTCCTTAAAAATGATCCTGCCCTATAGAGAAACAAATCTAGTTCGTAAAGGTGCGACAATTTGTCAATTTGAGTTATAAATTGAAAATGAAAACTCTTTAAGTATCTGAAATATAAACATATATTTTGATATCCCTTAAACACGTCTAAAAGCCACATGAATATTATCTGTATATAAATTTAGGAATTGATAGGTCGGGTGGGATTGTGAAACGGATAAAAATTGAAAACAGGATCTATTCTTTTCGTCACCTTGTTTATAAATAGAGCCGGATATGAGCTGCATATTGCCGCATCTTAAGATGGTGCTTGCAAGATTTCTTATACTAGATATTGTGGATCACAACGAGACACATAGCATATGTTGTCATTTCTGATAAATCGCCCTAATTTCAAAGAGTTAGAGTAGAATCAGTTTCGAGTCGGGTAACACCTAAATTTTTTGAGGAGATAGACGCATGGGTCATATGGGGGATTTCGAAAAGACAAGTTCTGGGCTTTTAATGCCGTCTCAATCTTATAAACCCTTTCGTTATCCTTGGGCTTATGATTTCTGGCAAAGACAACAACAAGTCCATTGGATGCCAGAAGAAGTGCCTTTGGGCGAAGATCTGAAGGATTGGTCTATCAATCTGACAGAGGTTGAGAAAAACCTTCTGACTCAGATTTTCCGTTTCTTCACGCAAAGTGACGTGGAGGTCGGGGCAAATTACATGGAAAATTATATGCCATTATTTAAGCCCGTTGAGGTGAGAATGATGCTCGCGGCCTTTTCCAATATGGAAACGATACATATCGCGGCTTATGCGCTCCTGCTTGAGACAATTGGCATGCCCGATAGTGAGTTTTCGGCCTTTATGGAATATGAGGAAATGGCGGCCAAACATGACTACTTAGGTAAATTTGGCGTCGAAACAGAGAAAGATATTCTGACCTCTATGGCCGTTTTCGGTGGTTTTACAGAAGGTCTTCAGCTCTTTGCGTCTTTTGCCATGTTGATGAATTTCCCGCGTCTGAACAAGATGAAGGGGATGGGGCAGATTGTAACCTGGTCCATTCGCGATGAAAGTCTGCATTGTGAAGGTATGATCAAACTCTTTCATACATTTGCAAATGAGACTGGCGCGCTGACCGCTTCCGTGGCTGATGACATTATAGATTGCTGCAAAACTGTCGTGAAATTGGAAGATAAATTTATCGACCTCGCATTTGAAATGGGGCCAGTTGAAGGCATGACCAGTGAGGATATTAAGGCCTATATTCGATATATTGCGGATTGGCGATTGGGCCAATTGGGCTTGCCAAAAGCCTATGGCACCGAAGAGCATCCGCTGCCTTGGTTAACTGAAATCACGAATGGTGTTGAGCACGCCAATTTCTTTGAAGCGAGAGCGACGGAATATGCGAAAGGGGCGACTGAAGGCACCTGGCATGGAGATGAGGGCGTTTGGGACCGGTTTGAAGCTAATGTTAAAAAGACGAAATTAGAGATCGCTGAATAACGCATTTTTAGCTGACCAAAAACGCAATGTCTTTAATGTCTTTCGAAGAGCGCAATTACGCGTTTGAAACGATATATAATTTCCGCGATTTCGGCGGGTATAAAGGGTTAGATGGTCGGGCTATAAAGCCCGGTCGTCTTTTCCGGTCCGCCCATCTTGCCTCACTGAGTGATGTTGAGCTTGCAAAGATTAGCGCCTTAAATATCGATCTTGTTGTTGATTTACGCCATGCTCCCGAACGCAAAAAACAACCGTCACGATTACCACACCCAGAGCCAAGCCTATTGGAATATCCAGATCAGGTGAGCGGATTATCCGCGAAGGTCGCGCCGCATGAAGCCTTTTTAGAACATGACTTATATACGGCTTCCGATGCGCAGCGCTACATGATTGGAAGCTATACAAAGCGACCGCATGATCCGGGGTTTAAAGCTATTTTTTCTGATACATTGAAATTCATGGCGCGCAGGGAAGGCACGTCTGGGGCCGGGGTATTAATTCATTGTGCAGCTGGAAAAGACAGGACGGGCACTCTATGCGCACTTGTGCAAGGACTGCTAGGCGTTTCGCGCGATGACATCATATCAGATTATATGATGACCTTGGACTCTGTGAATATTGAGGCCATTATTGAACCCGCAGCGCAAATGTTTTCCAAACGATATGGTCGTCAAATAGACGCAAAGTCGTTATGGCCAATGTTTAGCGTCAGACCAGAATTTCTTGAAGCCGCCTTAGATAATATGGGTGACTTAGAAAAATATGCGCAGGCAGAATTAGAGGTGGGTCTAGACGACCTATCTAGACTTCGCACCGTCTATTTGGAACATTAGTTTAGGTGCGGCTTTGCAATTGAACTAATGTTTTAATTGCAGACGATATTGTCAAATGCCGTTCCCGTACAATTGAGAACTTTTCCTTCAGCTTCGGCCAAAACAACCGAAACGGAACGCCTTGGCTTCAAGAAAAATGTTTCACTCAGCGTTATATCCGTGTCAAAGAACTGGAGTTGAAATGGCGTATAGGTATATGCAACGCGTGTGATAACTACACCAGAAGATTCACTTAAAATGCGGTCATCAAGCGTAGTTAAGTCTAACGTTGGAAGTACAGATTGTCCTGCATTGAACTCGACAAAACCTTCGCTAACCATACCGCCCGTATCATCAAGCACATAGCTTTGAATTTCAAATGAAATATCATCTACATTTTGAACACCCATGACTCTGACGGCTGCTGCGAGTGATTCCTCAATACCGCCCGCCGTCTGGGTTGCATTTTGTGTCAGCAAGTCAGCCGCAACATTGGCGCCATGAGAAATTCGGCGATCAACCGAAATTGCTGTCGCCATTTCCGCTAGGCCGAAATACATAACGATCATAAGCGGTGCGATAATCGCAAACTCTATTGCCGCTACGCCGTCCTCATCTTTATAAAGACGCGAAAGAGGTTTTGGTAAAAATTTTCTAACTTTACGGAGCATCTGGTGTACCTGCTGAAATTTGATCTGATGTATCAGAGTCACAAGACCCCGATACAGGAAACGGTTCATTCCTAAACGCTGTAGACGAGGAAATAACGCGAATGCCTGGTGTTCCAGGGCTTTCAAGACGGGTTAAACCTGCAGGTAGCGCTAGACGGTAATAAAGTATCGACCGGACGACAACGGGTGATCCTGCCGTGTTGGCGTTCGGTGATATAGTCCCGTTGGGCGTTTGGGGAATAGCATCAGCCCCTGTTTGCCCTGGAATTGGCGGTTGCGGCGGCGGCGGTGCGGGCAAAGCGATTGTTTTGAAGCTTGGTCCCTCAATCACATCGATCCTTACATTTTTCCAACATCCTCCTAATCCGTTCATGTTTGAACAGACAAGGGCTTTAAACTGATCAGCGCCACCGCAAGCTTGAAAGTTTCCAACACGAATAATTCGACCGGCTTCAGATGTTGCATGGTTAAGGGATGAACTCACAAAGAAAACAAGCGCCAGCTCTATAATTCCAAAAAGAAGTGCGAAAAAAGGAATTGCGACAAAAGCAAACTCGATCGCCGTCGCGCCTTCAGTGTTTCTATTAAATTTAGCAACAAGGCGTTCAGCCCTCTGCCAAGCTCTTTTTGAAACAAACTTCATGTTACACTCCACAGTGTCAGCCAAACAATTTCCTAGCAGAATTTAGCTGTAGGGAGGGTAGAATAGATAAATTGTATGAATAAAGCGGAAAAAATCCAGGTTAAAAATCAATCAATAAACGTGATTAAAATACCTTTAAAATGG
>CAYTLJ010000018.1:0-8006 GCA_964438555.1 uncultured Algimonas sp.
AGGCGAATCGTAATGGCGGTCGTCTTTTGTAAAGCGACGTGCATGGTGGATGGATATATGGCTGATCTCAATTTCTCGGATCAACAACATCGCGATATGGCGAATGCAATTGCGGCGCTGTCGATGGATGCGGTGCAAAAGGCAAATTCGGGTCATCCCGGCATGCCAATGGGCATGGCAGATGCGGCCACGGTTTTATTCTCCCAGTTTTTGAAATTTGATCCGAAAGCCCCGGATTGGTTTGATCGTGATCGTTTCATTCTATCGGCTGGGCATGGGTCCATGTTGATTTATAGCCTGCTCCACCTGACGGGCTATGACGCTATGACTATGGATCAGATCAAGAATTTCCGTCAGCTCGGCGCGATCACAGCGGGTCATCCTGAATATGGCCATGTCCCCGGCGTGGAAACCACGACAGGGCCGCTGGGGCAGGGGATTTCAAATGCGGTCGGATTTGCGCTGGCCGAGCGCCATCTTAATGCGCGTTATGGCGATGAGCTGGTCGATCACTATACCTATGTCATTGCCGGTGATGGCTGCCTTATGGAAGGGATTAGCCAAGAAGCCATTGGCCTTGCCGGACATTTGGGTCTGAACAGGCTTATTGTCTTATGGGATGATAATAATATCACCATTGATGGCCCGGTCTCAATTTCCAGTACCACAGATCAGATTGCTCGGTTTAAAGCGTCAAATTGGAACGCGATTGCGGTTGATGGTCATGACCGGGGTCAAGTGGCTGAGGCTCTGCGTCAGGCAAAATCTTCAGATAAGCCAACTTTGATTGCTTGTAAGACAACCATCGGGAAGGGCGCACCGACCAAGGCGGGTTTAAACAAAGCCCATGGCTCGCCATTAGGGGATGAAGAAATTGCGGGCACGCGCGCCGCCAGAGGCTGGGACCACGCCCCCTTCGAGGTCCCACAATCGGTTTATGACGATTGGGCAAAACCTGCGCAAGCAGGTGGGACTGCCCATGCAGACTGGAAGACACGTCTTAAGGGGCATGCAAAAGCCGCTGATTTTAAACGGGCTATGTCGGGTGAGCTCAATGCGGGATGGCAAAAAACGCTACAGGCCTATAAAGATCAGGTCGCATCGGAACAGCCAAAACTTGCAACCCGTGTGGCCTCAAAAAATGCGCTTATCCCCCTAACCGAGGCTTTGAGCGATATGGTCTCTGGCTCTGCTGATCTCGAAGGATCAAATAAGACAAAGACGCCTGCAACCTCTGAAGATATTCAGGCGGGGTCTTATGGCGGGCGATTTATAAATTACGGCATACGCGAACACGGTATGGCTGCCTGTATGAATGGCATGGCCTTGCATGGGGGTGTGCTGCCATATTCGGGCTTGTTTATGGTCTTTATGGATTATTGCCGACCATCTGTGCGTTTGGCCGCGCTTATGCAGATCCAGACTATATATGTGGCGACGCATGACTCTATTGGTGTGGGTGAAGACGGTCCAACCCATCAACCCGTCGAACATTTGGCGTCATATCGCGCAATCCCGAATTGCTATGTCTACCGTCCAGCAGATTCTGTTGAAGTCGCGGAATGTTATGAAATTGCGCTCCAAAATAAAACGGCGCCTGCAATCATGTCTTTGACCCGTCAAGGCGTGCCAGCGGTTCGCGATAATGCGTCGAGGAATATGTCCGAGCGTGGAGGCTATGTCTTACGTCCGGGTAAAGGGTCTGATGATATTGTTTTATTGGCCACGGGTTCAGAGGTTCATATCGCAGTTGAAGCGGCGCAAGCGCTCGAAGCAGAAGATATTTCTGCACGTGTTGTGTCTATACCCTGTATGGATATTTTCCTCGAACAAGAGGAAAAATATATTCGGTCTGTGCTTGGAAAAGATCTTCCCAAAATCGCGATTGAGGCAGGCCTACGTCAAGGCTGGGACGGCTTGATTGGTCGCGAGGGCGGATTTATCGGTATGGACGGTTTTGGGGCATCGGCGCCTGGTGGCGATCTCTTCCCGCATTTTGGGATTACAGCGGACGCGATTTATAAAATGGTAAAAGAGAAATTGGCGTAAGTGACAATGAGAGCTTTGTCTGAAGACGTATTTGTAGCGGGACAGATCAGCCCGGATCAAATCGAGCTTTTAAAAGAACAGGGCATTGTTTCAATCCTCAATAACCGGCCGGACTTTGAAGCGCCGTCTCAACCAACATCAGATGACCTTAAAATCCAAATTGAATCTACTGGTCTCAATTACGCATTTGTCCCAATGGCGGGCGGCCTATCGCCTGACTTAATCGAAAAAACTGTTGAAGCCTTTAATACGCTTCCCAGGCCCATTCTGGCATTTTGTGCGAGTGGGACACGCTCTGCCGCCTTATGGGGGTTTGCACATGTAAAAGAGCTAGGTGTGGATGGTGTGATAGGGGCTATGCATGGGGCGGGATATAATCTTGAGCAAATAAGAGGGCCGCTTGCGCAATATCTTGCAAGCGTGCGTGAATGAAAGCTCTGCCTGTGGTGAAAGGCTAGTTGTCAGCCATACTCAATTTGTTTGGTGATGTTTCAATTTTGAGCTAAGGCTGGGCTACCACTACCGTCAGGGCTAGGAATTTGGTGTGACGCAATTATGAAGAAGTCCGGACTGATATCCCGACAATATCCATGGGTAAGTGGATATGATGGTAAGATATTTGCTGATGACCTTATTGCCGCGATTGTCGTAACCATCCTTCTCGTGCCCCAATGCCTAGCCTATGCTTTGCTGGCGGGTTTGCCGCCGCAAGTCGGGATTTATGCGTCTATTTTTCCGCTGATTGCCTATTCATTATTAGGCTCGTCAAACTATCTCAATGTGGGTCCAACGGCCGTTATTTCTCTGATGACTGCGGCCTGTATAGCGGGCCTTCCTGAAGAAACGCGAATAATAAGCGCGGGCGCGCTTGCCCTGGCGACAGGCGGAATTTTAATCTTGGCGGGTCTATTAAAAATGGGCTTTGTCATGAATTTCGTCAGCCGTCCCGTCGTCTCAGCCTATATTACGGGTGCGGCCTTGCTGATTATATTTAGCCAAACAAAACATATTTTGGGTGTGTCTGTGTCGTCTCAGACGGCCTATGGGATGATACAGGACCTTATGTCTCAAATTGGAGTGACCAAAGGCCTGGCTGTTCTGACGGGTATGATTGCAATTTTTGCCTTTTTATCGGCCAAAACTATGTTGCCCTTAATATTAGTAAAGTCGGGCGTTCGAGCAAAAACGGCTAAGCTGATTACGAGAATGGCGCCGATTGCAATTATCGCCATCTTTGTGGTTGTCAGCGCGGTGGCGAATTTGGAAGGAAATTATGGTCTCGCCGTGGTTGGGGATGTCCCGGGAGGGTTGCCGAGCTTTGCCTTTCCCGATCAATCATTAGAGAGTTACAAAATGCTTTTAGTGCCGGCCATCGTTATTGCCATTGTGGCCTTTGTCGATAGCACATCAACAGCACAGGAACTTGCGGCGCGTAAGCGCGGGCGCGTCGATACGAACCGGGAATTAGTTGGGCTAGGTGCGTCCAATGCGGTGGCTGGACTAACTATGGGCTATCCGATTAATGGCTCTATGTCTCGATCAGCCGTTAATTTTTCGGCGGGCGGTAAGACACCGCTCTCTGGGATATTAGTAGCGCTCTTTATGGGATTGACGGCGCTGTTCCTGACGCCTGTCTTACAAAGCTTACCTCTATCTGTTCTAGCGGCCTTGATCATTGTTGCCTGTCTCAATTTGATTGATTTCGGAGCGATATGGAGAAGTTGGACCTATTCCCGCACAGATGGGATCACGGCTGTTGCGACATTTTTGTCTGTTTTAATCCTTGGGGTGCAATGGGGTGTCTTGGTTGGGGTTGTCCTGGCGATGTCGCTACATATTCGCCAGAGTTTAAATCCGCGCATGCCGCTTGTTGGACGGTTTCCAGGCACAGAGCATTACCGCGATGCGGAACGCTTTAACGTCGAAGTTGATGCGCTGGTCAAGACGGTTCGTATTGATGAAAGCCTATATTTTGCCAATGCGCGTGTCCTTGAAGACCGCGTTGCCAAAATCGTAGCAGATCATCCCGATATGACGGATTTAATCCTTATGTGTACCGGCGTGAACCACATCGATGCGAGTGCTCTATCAAGCCTTGATGAAATCAATCGACGGTTGAGAGGCCTCGATATTTCTTTGCATTTGTCTGATATGCATACGGTTGTTCGCGAACGACTTTATCGCTCAAATTTGTTGGATCAATTGACGGGCCAGGTTTTTTTATCCCAACATGATGCGATGACCGCCTTGCAAGGTGAGCCAGATTGGGCGCAATTTTCTGATCATATTGATATTCATTAGTTTGTTTATGTGCTGCGTAAAAGCAAGTTCTTTAAAGTAAGGTTGTATTTAGGACTTTACGACCGTCATATTTATAGCCTACCACAGTCGGGACGATGCCTTGGTGAGCGCGATATCCGCGCCCCTTGGCCAAAAAGAGAGACTATACATGCCGGACGTGCAATCCTCCGGCTCTGAAGGACCTGCGAATAAACCGAGCAGGCAAAAGAGTCGGACGCGACATAAGCGCGGCAGAGGAGGTGGTGGAAAACGCCAAACATCCTCTCGCTGTTATGCTGCACTCGATCTAGGGACGAATAATTGTCGCCTATTGATCGCGCGCGACCAGGGCGAGTCTTTCAAAATTATTGATAGCTATTCACGCGTTGTTCGTTTGGGTCAGGGTCTGACTGCGACGGGTAAGTTAAGTGAAGAGTCAATGAATGCCGCCATTGAGGCCATTGGGGTTTGTGTGTCGAAAATGAAAGCACGTCGCGTGAAGCGTTGGCGATGTGTCGCGACAGAAGCCTGTCGTAAAGCAAGTAACGGAAAAGAATTTCTTTCACGCGTAAAAGAAGAAACAGGCATTGCATTAGAAATCATCAGCCCTCGCGTCGAATCTCGGCTTGCGGTCATGGGATGTATTAATCTTGTGGATCAGTCTAAAGACGTCGCGCTTGTCATTGATATTGGGGGCGGATCAACCGAGCTGTCATGGGTCGATATTCGAAAATTAAGAGAGGGTGCTGAAGATATACGTCTCCATCGCCCACCGATTAGTGCTTGGGCCTCTCTCCCAATTGGGGTTGTAACCTTATCTGAACAAGTCCCAGAGATAGATGATAAGACGCTTTGGTATAAAGAGATGTGTGACTTTGTCAGGCAGACCATCCGTGATGCGGGGTGTGAAACGCGGTTCACAAAACATTTCCAGCAAGGTCGTGGACATCTTATTGGAACGTCGGGGACAATTACCTCTCTTGCAGGCATTCATTTAAAGCTCCCTTATTATCAACGCGCTAAGGTAGATGGCCTGTGGTTGCGTTCAGACGATGCCGTGGCTGTGGCACGAGATATGGGATCTCGGACCTTTGATGAGCGTGCAAAAGAACCCTGTATTGGCGAGGATAGAGCGCAACTCCTCGTCGCTGGTTGTGCGATCACAGATGTGGTTTGTGATATTTGGCCGTCGAAAATGATCCGCGTTGCAGATCGCGGCCTCAGAGAAGGCATGTTAATTGGACTTATGAAAAAGCGTCAACGCGCGCAGCCCAATCCCCGAAACAAGACGCCTGTATCAAAAGCCAAAGTTGTTCCGGATCAAATGCCGAAACAAGATATTGATCCGATAGCAGGGGGGCAGCATGGCGCGTAAACCTCCATCCTATAAGTCGCGCCCGTCAAAAGGAAAAATGAGCGGGTCCTTAAACAAAGAGACAAAGCGCGGGCGTGTGACGACGAAGTCCGATCAAGATGATGCCACACGCATGATGCATAAAAAGGTCAAGACCGCGCGTGGACGCAAAATATCGTCTAAGCTTTGGATCGAGAGGCAGATCAATGATCCATATGTTCGAAAAGCCAAAGAAAAGGGCTATCGATCACGCGCTGCTTTTAAGCTGGAAGAGCTCGATGAAAAATTTGGATTGATCAAGCCAGACTCACTTATTGTCGATTTGGGATGCGCCCCGGGCGGATGGGTTCAAATTGCCTTAAAGAAAGGGGCTAGCAAAGTCGTTGGGATTGATCTTTTGGCGGTAGATCCGATTCCTGGCGCTGATCTGATTGAATTTGACTTTATGGATGAGGCGGCGCCTGGTAAAATCAAGTCTCTATTGGGTGCTGAACCAGATCTCGTCATGTCAGATTTAGCTGCAAATACGACAGGTCATAAACAAACAGATCATCTCAAAACAGTCGCCCTTGTCGAAGCTGCTGCAGAATTTGCAATGGAGACATTGCGGCCTGGCGGGCATTTCGTGACCAAAGTGTTTCAAGGCGGTGCGGAAAAGACATTACTCGATCGTCTAAAGCGAAATTTTCAACGTGTGCAGCATGCAAAGCCAAAAAGTTCTCGCAAAGGCAGCCCAGAAATCTATCTCGTTGCGCTAAATCTACAACGCCGTAGCTAATTCCTGCGATTGAGCGGCGGAAACTCTTTGCGCTCTGCAAATATTACTGATAACCGCCGCTTGCAAAAGAGATGGAGACTCCCATGGAGATTCGGGAAGGCCTGACCTTCGATGATGTCCTTTTGCAACCCAAGGCATCGAATATATTACCGGCAGATGCGTCTTTAAAGACGCGGCTTACGCGGGAGATCATGATCAATGTTCCTCTCGTCAGTGCCGCTATGGATACGGTTACCGAGGCGAGCCTCGCCATTGCAATGGCGCAAACAGGCGGAATTGGCGTTATTCACCGTAATCTCTCGATTGAAGAACAGGCCGAGGAAGTCCGGAAGGTAAAGCGGTTTGAATCGGGTATGGTCGTCAATCCAATCACAATTGGGCCTGAAGCAAGTTTTGAAAAATTGAACGCCTTGCGCTCACATCATAATATATCCGGCATTCCGGTTGTTGAAGATGATGGGAAATTGGTCGGTATTGTGACTAATCGTGATGTGCGCTTTGCCAATGATCCCACATTAAAGGTCGAAGACCTTATGACGCGTGACTTGGTTACCGTTAAAGCTGGCTCCAATGAAGAAGAGGCCAGGGCTTTATTGCATAAACACCGGATTGAGCGGTTGATTGTTGTCGATGATGATTACCGGTGTATTGGCCTGATTACCGTCAAAGATATGGACAAGGCCGAGAGCTTCCCAAATGCGTGTAAAGACGAAAAAGGTCGCCTGCGTGTTGCGGCGGCTTCAACGGTTGGTGATGCGGGATATGACCGCGCGATTGCCTTGATTTCAGCGGGTGCCGATGCAGTGGTCATTGATACGGCGCATGGACATTCGTCCAAAGTTATTGACCAAGTTAAACGCCTCAAGAAAAACTATCCAAATGCGCAGATTATTGCAGGTAATATCGCAACTGAAGCGGCGGCCAAAGCCTTGATTGATGCTGGGGCTGATGCGATCAAAGTTGGCATTGGGCCAGGCTCAATTTGTACGACACGTATTGTCGCGGGCGTCGGGGTTCCACAGCTCACGGCCATTATGGATGCGTGTAAGGCGGCTAAGAAAGCAAATATTCCAGTTATCGCGGATGGCGGTATCAAATATTCAGGTGATATGGCCAAAGCCTTAGCTGCCGGCGCTGAGAGTGCGATGGTAGGCTCTCTCTTGGCAGGCGCAGAAGAAACACCCGGAGAAGTCTTTTTATATCAAGGACGTAGCTATAAGTCTTACCGTGGAATGGGGTCTGTTTCGGCTATGGCACGCGGCTCTGCAGACCGCTATTTTCAAAAAGAAGTCAATGACGCCATGAAATTAGTGCCGGAAGGCATTGAAGGTCGAATTGCCTATAAGGGACCTGTTGGACCTATTCTGCACCAACTTTTGGGGGGCATCCGTGCAACCATGGGATATACTGGATCAGCTACCATTGCAGACCTTCATAAAAATGCGGAATTTGTAAAAATTACAGGCGCTGGTCTTCGCGAAAGCCATGTCCATGATGTGCATATTGCCCGCGAGGCACCTAATTATTCCATGCCGAGTTAAGGCC
>CAYTLJ010000018.1:8106-23542 GCA_964438555.1 uncultured Algimonas sp.
ATGGCGCTTAGAGATTGGGGTAAGTCCCATCGTTTTGCAGGATCAAAAGACCGCTCCGCAATCGGAAATATTGTCTATGATGCCTTAAGGCAGAAATCCTCTCTCGGATTTCGCATGGACTCGGACGATCCAAGATCTCTCGCACTTGCATCTGCTATTTATGCAGGCGGAATTTCGGTTGATGATTTATTGTCACAAACCAAAGATGATAAACACTTTGGCGCGCCTCTGACGCAAGACCAAATTGAAAAACTCAAAGGGAAAATTTCCTTAGAGACGGCGCCTGAATGGGTAAAGGCAGATGTGCCCGAATGGATTTGGCCGTCATTTGAGACAAATTTTGACGAAGAGGCTGTTGTGGAAGGTAAAGCCTTGGCGGCCCGACCACCTCTCGACATAAGAGTGAATTTGATCAAAGCGTCAAAACATGACATCAAAATTGAAAACGCGACTGACACAGCTATTTCTCCGATTGGGTTGAGACTTCCGCCCGTAAAAGGACAAGGTCGTCATCCCAATATTCAAATTGAACCCGATTTCATGACGGGAAAATTGGAGATCCAAGATGAAGGCTCCCAGATTGTCAGTCTATTGATTGCTGCCAAGCCAGGAGACACGGTTTTAGATTATTGCGCAGGTGGCGGCGGGAAATCTCTCGCACTCGCCTCTGATATGAATAATCAGGGCGTGGTCCATGCCTTTGATATAGATAAACGCCGTTTGGCACCGACCTATGAACGCTCTGCCCGTGCGGGCGCATCCATTATCAATGTTATTCAACCGCCAGCAAGCAATCTAGACTCCTTAAAAGGGCAGATGGACCGTGTCTTGGTTGATGCGCCTTGTACGGGTGTGGGAACATGGCGACGCAAGGCTGATGCGAAATGGCGCCTCAGTGAAGATGCGCTTGCACGTCGGATGAAAGAACAAGTTAAAGTCTTGGACGAAGCCCAAGCTTTTGTAAGGCCTGGCGGGTTTCTCTTTTACGTAACCTGTTCCATGTTGGCCGCTGAGAACGAACATCAGGTCTATTCTTTCCTTGAAAGATCTCCAGATTTTACAATGCTGTCAGCAGGGGAAGTCTGGGAAGAGAAATTTGGTGTGGATTGTCCCAAGCCGTGGTCAGCCGATGGCTGTACACTCACCCTAACACCTGCTTCTACAAATACAGACGGCTTCTTCTTTGCCGTAATGGAGAAAAAAACGTGACCGATACCCATACTGATATCGTCAAATCACATGAGAAACTTCTCATCATCGATTTTGGGTCACAGGTGACAAAGCTTATTGCGCGTCGGGTCAGAGAAAGCGGTGTCTATTCCGAAGTTCATCCATTCAATAAAGTCAACGCAGCTTTTATCAAAGCCTTTGCGCCCAGAGCGATTATCTTATCTGGCGGACCAAGCTCTGTGACAGGGACAGGAACACCCCGCGCAGATGCGGCTGTTTGGTCATCTGGTGTTCCGGTTTTGGGCATTTGTTACGGACAACAAACCATGTGCGCGCAATTAGGCGGCGCCGTTGAAAGTTCTGATGAGCAAGAATTTGGGCGCGCCTTTATCGACGTATCTGGCGATAGCCCTTTATTTGCGGGCCTATCAGAGCGTGAAGAGGTTTGGATGAGCCATGGCGACCGCGTCAGTGCCTTACCAGATGGATTTGAAATTATTGGCGTCTCACCCAATGCGCCTTTCGCGGCCATCGCGAATGAAGCAAAGCAATATTACGGCGTTCAATTCCATCCGGAAGTGGTGCACACAGTAAGCGGCGCAAAAATGCTGCGTAATTTTACCCATGATATTGCCGGATTTAAAGGCGATTGGACCATGGCGTCTTTTAAAGATGAAATGATTAAAGCCATTCAAGACCAAGTTGGCGACGGAAAGGTCATTTGTGGTCTTTCTGGCGGCGTTGATAGCTCGGTTGCGGCCGTTTTGATCCATGAAGCAATAGGGGATCAACTCACCTGTGTTTATGTCGATACAGGTATGATGCGCAAAGGGGAGAGCGAACAGGTCACAGCTTTGTTTCGAGACCACTATGATATCAATCTAATTCACGTCGATGCAGGGGACGAGTTTTTAGGGCTTCTTGAAGGTGTCAGCGATCCTGAAAAGAAACGCAAAATAATTGGGGGCACTTTTATTGATATTTTTGAACGTGAGGCGAAATCTATTGGTGGTGCAAAATTCTTGGCCCAAGGCACGCTTTATCCCGATGTAATCGAATCTGTTTCCTTTGACGGCGGACCCTCGGTCACGATTAAGTCCCATCACAATGTTGGTGGCCTACCAGAGCGGATGGACATGGAACTCGTTGAGCCGCTTCGCGAGTTGTTCAAAGATGAAGTTAGAGCCTTGGGGCGCGAGCTTGGCTTGCACAAAGACTTTGTTGAGCGCCATCCTTTCCCGGGGCCTGGTCTTGCGATCCGTTGTCCAGGCAATATTACAAAAGCGCGTTTGGACATTTTACGTGAAGCCGATGCAGTCTATCTAGATCAGATTAAAAAACACAATCTTTACAATGAAATATGGCAGGCTTTTGCAGTGCTTTTACCCGTGCAAACCGTTGGGGTTATGGGTGATAGCCGAACCTATGATTTTGTCCTAGCCCTGCGCGCCGTAACGTCAACAGACGGCATGACGGCAGATTACTATCCCTATAGTCATGAATTTCTAGGTGAGACGGCTACACGCATTATCAATGAAGTTAGAGGCGTAAACCGCGTTGTTTATGACGTAACCTCTAAACCTCCTGGTACGATTGAGTGGGAATAACCCGCGTCGTTTAGGTCATGGTTTCATATGTTGCCGGGAATTCAGGTCGCATTGCCTTTAAATGTCTAAGTCTCTGATCTAAGCAAAGATATGAAACTTATTTGTCATCCTCTTTCGCCATTTGCTCGCAAAGCCATGATCTTGGCTCGGATTTCAGGGATCAAGCTCGAGGAAATCCAACCTGAGAAAGACGGCGTGAATGGATATCGTGCGGGGGATAACCCCTTAGGGAAAATTCCGGCGCTTGAATGGCAACCCGGTCAATTTCTATTCGACAGTCCTGTGATCTGCGAATATTTAGACACACTGCGTGAGACACCCCTTTTGCCATCAGAAGGGCATGTTCGGTTTATTCAACTTTGGCAGCATGCGCTTGGGGACGGGCTCTCTGATGCGGTTTATAATTACCGATATGAGACGGTTCGGCCCAAAGCTCTACATTGGGACGAAATGATTGCGCGTCATGACGCCTCAATCCGCAATTCAACGAACACGTTGGAGCGCATTTGTGACTGGCTGGGAGAGCCTTGGAGTTACGGTAATCTATCTATAATTTGTGCCTTAGGATATACGGATTTTAGGGCAGGGCATATCAACTGGCGAGAAAATTGTCCTAAACTTGCGAGCTGGTATAGTAAGTTTCAAACTGATGAGGCCTATAAAGCGACATATGTCTATGGGGATTATGCGTGATCCGTCGCGCCGTTTTAGCCATTATTGGTTTGGTGGTACTTGCGATAATTGCTTTTTTGGTCTGGCCGGAAAAACGTTACGCGCCCTATGAAGTTAGCCTAGATTATCAGGCACAAGTCGATGCCTTTAATGTCCCGGATATGCCACAAGCGTGGAGATGGGCATCTTTTGCAGGTGATGACGGCGTGAAAATGCGTTGGGGGCAGATGCCCAATCGCGAAGTCTCAGACACAACCGTCATTATTATACCTGGTTATACGGCGACAATGAACATGTATGGCGAGCATATCACCCATCTAACTGATCGTGGCTACCATGTTATGGGGTTCGATTTACGCGGCCAAGGCGGATCAGAACGCCCTAGAATTGGTCAACCTGAAAAACTTATGATTGATGATTTTTCGCGTTATTCCAATGAGTTATCAGATTTTATTAAATCACAAAACTTTAGTGAAGATAGAAACGTTATTCTTATTGGAATGTCGCTTGGCGGTCACGTTGCAATGCGTTTGTCGGGGGATCATCCGGGTGTCATTGACGGGCTGCTTTTGCTCGCACCCGCATTGCAACCGGTCTCTGGCGATGTGGAATTTGATCAAGCCTTGAAAATAATGAAGTGGGGTCGGCGTCTCGGTAAAGATAATCGTTACCTGCCGGGACAATCAAATTGGGTCCCGTATCACGAAGCAAATCTCTTACGTGTTGGGATAGAACATTGCGCATCAAATCCAGATCGTTTGCCGCTCCGAGACGCAATCTTTACCAATATTCCAGAGCAACGCGTTGGAGGTATCACCTTTAATTGGGGTATAGAGTTCTTTGAGAGTAGTCTTTATCTACGAGCTGACGATTATCTAGAAAACATATCCTTACCGATCACAATGATCCATGCAGAGCTAGACCTTTATGTCGAAACGGATGTCAATATTTCTGCATGTGATGCGCGTTTACCCAATTGCAAAAATGTCCAATATGCGGGTTCAGGGCATTGTTTGTTTAATGAAAGTGACGACATATTAGAAAAAATATATGTCGAATTGGACCAATTAAAGACCCGTATTGCGTCGCCCTGAAGGTTTAAAACTTAAGGAATTCTGGAATTTCTTCACCAAAAGGTGTTTTTATCTTTTTCGGTGAAGGTTTTTTGTCTTTATCGCGCGATGACGATTTTGACGTTTTTTTAGACGATTTTTTCTTGGGCTTGTCTTTTGGCTTTGAGGCGCGTTCTGACGGTTTTTCTCTTTCGTCTGTTTTCGTCTCAGCTTTACGTTCGTCCGGTTTAACCTTTTTCTTCCCAGGGGCGGCACGTCGTCGGGCGATAGGCTGTTTGGATGTCTTAGTCGTTTTTGGGTCTTTTATAGGAGTTGGGTCTGCTTCAGCGACGGATTCCTGATCAGGCGCAGCTTTGCGCTTAGGCGCTGCGCGTCGTCGAGACGTCGATGATTTTTTGACTTCCGGTTTTTTTGCATCCGGCTTTTCTGTTTCAGTTTTTTCAGATTTTTTCTTGGGCGTGGCTTTCGGTCTCGATTTAGACGGTGTTGAGACTTCTTCCGTAGAACTTATATTGTCGTGATATTCGCCGTCTTGACGTCGGTCGCGCGATCGGGACCTGCCTTTGGATTTATGGCGATTATTATGTCGCTTGCGCCCTGTATCCTTTGGAAAATCTTCAATGCCTGGGATTTCCAATTCCTCAATAGATTTTACCTTAATGAGATTTAGGATGGCTTTATAATATTTTTCGTCAAGCTTTGCGACAAGCATGATCGCATCGCCTTTTCGGCCAGCTCGTCCAGTTCGTCCAATCCGGTGAACATAATCTTCGGAATGAATAGGCACGTCATAATTAAAGACATGGCTGACTGTAGGAACATCAAGTCCGCGCGCGGCGACATCTGAGGCTACAAGATATTTAATCTCACCATTTCGAAAGCGGTCCAGTGTCTGGGTTCTCAGGCTTTGCGCGAGATCGCCATGAATAGGGGCCGCATCATGGCCATGTACATTGAGCGATTTAGCCACAATGTCGACATCGCGTTTGCGATTGCAAAATATGATCCCATTATCGACATCTTCATTGTCAATGACCCATCTCAGCGCTGTTCGTTTTTGTTTTGCATCTGATGACGGCAAGCGAACAATCCGTTGAGTCACGGTCTTCGCCGTCATATTTTTACGGGCAATTTGAATGCGGACAGGTTGATGTAAAAATTGATCGACCAAACGTTTGATCTCATTTGGCATTGTTGCTGAAAAGAAGAGAACCTGACGCGTAAAAGGAGTCATATCGAAGATTTTTTCGATATCGGGGATAAAACCCATATCGAGCATACGGTCTGCTTCGTCGACGATCAGGGTTTGTACACCCGTCATCAAAATTTTGCCGCGTTCAAATTGATCAATGAGACGTCCAGGCGTTGCGATTAAAATATCAACACCCTTCATAAGCTTCCGGTCTTGTTCAGCAAAAGACACGCCGCCAATCAGCAAGGCCATTTCAAGCTTTAAGTATTTGCCGTAATTTTCGACATCTTCAGCGACTTGGGCTGCAAGTTCACGCGTTGGACAGATGATAAGACAGCGCGGCATGCGCGCGCGTGCACGCCCTTTGGCGAGCTTATGCATGGTGGGGAGGGTGAACGCCCCGGTTTTACCAGTACCCGTTTGCGCAATCCCTAACACGTCGCGTTGCTGTAAGGCCGCAGGGATAGCTTTGGCTTGAATTGGGGTCGGGTTTACATAGCCCAAATCGCCAAGGGCTTTTAAAATTTTTGGGTCTAGGCCTAGCTCCTCGAAGGTAACTTCGATTTTTGCATCAGCATCGATCTCTTCCGGTATATCTTTATCTGTCAAGATTGGTCGGCTTTTTGAGCATAGGCTTGCGAACACCCCGCGAGCCTTTCATGAATTTCGCGCAACATAGTGGGATGCACGCATAGGTCAAGCTTGGTCATCCGTAGCGCAATTTGACTTGGTTCGAGCGATAATTTTTGCATTTTTGAATGTGTCCCATTTGCCCAAATAGACTATTCAATGGGCACAAATGCACCTTCGCCGCCCCATTCGGAAAGTTGGTCCCAAATCCGACCTGCTCTTTGTTCTGGAATTGTAATAGCCTCTACCGCTTCTACGCCAAGACGATCTTCGAGTTGTTGAAGATATAGACTACGCGGCATGACAGTATCAAATTCACTTTCAAAAATTCCGAGCGGATGGATCGGGAAGAACCCATCGATAACTTCCGCTGGAGTTCCAATTGAAAAATTCATGGCGCCTTCGGGAGCTTGTACGACGATTTCATCATATTCACTATTCCAAGCAAGTTGCTGAGCGCCAGCCCAGCCATGGCCTGTTCCAGACGTTTGCCGGTTTTGGAAGCGCAAGAGTTGGCCCCGTGCATTGTCAAATAATGTGCCTGTTGACCACCGTTGATGCGGGCCGTCATCATCTGTTGAGCGCTCAATCACGCAATCTAAAAAGACATTTGGCCCCAAGGCGCGTGATCCACTTGTCAGCGTATGACGACCCTCATCACCATAGCAGCGTTGAAAAAAGTTTAGCTGACCACCTTCGAAATTAAAGGCGTACAGCCTTCCTCCACGTCGGTCAAAATTTGGATCGAGATATGAGACGTTTTGGATTGTATTATGCACGGCCCCGTCATTCATATTAAAGCCGTGAGAGGCAATCCTGACTGTGGCATCTCTTATCCAACTATCTTCGACATCATCAAAATTGATGCCAAAAAAGGCCCGGTTTTCATCGCTCGTATCGTCGAGGAAAAGTGACTGAACGCTCAGATTTTCTATCCCTGTTTGAGTGATGCGACCCGATATATTGGTTCTGAATACTTCACCGCTCCCATATTGGTCTTCAATGACTTCAACCGTCGGGATATCGATAAAGAGCGTATTGCCTTCAATAGCCGTAACTGTCCGATCATAGGTGATGGTGTAGTCTTCGGTCGTCCAGCCAAACTGGCCTGTATTGACGCCGTCTTCGCCCAGCCAGAATTCATTTGGTGTCCGGCGGATTGCGATCCGATCACCGACAGCATAGCCTTCGCTTGAGCCGACATCGATGGATATACTTCCAACAGGTATAAAGGCCTGGGTAATTGGTGTTGTGCGATCATCAGTGGCTTCATCTGTTTCTTCATCATCAGACTCGCCACCGACAAAAATAACTTCGGATCGTTCGACGCGGCTTGTTGATGAAATAACGGTTCCGTCTTGCCCTTGTCCTTCACCTCGAAGAATGACGCCACTTGCTCGAATTTCAATGGCGGCGCTAACCATATAAGTCCCTGCTTCGAGAAGAACCGCACCTCGAATTCCGCGTTCGTCCATGGCCATATCAGAGACCTCATCAATCGCAGCTTGAATTCTGGCGAGATCATCTGTCGTTCCATCGCCCGAGGATAAGGTGCGTTGGATTGGGATAGAGTCATAACTCGGTAAGGCGACACCGCCGCCCATATATCCTGCATGAGAAAAATCTGGCAGGATATTATTGGCATTTGACTGCCCTTGATTGGCATAGGGGGCGTAAAATAAGGCGTCAGTTTCGGGATCAATTGACGCCAAGGGCGCATTGGAAGCCATATTTATAGGTCGCGGCGTTGTGGGTCCGGTTTCAACCATTGTTCCTGTTGGCGGAGGCGGCGGTGGAGGAGGAGGAGGCGCGGCGACAGAGGTAGAGGGGGAGGATCCTCCACCAGAACAGGCGCCAAGCGATAAAATCGCTGTTAAAGCCAAAGTTGATAAAAGTAACTTTCTTTCCGAAAACTTCATTCCTCGGATCTCCCATTTGAGCTCTGTGGGTGCCCATATTGATAGTTTGCGACAATTCAAAATAATGTGATGAAATTCTAGGGTTCTTTTTTGAACCTTCTCAGCGCTCAATCGTCTTGTTAAGATGCGTAAAAACCAACTTTTAAACATCACCTAATCAAATTTAGCATCGATCTTTAATGCGGCTTCTAGTCGTTTCATATAGTCCTCGCGCGGAATTTCGATTGCGCCCAAGGTCGCGAGGTGAGGCGTTAGAAATTGCGTGTCTAGCAGGGTAAATCCACGACTATTCAAACGTTCCACCAAATAAATAAGGGCTAGCTTAGACGCATTGGTTTCGAGGCTAAACATGCTTTCACCAAAAAAGGCACCGCCTTGGCTTACCCCATACAAGCCTCCAATAAGGATCGAGCCACTCCAAACCTCAACACTATGGGCTTCATTGCGTTGGTGTAAAATTGTATAAAGCGCTTCTATACCGTAGCTGATCCAAGTCGTGTCACGATGTTCAGCACAAGCGCTAATGACCTCAGGAAAGGCTCGATTAAATGTGACGTGAAAGGGTGTTTTGCGTTGAAATTTTTGCATGGAGCGGGAGACATGCAAATCGTCAAGCGGGATTATACCGCGCGCCTTTGGATCAACGAGAAAAAGCGTGTCATCATCTCGGTCATCAGACATTGGAAAAATGCCGCGCCGATAACACGAAATGAGTTGGTCCGGCCCAAAGCCTTGTTCCATCTTAGGAGACCTTATCCGTTTCAAATGTCTTGGATGTGTCTTTCATATTGGCTTTGAGTTGGGTTTTTAGTTTTTGGACATCTTCGGCCCAGATAAAGCCAAAGCTTACGCAGCCGTCTTTTGAGTGTTGCGCATGATGTAAACGGTGGGCTTGAACAAGGCGTTTCATATAGCGTCCGCGTGCTTTTCGCGGAAATGGCAATCGCCTATGCACAAGGCCGTCATGTACAATCCCGTAAAGAATACCGTAAATTGTAAGGCCGAGACCAACATACCATAGCCATGATAAGCCCATAGACCCGATGATGAAAAATCCAGCTGCGATGAAACTAAAGACGACGGCGTAGAGATCATTCTTTTCAAATAATCCTTCTGTTTCAGTATGGTGGCTTTCATGCCATCCCCAACCAGGACCATGCATAACATATTTATGGATCGCCCAAGCAAAAATTTCCATGCCGATGATGGAGATTAAAACAATTGATATGTTTGCAATAAGAGTCACGCGTTATGTTTGCTCTTTCGACGAGGTAATCTCCACCAAGGTTCATGGGGATATAGATGATGTTCGTGGTGGTAGCCAAAATGGAAACAAGAAAGCAATGAGGCAAAATAGCCAAATTCATTGGTTCTCGCATTATGTTCATCCGGAAACGGGTCTGCGTGGCGATGTGTGAGATATGTGCCAAAGTAAAAAAGCTGCACAGATGACAAAATGGCAGGTAAGGCCCACATTATGATCGTATTCAAATAAGCGGCGCCTAATAAAATATACGCCAGGGTAAAGCCTATTAGGATCAAAATCTGTCTGAGACCAAAATAGGTTCTAAAAAACTTTAAATACCATGGCCAAAACGAATTTGGGTTTGCCGCGTTGAAATCTGGATCTTTGGCCGTTCCCGGAAAGTCGTGATGGGCATGATGCGCGTCGCGTAAAAGTTTCCAATTAAACCCTGCATAGACAAATAGGATGACGGTGCCGAGCCTTGCATTTAATTTGGGGTTTTGGGGAAAAAGAGAGCCGTGCATGGTGTCATGGGCAATTATAAATACACCCGTATAGAGCCAACATTGCAATGCGATCAGGCCAATGGTTTGCCATATCGGATCGGATAGGCCGTGAAAGAATACACTGTAAATGTGCGCAACTAACCATGCGCCAATGATGAGGCCAGCGAGCAATGGACCAAAGTTTTTGTAGTCCGTATATGTTTCGTCCGCTTGCAATTAAACCCTCATCATTTTGTGAGAGATGAAAGCTGCAATAAGGAAACAAACCAAAGCACCGCCAAAAAGGACTAACCAAACAAGGCTCAATTCCAGAATGGATTGCCCACGTGCTAGGATTCCATAAAAGGCTTCAATAGACCAGTAATTGGGTGTCGCGATGCCAATTTGTTGGAGCCAATCTGGCATCATAAAGCGTGGGACCATAGACCCGCCAATGGCTGAGAGTAGCAAGACAGCAAATGTGCTGACCGTATGCATTTGCGGCTGTGTTGCACAGAGTGACGCAACGAGTAGCGCGATTGAAGCTGCGAGCAGGGCTGTCCCCAAACAGGCCAGTGCAACGGGCCCAAAATGCGATAGGATAGGGACGTCAAAGAAAATCTGCGCCACAGCACAAATAATGACAGCTTGGATAAAGCCAATAAAGGTCAAAAAGGCCAATTTACCGCTTAACATGCCAAAGGCACCCAAGGGACCAACCATAAGGCGGTCACTAATGCCGCTTCGTCTCTCATCAATTGTAATCGCAGCGCCTTGCATGGCCGAGAAGAGTAAAAATAGAATTGCGGTTCCGCCAATATAATAGGTCACAGATGGATCTTTAAGCTCAGACGCTGTCTCAGCGCTTAAAGCGGAAACCGTATTAAAAAGCTGGGGCGACTTAAGGCCTGTTTCAGAGGCAATTAATTCACGGATTTGGCCTTTTAGGACTGTGGCGGCAACTTTTCGGCTTGGATCCTCAATAATTGTAATAGACGGTTTTTTGAGCCTGGAGACATTGCCTGTAATCACGACGCCGACATCTTCTTGACCTAATCTTATACGTTCGCTCACATCATCCAATGTCCAATCTTGATCATAGCTGATCGATATGAGCTCATTTTGTTTTAAGGTTTCAGTGAATTCGATAGATGGCTTTGCTTTGCTCGTCGCAGCCAAAGCGACCCTTAAGTCAAGATTTCCACCGGATGCATTCGAAAATATAGCTGCAAATACGGCAAAAATGAACCCTGGAAGAATAAAGGCCAGAACTAGGGCGCCCTTGTCACGCCATAGGCGGAGCCACATTGTTTTGAAGACAGCCCCAATCATGAACTTGCTCGGCTTGTTTGTTCGATCCGGTGCATGAGGGCCGTAAGGCCGGGTCGGCGCACGCTAATTTCACGTAATAAATCACCTCCACCCCGAAGCGATGTCATAAATGCAGATACAAAACTTACCTCATTGGCATTTGTCATCGTACTCCAGATCGTGGGTAGCTCGTCTTGCTTGAATTCAAATGGGTGCATAGCCTCAAGCATGTCTCGATTTGGGGGAACTGCAAACCGAATTCTAATTTCGCGTTGGTCTTGAAAGGCATTTTGAAGCAGGCGGGACGGTGTATCAAATGCCAGTTTTTTACCCTCGCAAAGCACGAGGACCTTATCGCAAAGCGCTTCCGCCTGTTCCAATTCATGTGTAACCAAGATAACGGCTTTGCCTTGTTTGGTAAGGTGACGGGCGAGGCGATGAAGCGTATCTCTTGCGGGCACATCTACACCGGCCGTGGGTTCATCAAAAATGATCAGGGAAGGATCTGTCAGAACTGCAGCCGCCACATTTATCCGCCGTTTCATACCACCCGACATAGCGGAAACCCTTACATCCGCATGTTTGACCATATCAACGGACTTTAGCGCGGTATTGATAATTTCTCTGTCTGAAAGGCCTAGAAGCCGTCCGATCACGTCTAAATTTTCAGTCGCTGTAAGATGCGGGTAGAGTCCAATATCTTGTGGTACGAGGGCAATACTGCGCCGTCTATCCATGCCGCGCTTTAACTGTGTTCCGTTTATCGCGATTTTACCGGATATATCAAGACGTCCACATAGGGCTTTGATAAAGCTCGTTTTTCCTGCCCCGTTTGGACCTATAACACCAACAAGTTCACCAGGCTTAATGTCCAAACTTAATCCGTGTAGTGCACGATGTTTTCCATATGAGACGCTGAGTTGATCAACGCTTAAAATGGGAGTGCCGGACTGGATATTATGTTCTGGCGAAGGCAAATTGCTTGTCCAATATAGCGCTAAGCGTTTGGGCGTTCGATAGTTCCGCGCGTTCTATCGCGGCATTTGCAGAGGATAAATAATCTTGTAGTTTTTTCTTAGAGGCATCTGAGCCTGCAATTGCCAAAATCGTGGCTTTGCCAATATCTCGACCGACTGATTTTTCAGCCTGATCTTCATTCATCAGGGCGTCTTTGACATCATCCAAGAGTTGAAAGGCTAGGCCCAGGTGATAGGAAAAACCTTTGAGGGCGGCACGTTGAGAGGCATGCATTGATGAGAGTATGGCCGCGGCTTCGACACTGAAATCAAAGAGGGCGCCTGTCTTGAGCGTATTTAATCGCTCGATTTCAGGAATACTGGCCGATCGGTCGGTATTGGCTAGGTCTGCCATTTGTCCCGCGATCAATCCTTTTGACCCAACCGCATAAGAAAGCAGGTCAATCATTTCGACCTTTGCGTCGGCCGAAACATTTTCCAGTCTCGATAAAATACCAAATGCGCGATTTAAGAGAGCTGTGGCCGATAAAATCGCTGTGCTTTCATCAAATGCGATATGTGTTGAAGGCTGATTCCGGCGTAGGTCCGCATCATCCATGCAAGGCAGATCATCCAGAATGAGTGAGGCAGCATGTACCATTTCAGCGACACAGCCTGTTGAAATGGCTGCATCCATCATCGAGCCAGACACTATACCGCCCCCTTGCGCGACAAATACGCATAATAATGGGCGAAACCGCTTTCCGGGGGATAATAAGGCATGACGTTGCGCCTCATGTAGACGAGCCGGCCAAGTCGTCTCAGACGGTACAAGTTCTGATAGTCGGCGCTCAATGAGTCGACGCATGGTCGAAATCTCATCCGATGGCGCCGCGCGATTTAAATTTACGGTCAAATCTCATTCCCGATCAAAAAGCGTTTCGTCTTTTTGGCATATGCTGCCAATCGATTAAAGGTCTACTCTTCTACCGATAACATGCAAGTCTCTAAGCGCTTTTCATTGATGAGACGTAAGAGTTCTGCAGCTGCTTTCGCGTCACATAGGGCCCGGTGATGATTGTCGAGATTTATATCAAATACATGGCATAGGTTTTTAAGGCTGTAAGAGGCATAACCTTGATAGAGCTTTCGCATGGAAGAACAGGTGCAAAGCTTTGGAAATTTGAAGTCTTTATCGATCATTTTATATTCGGCGCGTATGAAGCCATAATCAAAATTAACATTGTGGGCGACGAAAATTGCGTCCTCCATAAAGTCAAAAAAGCTTTCAGCGACGCTCGAAAAAACGGGTGCAGAGGCGACCATTTCATTCGTAATCCCTGTGATTTGGGTAATTCTGGCTGGAATCATTCGTTGTGGATTGATCAGGCTAGACCATTCATCGACAATTTTTCCGTGTCTGACTTTTACGGCTCCAATTTCTGTGACCCGGTGTAAGCCTGCTTTTCCGCCTGTTGTTTCGACATCGACGACGACATAGGTTTGTTGGGGGTCAATAATCCAATCAATCTTGAGAATTTCCGCACGAAACCCAACTTTATTTAGCTGTTTTAATCGCGTAAATTGGTTGCGTCGGATGACGTCACCCTTAGCTTTGATTTCAAGAAATTTTATGATTTGGTCTGAACCTATTGTCATAATGTCCGGGAAACCGTGCCTCATAGTAGACCAATCTGCCGCCATTTTCCTTAAAATAGACGACAGGGCGTCTTTGGGGGCGAGCCCAATCAACTGTTTGAGGCTATCTATTATGTCTGAACGCCACCGAAAAATATTTTGCGTCTTACCATATTTCGATGTGAGGGTTTTCAATAGTTTAATAATCGCAAGGTGAGGGTGATCAAAATCACGAAGGCGTTTTTCAATTTCAAGTTTGTTTTTATCGTAAAAAACACCTGTTTTGAGATCTGTTGGCGTGTTTTGCGTGTGATCGGTTGGGAATAAAATATCCCAAAAGGTTAAACCAAATAAGGCGCGCCATAATTGATTTTCGGTTCTGAAACAGATCAGTCCTGCTTTGGTAAAATGACGAATAGTAGCCGCTTCAACATCGTGTTTGTGGCTTTCATCAAGTTCTAAAACAGGTGCTTTTCGAAGCATTTCCGTCAAAGATGATGTCCGCCTTTTTTCGAATTTACGCGCATAAAAATCTTCGGCAAAATGGGACTCACTATCGGAAGATGGATCATCAATTATTGCCTCTAATCTGGCTTTAACCCAATCTTTATCACCGGATTTATATTTAAGGCGAATAAGGCGTTCATTGCAGATTGCACTTTCCGACAGGCTGTAAAACTTTATGGCTTTTTCAATATTGTCTTGTCTTTCAGACAATTCCCCAAGCCGGCGCAATAATTTATCTTTATTTTCTAGGCCTTGATTGCATGAACAAGGCGGCCAAATATCAATTGTATCTGCCAATTCCCGTATTTTGGGTCTATTCTCTATTTTTAGGTGATGGAGCCCACGGGCATAAAAAAACGCGGATTTTGCACTTGATAGATCGTCAAACCGCAAGCCATATCGCCCCGCGATAGCGGTACCTTTTACAAGCCCTAATTCACGCATTGTATGCATATTAAGAGTCTGACCAATTTGTCCCGAATATAGATAGAGCAGGTAATCCACAATTTCGGACTGTCTTTGAACAAGAACATCTTGGTCGACTTCTATGTCCGAGAATTTCAAATTTGAAACGGCAAAGTCTACGAGCTCTGATTTTTTCCAACTATACCTATAATCTGATTTGGTAAAATGATTTGATAATAAGTCTAAAAGATCTGGTTTGCGCAATGCCTGCAGGTAGTCATAAAAATCGGCTGGTTCTACCAAGCCTACGAAACCAATTTGGCGTAATTTAGCGACCTGATCATCTATTGCTTCAATCTCTTCATATTCAATTTTATCTATATGAAAAATATGCCCTTTTCGTGCGCAAAGTCGAATATAAATACATTGGGCATAAAAGGGCAGTGTGCGGAATGTTTGCAGAAATTCCTGCTCGGTTTCACTCAATAGGGTGTCATAACGCTTTTGGATTTCATCAATAATATTTAGAAAATTTGTGTGGTAATAATATTGAGGCAAGTCCTTTACCGACCAGCTTTGGCCGGTTTGTTCTCGACGAAAACGACGTTGTTTAGCTCTAATATGT
>CAYTLJ010000018.1:23642-26699 GCA_964438555.1 uncultured Algimonas sp.
TCAATAGAGTCAATATGGCTATCTCGCGGGTCACCATAGTCTTTTATCCACTGTTTGGCTCTGTGCGGGCCTGCATTGTAACTCACGGCGGCGAGGATATAGGACCCGTCCCATCGATCCAATAGATCGTTCAAATGGAGCGCGCCCATTTTGGCGGCGTAATTACCGTCAGAGGCAAGCCGTTCCTTGCTATAAGCTATGCGATGTTTCCGTGCGGTCGCCTTGGCCGTCGAATTGATCATTTGCATTAAGCCATAGGCTTTTGCAGAGCTCACGGCATTGGTCGCAAATTCAGATTCTTGTCGCGCAATTGCGTAAACAAAGGGGTGCTCGAATTTTGATTCTGGTAATGCGTCAATTGAACCAACAAGTGGATAGCCGCTATCTGTGAGCATGGATTGAAAACGTCCCGCTTGTTTGGCGGCTCTTAGAGAGGGGCGCATAAAGCCATATTCTGCAGACAAGCCTGATAAAAGTGACAATTTATCTATAACATCGACTTCATCATCCAAATGATAGGCCATTGTTGTGAAATGCCGTTCCGCGCCGGCTTCACCTAAAAGATGTAGAGCACGGACACGGTTGTCAGAGGTGAATTCAAGTTTAGAACTTTCTGAAACAATTTCGGGCGGTAAGGTCACATAGTGGCTTTGTCCGTCAGACTTTAATCCAGCTAAAATTCCGTAATAGGTATTTGGGTAGCGTGCGGCCTGAATATAATGAATATTAGCCTGCGGGTCATTTTTGGCCTCATATGCGCGGCCAACCCAGTAATGTGCGCGAGCAAGGGAAATTGGCGACCCGACCCCATCTCTTAGTCTAGTGAAGTGTTTTAGAGCTCTATCAGCATCACCCAATTGCGTCAGCGCTAACCATCCGGATAAAAATTCGGCATCCGCAAATTCTGTACCGCGAGAGAAGCCGTGATACAATGTGAGTTGGTAAGCTTCTTCCCATTTTTTCTCTTTTATGGCCCAATAGGTCATGATTTTCTTTTCACGCCAAAAGGCCTTTCGACCGTGTTCAGACTTTGGAGCCTCGCGCAATGAAAGATAAATTGGTAGGGCGTAAGTCTGCGTTTTTTTACGTCGTCTCCACCTCGCGCGTTCGTAAAGAAACCCTGGATCCGTTTGTAGGTCTTTAGGCACCGCACGCACTGCGGCCTCCATGCCGGCGGCGTTCCGGTTTAGTTTCATCCTCGCATTCATCAAAGCGCGATCATTTTTACCCATATGAGGTAAAAGTGCATAGGCTTTGGTGTAATGGGAATAGCCGAGCCAAATCAAATGATCTGCACGTGCGGCATTATCTTCTTTGGTAAGCTTGTCTCTGTATTTCCCGAAGACTTTCTTTTGTCCATCGCGCGTTAGGCGGCTTTCGCGCCAAGCCAGTTTCAGATATTTGTCGCCAAGATCGGTATTGCCGAGCGCGTAATGGGCTTCCGCTAATTTTGCGCGACCTTCACCTGATACGGGTTCTTCGGTTCCAAACCAGGACATAACTTTGCGAGATGACCAATTTTCATCAAACATACGTTTTTCGGCAAGTGAGCGCACCGTTGTCAAACGTGGCCAATCCGATAGGTTTTTATGTACATATTCCAGAGTTTCAGTCGAGGCTCTGCGATCCCGCGTTGCCCGGATCCAGCGCAATAGATCCTTTGCAACAGGATCATTGATTTTGGCCATAGAGCTTTCAACACCGGACCAATGCCTGCGATCAGCTGATGCGAGCGCTTTTCGAAGTAAAACCGCGTCTTCCTCGAGTAAAAATTCGGAGAGAGGAGGGGGACTAGGTTTAAGGCGCGGATACGGTACAGTTGCATGTGCATTCGTGCCCAAAAGCCCAAATATTGCTACGCCTATAAATGCTCTTTTTGAGGCCTTAAAGATGTCACATATGTCCCACATAAAATTTCCTGTGACTGAATCGGTTAATATTAGCTGAATAGCGTTGAACCTATCTTGAAACCAAGACCAAAACAACGCTATCAAACGCCTCTTTTCGGCCTATATAGAATAAGTAGAAAGACAATGATGATTAAAGGTTCGATTACAGCTCTGGTAACTCCGTTTACAGATGAGGGGCTCGATGAGCAGGCCTTCCAAGATTTTGTGGAATGGCAAATTGCGTCTGGTACGCATGGTCTCGTCCCCTGTGGAACGACGGGTGAAAGCCCGACGCTCACAGATGAGGAGCATCAAAGAGTCATTCAACTGTGTGTGGAGGCCGCAAATGGCCGCGTTCCGGTTATTGCTGGGGCAGGCTCTAATGAGACACGCGTATCGATTAAATATGCGCAACACGCCAAAGCTATGGGTGCTGATGCAGCCCTCGTGGTTACACCCTATTACAATAAACCGAGCCAGGAAGGTATATTTCAACACTTTAAAGCAATCTCCGAAGCTGTTGATATTCCTATAGTTGTTTATAATATCCCTGGTCGTTCGATCATCGATATTACGCAAGATACGATGGAGCGTTTGAGTAAGCTTCCAACCGTAGTCGGATGTAAAGATGCAACGGGGCAAGTTGAACGCGTTGCAGGGCTTACGGCGCGTTGTGGCCCAGATTTTATACAGCTTTCAGGAGATGACGGGACGTCTTTGGGCTATTGCGCCAGCGGTGGGCACGGCACGATTTCTGTTGGGTCTAATATTGCGCCCAAGGCCTATGCTGAATTCCACAATGCAATGATTGCAGGCGACTTTATCAAAGCTCGAGAGATGAACGCCAAGCTTGATCGTCTTCACAAAGATTTGTTCGTCGACCCAAGCCCTGCACCGGCAAAATATGCACTTTCGCTTATGGGAAAGATGAACCCGACAGTTCGTTTGCCCATCACTGAATGTCGTGATTCGACCAAAGACCTCATCAGATCCGCTATGGGTCTGGCGGGTGTCGATCATGCGTAATGAGTAGCAAAGCCGGCGGTCGAAAGAAAAAACCAGGCGAAAATGGTATTGTTGTCGCCGAAAATCGGCGTGCGCGCTATGATTATGCTGTCGAAGATACGCTAGAGGCGGGCATTCAGCTTGTTGGAACCGAAGTCAAAGC
>CAYTLJ010000019.1:0-4410 GCA_964438555.1 uncultured Algimonas sp.
TTTTAATTGCCTGCGCAATTATTGGCGTAGGATTGACCTTTGTTATGCTGGCTATCCAGACTTAATAGATAAGCGGTTTAAAGACCAATATTAATATTTGACCTCGACAAGATAGAGCCCGTCAGCTGGCGCCACGGGGCCGCATTCACGGCGATCTTTGGCCAGCAGGGCCGCACGCATATCTTCTGCGTCCCATTTACCGAGGCCCACTTCGACAAGGCTGCCTGTAAAACTGCGAACTTGTTTATGCAAGAATGAGCGTGCGCGAAAGTGAAGATGGATTTCTTTGCCGGCGCGAATGACACGGGCTTCATCCAGCGTTTTTACCGGAGATTTGGCCTGACACTGACCATCCCGGAAGGTCGAAAAGTCATGTTGGCCAATTAATTCACGCGCCGCGTCTTCCATAGCGTCAACATCGAGCTTGACGGGGACACGCCAGACACGTCCGCGGTCTAAGGCCAGACGCGGACGACGATCAATGATACGGTAAAGATAGCGCCGCTCTGTGGCGTCAAAACGCGCATGAAATTCTGGATCGACTATTTCGGCGGATAGGACGGATATCGGATGTTGGCCAAGATGAAAATTCAACGCATCGCGCACCTGATCACTGCGCAGCTCTTTGTCGAAATCTAAATGCGCAATTTGGGCGAGGGCATGGACGCCGCTATCTGTTCGCCCAGACCCATAGACAAGAACCGGGCTTCCATTAATTTTCCCGGCGGCAATTTCTAATTCACCTTGTACTGTGGAAGCATGGTCTTGCCTTTGCCAGCCTTGATAGGGGCCGCCGTCATATTCAATGGTGAGCTTAAACCGCGCCATCTCAATTAAAGATCATATTTTGACCGGATTGATATCCACGGCGGAAATCATCAGATGACATGGCCGCTTTGCCAGCGGGTTGCAGCCTTAAAATTTGAAGCGCCTCATGGCCGTTCTGACCACAAGCAACATATATACCCCTATCATCAAAAATAAGCTGACCCGCTTGTTTGTCACCGGATACGGGGCCGGGCACAGTGGAGTGCGCGCATAGGAGGAGTTTGACGCGCTTGCCCTCTAGCTCCGTCCACGCGCCGGGGAAGGGCGATAGGCCTCTTATATGAAAGTCTAAGTCTTTGGCTGAGCGTTTCCAATCAATGCGGGCCTCAGATTTATCAATCTTGTTCGCATATGTGGGTTCACCCGTTTGCGGGCTTGGGGTGAGGGCGTCGCGCTCCACCGCTCCTAAAATGCGGGGCCACATTTGCGCGCCTAATTGTGATAGGCGCCTTGATAGGGTTTCAACCGTGTCGCTGGATTGGATCACGCTCGTTTCAGATAAAAGAATATCGCCCGTATCTAGGCCCTTTGCCATTTGCATGATTTGCACACCGGTTTTGGCGTCGCCCGCCATAATGGCGCGTTGAATAGGCGCAGCCCCGCGCCAGCGCGGCAGCAAGGAGGCATGGAGGTTGAGGCATCCATTAATCGGCGCATCTAGTGCGCGTTGTGGCAGGATTTGGCCATAGGCGACAACACAGGCCACATCAGCTTGTAACGCTTCGAGGCCGTCAATGACTTTGGATTTGCGAAAGCTCTCAGGTGTTTCCACCTCAAGACCCATAAGCTCGGCAAATTGGTGGACGGGGCTTTTTGTAAGTTTCTTGCCCCGACCCGCCGGACGCGGAGGTTGCGTATAGACGCGCAGAACAGTGTGACCTGAGGCTATAATTTCAGCCAGGGACGGCACAGCAAATTCCGGCGTGCCCATAAAAACAATATTCATGGCGACTAGCCAGTCGCTTTTAATTTTTCGGCCTTGATGACTTTCTTGACGGCCCGTTCGCGTTTTAAACGCGATAGATAATCAATAAAGACGACGCCTTTAAGGTGATCCATCTCATGTTGGATACACACCGCATAAAGCCCTTCGGCCCATTCTGTGACGCGTTCGCCATTATAATCCAGATAGGTAAGTTTGACGCGTTCAGGGCGATCAATATCTTCATATATGTCAGGGACAGACAGACAGCCTTCTTGATATGGCTTGGTTTCTTCTACGTCCTCTAGAATTTCTGGATTGACGAAATATCGGGGTTGTTTGTCTTCACCCTCTTTGGCCAGATCCATAACGATTACATTAAGTGGCACGCCAATTTGCACAGCCGCGAGGCCAATGCCGGGCGCATCATACATGGTCTCCAGCATATCATCCATCAGGGCACGTGTTTCGTCTGTGACCGCCTCAACAGGTTTGGAGACTTGCTTTAGGATTGGATTTGGAACCGTTAAAATGGGTCGAATAGTCATGAGCGGGAGATAGTGATCCCTTACGCCTTAGTCAAACGTCTTTAGGCAAACTTTGCGCTAATGGTGAAAAATCGGCCGTCCGAAACTATCCATTTCCGTATGGCACCTCTCACAGGTCCACCCGCCAAAGAAAAATTGACGCAGATTTCGTGGCCAGCGGAATTTTGGCTGACGCAGCTTACAGCGTGGACAGTTCACCGCATTGGCATTGAGTGCAATCGCAGCTTTGGTTCGATCCTTCATACACTATAGGTGGGATGTGCGAGAGCTAACGTCAAGTCAAATTTATCCCTATAGTAAATGGTTCAGCTGCCAGTCATGACCGATAACCAATGCGGCAGATCATGGGTGACATAGTCAACAAAATCAGCTTGCGTATCCGAGCTGGCTGGCCGGGCGGCCTCAGGTTCATGGCTCCAATCCGCATCAGAGGTAACAAGAACCGTCCGCATGCCCATCTCCTTCGGAATTTGGAGATTGCGCAAATTATCTTCGAAAAAGATCGCGCAGCTCGGGTCAATGTCAAATCGCGCCAGAAAGGTCTCATATGGAGGCTTATGCGGTTTGGGAATATAATTCCCGTCCTCAATACCAAAGTGACCATCAAACAGGTCAAATAGGTTTAAATAAGTGGCAACATTTTCAGCATGGCCGCGCGAGCCATTTGTATAAATGAATTTCCGCCCTGGGAGCTGCTCGATTAAATGTCTTAGGTCGGGATTAGGCGTCAAATAGCCAAGATCAACATCATGAACATCTTTGAGAAACGCTTTCGGGTCCATATCATGCATGGCCATCATGCCAGATAAAGTTGTGCCATATTCCGTCAAATAGGATTTCTGAATTTCCAGCGCGGCCTCAGGCTCTAGCTTTAAAAACCGTGCCACGAAAAGGTTCATCTTTTTTACGATTTGGTCAAAAAACTCAACATCGGCTGGATATAGCGTGTTATCGAGATCGAAAATCCAGCTTGTAATATGGGTGAGGTCAGAATGCATCAGGACTGCTATCTGCTATTCCTATGGTCTTAAACCGACGTCGCCAGGCGTCACAAAATCTGCATCCGTCAAACGCAGTAATTGACCATCGAGATCTGTTGGGACCGGACGGAAATTCGCGGCTGAATATCCTTTGTCCTGACAATTTTCGCGCCCCAAAGCTGAAAAACGCGATTCCGCAATGCAAAAAGGAGAGGGGGTAACGCTCTCTGAGCGCAAGCGTCTGTCTGGTGCTGGATTACCCGCTTCATCAACGGTTTCTTGCAAGGCAAAGACATGGGCCTGCGTATCCAAAAGGCTTGTGTCAAAAGGTTTGACGCAGCTCCCGGGTTCAACGGGCCACCAGCCACGTGATATCCAATTATTATTGCTCTGATAAGCAATGGCCCCATAGATACGAGAAGAACTATCATTGCAAATATCTAGACCAACCTCGGTACGGGATTCTAATGCGACCGGTATCAGTGCATTTATGAGGTCTTGGTTTGACGCGTCTTTGGCCAAGCTAAGGTCGCTTTTCGCTTCGGCAATTGTTCGCAATGTGCGACGACCCGATAGGCCGTCAATGCGTGTAATATTATAGCCAGAATCTTGCATGAGCCTTTGAACACCCGCGATTTCCGCCCGGTCGCCAAATCCGCCTGATTCGATCAAACTGGTCCGACGTTCAGATGGATCAACGGCGAAATAATCGCGTGTATCAAAATTGGCGAGGGCGCAATTATCCGTTGAGTCTGAGATAAAATCTTCATCAGACGCGCAAAGTTCAACACTCCCTTTCCATTCTCGGATGCCACCGCGGTGGATAGATAGGCTTTCGGCATATAAAAATCGCGGGCTATCTTTGGGGGTCATCACAGTAACGCAGCTGCCAGGCGTAGATGTGGTCCAACCTACAGTTTGCATCCGATTAGAGCGGATAAAGGCGGAGGCGTGTCTGGCGACAAAACTGGTCTCATTGCAAATATCCCATTCTACGATCTCGCCTGTTAAGGGCGCAGGTATGAGAGCCGTTTCCGTGTCAGGAGATGTTTGTTCAGATGGATTTGGGTCGGACGAGGTTTGGGCAATAGCAATCTGGCTTAGCAGGCTTAGTAAAGTTATCAGACCTAAA
>CAYTLJ010000019.1:4510-18065 GCA_964438555.1 uncultured Algimonas sp.
GGTTTGGGCAATAGCAATCTGGCTTAGCAGGCTTAGTAAAGTTATCAGACCTAAAAATCGCATCTTAATGAATTAATGTACCCGCACCTGAATCTGTGAACAATTCAACCAGCAAACCATGGGCGCGGCGACCATCCAAAATGACGACGGCATTTACACCAGCCTCAACGGCGTCAATCGCTGTGTTGAGTTTTGGGATCATCCCGCCCTTTGCTGTCCCGTCTTTAATCAGGGATTTTGTATCCGCAACTGAAAGGTCGGTAAGGAGATTGCCATCTTTATCCAACACACCTTCAATATCGGTCAAAAGCATAAGCCGGGCAGCCCCTAAAGCGCCCGCAATAACGCCTGCTGCCACATCCGCATTTACATTATAGCCATCCCCTTTCTCATCTGCGCTAATAGGCGAGATGACAGGAATAAACCCAGCATCGTGATGGGCGAGTGTTTTTAAGACGCGCGCATCAACGGAAACAGGTTCCCCTGTAAAGCCGAGCTCTGCATTGACAGGCTTCGCCTTGATCAATCCGGCATCACGGCCTGATATACCCACGGCTTTTCCGCCCGCGACATTAATCGCGCTAACAATAGATTTATTGATGGCGCCGGATAAAACCATCTCGGCAACGCCAACGGTTTCCATATCAGACACACGCAATCCGTCTTTGAATTCAGTCTTTATCTGTAGCCGCTCTAACATAGATCCGATTTGCGGCCCGCCGCCATGTACCACAATGGGCATAAGGCCGACTTGGCGAAGCATAACAATATCTTGGGCAAAGGCGGCTGTGAGCTCAGGGCTACCCATGGCGTGGCCACCAAATTTTATGACAATCCACCGACCTGCATGGCGTTGGATAAAGGGCAAGGCTTCCGACAGCACTTTTGCGCTGGTCCAGCCTGATTCGTTTTTCCTACGTTTCATAGCGTTAGCTTATACGAATCATACGGGCAGGGCCAAGGTCGCAATTTCAGCCCGTAAAAGATCGAGTCCGGTTTTCTTCTCAGAGGAGGTGACCATAAGCTCCGGATGGGCGGCAGGGCGTTTGCCAATCGTGCGAGAGGTTCTGCGTTTGACCTTGTCCAACTCGGTCTTTTTGATTTTGTCGATCTTGGTCAAAACAAGCTGATAGGTCACAGCGGCTTCGTCCAGCATCTCCATCAATTCTATATCTGTTGGCTTTATCCCGTGGCGACTATCGATCAGTAAAAAAACCCGGCGCAATTCTGCCCGCCCCCGCAAAAACGCACGGGTTAGCCGTGTCCAATTTGCAATATCAGTTTTTGAGGCACGCGCATAACCATAGCCAGGTAAGTCGACCAGATTAAGTCGCTCATCAACATTAAAATAGTTCAGCTCTCGGGTTCGACCCGGCGTATTCGAGGCGCGCGCTATACCTTTTCGATTGGTTAGTGCGTTTATCAAAGAGGATTTACCAACATTGGAGCGGCCCGCAAAGCAGATTTCCGGGCGGTCCGTTATTGGAAGTTGGTTGAGATTGACGACAGAGAGCATGAAATCGACTTGCCGCGCAAATAGCAGACGCCCATCTTCAATCTGGGCGTCCGTAAATTCGGGTGTCGTTGCGAGGGGAGCTGTCTCGCCTTCGCTCATTCCTTACCCTTTTTTGAGCTGTCACTCTTTTTTGTGTTTTTTTTCTTCTTTTTGACTTGATTGGGTTCGATATCGAGCAAGTCACCAGAAGATGTTGACGTGGTTTCAATCGGGTCCGGTTTACCTGTGATTTTGCGGAAAAATTGATCCACAGGCGTGTCGACACCATTCTTACGTGTGATGAAATATTGCTGAAGAAAAGCAAGAACATTACTCCAAATCCAGTAAAGCAAAAGACCCGCGGGGAAACCCGCCAAGACGAACATGAATATCCACGGCATCCATTTAAAAATCTTGGCCTGCATTTGGGCTTGATCAGATGCGCCCGCACCAGGTGCCGGTTGAAGTAGATACATTAAGCGCATGGATATCGCATAAAGCACCGCCATCGGTCCGATTGCTAATAAGGCCACTAATGCACCTTGCGGGGGTATGCCGTCCCAAGGAAAGAGACCAAACCCATTTAAAATAGAGAGGGGTTCACGCGCCGATAAGTCTTGAATATAGCCAGCAAAGCCCTCATGACGCAGATCAATATTGATAAACACGGCCTTATAGAGCGCAAAAAATACAAATATCGTTGGGATAATCGGCAGACAGCCAGCCGCCGGATTTACTTTTTCTCTTTTGTAAAGTGCCATCATTTCTTGCTGGAGTTTCATCCGGTCATCTTTGTACCGGGTCTGCAGCTTCTTCATCATGGGCTGAACTTTTTTCATCTTCGCCATAGATCCATATTGCTTATTGTAAAGCGGGAACATCAAAAGCCTGATGATGAGTGTGAGGGCGAGAATGCCAAGGCCAAAATTTCCAATATTCTGACCCAACCAAGACAAAGAAATCGAAATGGGTTTGACGAGTATTTTTAGACGTCCCCAGCCAATGGCACTGGTGAAATCCGCAATATTCTTATCTTCATAGGATTTTAAGAGCCGGTAATCTTTTGGACCTGCAAACATATAGCTTTCAGAAGAAATGGTTGCACCCGGCGTGAGCGTGGTTGCGGCCGTGGTGTAAGACGTCTCATAGACATCGCTATTATTGATCAAGCGAAATCCAGACTCCGCTGTTATATTCGTGCCCTGCGGCGCAATTGCAGACTGTATCCAATATTTATCGGTTAAGCCGACCCACCCAGCTGTGCCCGTATCTGTTCGGCCACCTTTTTTGCGAAGCTTTTTATATTTCAACTCATGATAGGTCCCGTCTACAACACTGATGGGGCCTTCTTGGATGATAAAGAAATTGGTCAAGCCTTTGGGTAATCCGATTTGACGCGAAATACCCTTACGTTCCAAATCAAAATTCTGCGCGCCCGTATTGGTCAGGCTATCAGAAAGCGTGATAAGATAGTTCTCATCGACCGTTAAAACACGTTCAATACGTACTGGGCCGACTGAACTTTGTAAGGTAACAGGCGTGTTTGGTGTTAAAACATCACCGGACACAACGGCCCATTCCGTTTGCGCGCCGGAGCCGCCATCAATCGCCGTCCAATTATCCGTTAGATAGGCCGCGCTCTCACTGCCTTCAGGGTTTAAAAGGCTGACGAGGCCGTCTTCCACATCGAGTGTCTTATTGTAGCGCTTTAATGATATATCATCGAGGCGAGAGCCTGTCGTCAGGAATGACCCTGTAATGCCTGGAGAGTCGATTTTGATACGGACGCCACCACCCGAGGCAATGACTTCCTCGCGGGGTTTGATGACAACAGGCGGTAGATTGGCTTGTTCAATGGCTTGTTGCTCAGCAATGGCGGCGTCGGGGTCTGTTGATGCGGGCTCAGGCGGCTGGACAAATGTAAAATACAGCATCACAACAATGGCTGATAATATCATCGCCCATATCAGATTTTTCTGTTCGTCCATCTTATTTGGCCGTTTCTTTCTTGTCTAAAACCCCATTGGGGTCTTTTGCCCGTTTGGAAAGCGTTATGAGGGCTTTGCGCGTGTCGTCAAGCAAATCTGACCATTTCCGTGCAGTCGTATTATCGCGGGCGATAAAGACGTAGTCATAGCCTGCCAAGCCATATTCTGGCAGGAGTTCCCTTGCTATCTCTCGTAAGCGGCGTTTCGCGCGATTTCGAATGACGGCATTCCCTATTTTCTTGGTTGCGGTAAAGCCAACCTTAAATCCAATATGGCGTGTCTTATGCTTGCGCATTTGAATAACAATACCGCCTTTGGCCGAATAAGCCCCATCCCGAACGTATAAAAACTCGGAACGCGCTTTTAGCTTTCCGAGTTTCATGATTTGAACTTTGCTTTGCAGCTTTGTGCGATGGCTTTCGCCATATAGTGAAAGCTTAGGCCGATAGTTTCTTGCGGCCCTTGGCGCGACGACGCGACAGGACAGCACGGCCATTTTTAGTGGCCATACGGGCGCGAAAACCATGACGGCGGGCGCGGACAAGATTTGATGGCTGGAACGTGCGTTTCATTGGTTTACTCTATATATAGTTTGCGGGCGGATTCGAATAATCCCGACCCTCTATCTCAAGCGGCGGCAACTACGCGTACAGCTCAAAACTGTCAACCCATCTTTTCAGACATGTGGGCCGTAAGCAGCTTATCGTAATGATCTCACAATAGTTCAAGACGATGTGAGCTAATCTCACAGAAAATCCCACATGAATGTGAGAGGCTGTGTTTGTAACTTCATTGGCTATCTGAGCCGCGCTCAGCCATATGAGGCTCAACTTAATCGCTATGCGCACAGACGTGTCATAGCTCAATTGGGAAAAGAAAAATGACTTTTAAGAACCTGACGAAAACGAGCCTTATCGTCCTCGCTGCAGCCCTTGCGCCTATGGCGACCGTTTCAACAGCAAGCGCACAAAATGCGTCAATTCAACACGCTGCTTTGGCTGACACACATCCAGCCGCCGCGGCCTATGCCAATATATTGCAAACCCGTATCACACGTGGTGCAGGCGGACTTAACAAATTTGATTATGCTGGCGCACACAGAGCCGGTGATCTGCGTCAGATCACAGCTTATACAGATTACCTACAATCGCAAAATCCAGATGCAATGGGGCAAAATGACCAAATCGCCTATTGGGCCAACCTCTATAACGCGCTGACGCTCAAGGTTGTTTTGGAAAACTACCCGGTTGAGTCTATTCGCAAGATCAAATCTGGCGCTTTCTCGGTCGGTCCATGGGGTCGTGATGCGGCGGTTGTAAATGGTAAGACACTTACACTGAACGATATTGAGCATGAGATTTTGCGTAAGAAATACCCAAATCCATCCTTTGTACATTACATGGTCAATTGTGCCTCAATCGGATGCCCGAACTTGTCAAACAAGCTTTGGAACGGCGCAACCCTTGAGCAAGACCGCATTCAAGCCGCGCGTGATTTTGTAAATTCGCCACGTGGCGTTGCAATAAATGGCAATAAGCTTAAACTGTCATCTATATATAAGTGGTTTGACAAAGACTTTGGTGGATCAAAGACGGAAACCCTTAAACATTTACGTCAGTTCGCTGGACCGGAATTAGCTGCAGCGATCGATAATGGAGCGAAAATTGATGGATATGATTATAACTGGTCTTTGAACCAGTAATCTATTCAGAAATCGGATTAGAAGAGAGACTTATCATGACCGAAGTAACAGCAGACACAAAACCGGGTTCATCTAAACTTAAGAAGTTTTTGCCGCTTATCATTATCGCCGCAGGTTTTGCGATCGCCTATTTTATGGGTTGGACGAAATATCTGAACCCGCAGCTTCTTGTTGAAAATGCAGATTACTTGCAAAATCTGGTTCAAGAAAACTTCTGGCTTGTTTTGATTGGCTTCATTGCCCTCTATGCGGTCCTAACGGTATTCATGCTACCGGCGAGTATTTTGACGGTTGCGAGTGGATTTTTATTCGGCACATTGATAGGTGCACCGGCTGTTGTGCTTGGCGCAACAATTGGGGCATGTGCGCTCTTCATTGCCGCTAAAACCTCTTTGCAAGAGACATTGAAAGGTGTCGCAGGTCCATTTATCGAAAAAATGGAAAAAGAGTATAATGAGAGCCCGTTCTCTTACCTCTTTACTTTGCGCCTCATTCCTGTCTTTCCTTTTGCTGTCGCTAATATTGCCCCGGCTTTGCTTGGTGCGAAATTTAAAGATTATCTGATCACAACGGCTATCGGCATTATTCCAGGCACAGTGGCTTATTCTCTGATCGGTAACGGTCTTCGCGAAACAATCAAAAGTGCGGGTGCAAACACGGATGAAATCAATGTCGGTGCCTTGATGGGTGAGACATTTATCAACATGTTGCCAGCTTTTGGAATGTTAATTCTTGTCGCCTTAATCCCGGTTTTCTATAAGAAGTTTATCAAGAAATCATCTGTCTCGGCATAAGCCGGGACATTCCCTTACCCATCAAAAACACCACACAAGACAATAAGAGAGAGTTTTCCGATGAAAGAATATGATGTTGACCTATGCGTCATTGGCGCGGGTTCCGCTGGCCTAACAGCGACCTGGGTCGCCGCTAATCTAGGACGCTCTGTCGTTCTTTTTGAAGGCGCGGAAATGGGTGGCGATTGCTTAAACCATGGCTGTGTCCCGTCTAAGGCGATCCTTAAAGCCGGTAAATTAGCGCAAGCTATGCGCTCAGGTGATAAATACGGGGTAAAGTCCGTCGAACCTGAAGTCGATTGGGATGCGGTCAAAGCCCATGTTAAAGATGTGATTGAAACTATCGCGCCTGTCGATTCTGTCGAACGCTATGAAGGGTTCGGCGCCACAGTCATCTCGGAACATGCGCATTTTGCTGACGCTGATACGGTTGAATCAAAGACGGCACGTGTTCGGGCTAAACGTTTTATTGTTGCCGTTGGAAGCCGGGCCGCTGCCCCACCAATTCCGGGCCTTGATACGGTTGATTATATTACCAATGAAACTGTTTTCAGCTTGCCAGAATTCCCAAGCCATCTCTTGGTGATTGGATCTGGGCCAATCGGTCTGGAAATGGGTCAAACCTTTAAGCGCCTCGGTGCAGAGGTAACCATTATCGATATTGCCAAGCCTTTGGGCCGGAGCGAGCCGGAACATGCTGAAATTCTTGTCAAAGAACTTGAAGCCGAAGGTATCACTTTCCATGCGCCAGCCAATACGAAGGAAATTCGTAAAGTCGGCAAAGGTGTCGAAATCGAACTTGAAAATGGAACCGTCATTAGCGGCTCTCATCTTCTTGTGGCCGCAGGTCGTGCGCCGAATGTAAACGGTTTGGGCTTACAAGCTGCGGGTATCAATTTTGATCGTCGTGGTATTGATACGGATGACAATCTTCGAACATCAAACAAGAAAGTCTATGCCGCTGGTGACGTTGCCAAAGGTAGAGGTGGATTAACACATGCCGCTGGTTTCCATGCAAAGCAAATTACCACGAATTTTTACTTCTTACCGCCAATCTTAAACAAGGTGTTTTCGAAAGCGACGACCAATGCCATGCCAGGCGTGATCTATACGGAACCGGAACTTGCCAATGTTGGTTTGACCGAAGCCCAAGCGATTGAAAAATACGGTGCAAGTAATGTGCGCGCCGTTCATTTCGAATTTGAGGAAAATGACCGGTGTATCGCTGAACGTACAACAGCTGGCGGCGTGAAAATTGTCGCGACCAGAAAAGGTAGAATCCTGGGCGGGTCTGTTGTTGGCGCCCAAGCTGGTGAAATGCTTCATATGATATCTATGGCGATATCCAATAAGATCAAAATTTCTGGTCTTGCCGGAATTATCTCACCATACCCCACGCGATCAGAAGCCGTTAAGCGGGCTGCAGGTAGCTGGTATACGGAAACGCTCTTTGGTGAGGGTGCGACCGCGAAAAAACTTGCGGGTCTTTGGACAAAATTCCACTAGTAAAAGACAAATTGTCGCACTACACATGTTGTTATGATCGACGGATTCATATCCCGACGCCTATCGTCCAAGCTTTTATTGCTGACGATAGGTTTCGTCATGTTGGCGGAACTTTTGCTGTTTATCCCATCTGCAGCCTTGTCGCGACAGGCGTGGCTGCAGGATAGGGCGCAACAGGCGGGCCTTTTGGCTCAGGCTCTGACCGGTGTTCCGGACTATCAAGCCTCACAAACCCTGACAGACCAGTTCATGGCGGACACGGATGTGACGCTTATGGCGGCGAAACGTGACGGTATGACAGAGCTCATGCTGGGCGAACCTGCTGAAGTTGAAGGTGAGGTCATTATAATCGACTTACGGGAAAGTGGGCGCTTTCCGCCTCTATTTGCGCCTTTTCGGGATATGTTTAGTCAGCCCAATCAATCTTTGAGAGTGTTATCAGCGAGCCCGGTACCTGGCCAAGACGCACTTGAATTGATCATCCCGCGCGAGAAATTACGCGTCGAAATGCGAGACTATTTCATCAATATTTTTTGGCTGTCTATTTTTATCGCTGCAATCACGGGCACATTGATATTTTTGGCCATGTCAGCCTTGATTATTCGGCCGGTCCAAGATTTGGCCAATGATATGACCGCGTTTCGAAATGATCCTGAACGACGTAATTTTGGTCGCTCACATAAAAAGCGTAAAGATGAGATTGGCCAATTAGAGCGCGAATTTACCGATTTGAAGCAATCCTTGCGCGCGGCGTTCCGACAGAGAGAACGCTTGGCGGATTTGGGATTATCAGTCGCTAAGATTAATCACGACCTTCGTAATGTCCTATCTTCGGCGCTTTTGATTTCAGATCGCCTATCGATGAATGAAGATGAAAAACTATCAGATATGGGCGAACGTCTCACACGCACTGTGGAACGCGGCATAGGTCTAACAGAAGATGTTTTATCCTATTCCAAAGCAGAATCCGCTGACCCTGATATTCAAGAAGTCCGGATTGCCTTTACCATTGGTGAGGCCGCAGCAGATGTGATCGCACAATTTCCCGATACGCAATTTAGAAATACGGTGCCGACAGATCTACTTGTCCATAGTGATCCAGACCATGCATACCGGATTTTCCACAATATCTTCCGCAATGCGGCACAAGCCATGCGTGCCGCCGATAGTGAAACACGTTTGTTAAAAGCGGCTGTTGAGCTCGGAAAAGGGACGGTTGATCTGCAAATCTCAGATACAGGTCCTGGCCTTCCGGAAAAAGCAAAAGACAATCTCTTTCAGGCTTTTGCAGGCGGGCAGGCGCATGATTCAAACACCAAGTCCACAGGCTTAGGTCTGTCAATTTCCAAAGAATTGGCCAAAGCTCAAGGCGGAGATTTAAGTCTGAAATCGTCTGACAGTTCAGGAACTGTTTTTGAATTGACCCTGGCTATGGCGTAGCGGCAACGCCTTCGCGTCTTGGATCTGCACCGCCAATTAAAGTCCCGTCGTCTTGGCGATAAATAATATGTAATCCAGAAATCTCACCGCGCGAGCGACGAACCTTGTGACCCATGCCTTCTAGGGCTGAGACTGTTTCCTCAACCATGCCAAACTCAACCGCACCGGCACCGCGGTCTAATTCATCGGTTTCGGCGTCTTTTAAATTTTTGGCTTCAAGTCGAACCGATCCATTGCGTGCAATGACATTGGGAAGTTCAATCGCCTCTTGCGGGGAAAGGCCCCAATCCAAAATCCCAACAATCGTTTTGGCGGTATAGGCAATGATAGAATTGCCGCCAGGGGACCCTGTGGAAAAAAGAAACTCGCCATCTTTATCAAAGACAATATGCGGCGACATAGACGAGCGCGGGCGTTTTCCGGCCCCAACCGCATTTGCAATCGCCACACCCTCTTTGTCGACATCAAAGGATGAGAAATCGGTGAGCTGATTATTGAGCATAAAACCGCGCACCATACGTTGTGAACCAAAGGCGCTTTCAACCGTTGTTGTCATAGACACGACAAGCCCGTCCTTATCCACGACCGTAAAATGCGATGTGCCCGGACTGTCGGGTGTGGCGTCTTGACCACGCGCAAAGGCAACCGGGTCGCCCGCCTTTACGTCGCTATTGACTTGGTCGAGTTTAATCAAAGCCGCTCGGCTTTTGAGGTAGTCTGGATCGAGCATTTCCGTAACCGGAACCTCGACAAAGGCGGGGTCAGCGACATATTTATCGCGGTCCGCATAGGCGAGAAAACTGGCTTCAGCAAAGACATGCCAGCCTTTAATGCTGGGACCGAGTTCCGCCATATCGAAATTTTCTAACATGCCTAACATGGATTGGACGGCGACGCCGCCACTGGCAGGTGGCTGTGGCCCGCAAATCACATGGTCACGATAGGGACTACAAAGCGCCTCGGATTTCTTGGGCTGATAAGCCGCCATATCATCTAACGTTAGTGTGCCAGGCTTTGGCTCGGTTTGAATTTTGGCAATTATATCTTTGGCAATCTCGCCTTCGAGCAAGGCGCGTGGATTTTTTGCGATGCTGCGTAAGGTCTCAGCATATTCTGGATTGTCTCGCAGATCACCTTCTTTAAGCGCTTCGCCGCCGGGGAAAAAATAGGCGTCTGAATTCGGGTCATTGCGCAAAATATATTGCGCCAATCTGTCGACTAGGTTTGCCATTCTTGGGCTGACGGTAAACCCATCTTCGGCAAGTTTAATCGAGCCGTCTAATTGCGAACCCCATGCCATTTTGCCGTAATCTCCATGCGCCATATGCAGCATGACAACGGCGCCCGGAACGCCGGTCGACATACCCGATCCAACGCGGTCAAAATAACGTAATGGCCGATTGGTTTCAGGATCAAGGAACATTTTTGGATCTGCACCTGCAGGCGCGGTTTCACGCCCATCATAAGCCCAGACCTTGGCGGTTTTGGGGTCATAGACAATCAAAAAGGCACCGCCGCCCAAGCCCGAACTTTGTGGCTCGACCAAACCTAATGTGGCTTGTACCGCAATGGCGGCGTCCATCGCCGTTCCGCCCGCGCGTAAAATTTCAAGACCAGCCTCTGTTGCATAAGGATTTGCGGCCGCGACCATGCCAGTTTTTGGCGCCGGTGTTGTAGAGACCTTTGAATTAAGCGTTTTATCAGCAGGCGCTGGGTTCGGCTCCGTTGCAGCCGAACAGGCAGAAAATAATAAGCCCGAAAATAACAGAGAAGATGCTAGTAAAAGATGTTTCATGCGCCTCACTTAGGCGAGGCATGGTTTAAGCGCAATGACAACTCTTTGTGAAAAAGCTTTATCCAAATTATGGATAGCGCTTCCCTTCAATTTAAATCCCTGATTATAAGACCCTATGCGCTATTTATTCGGTCTTCTTATTCCTATCTTGTTTTTAGTCGCGGCTTGTCAGCCAGCTAACAGTCCCGCCTCAGATACATCCAGCCTAACGGGTACGGATCACCGGGAAGGATTTTTCGATCTTCATGTCGATGAAGAGACAAATAAAATCTATGCAAAATTACCCAAGGCGGATGAAACAGGCGTCATGCTGCGGTTTATCCATGCGGCACGCCTGACAGCAGGGCTTGGCTCAAATCCGGTTGGACTTGATCGCGGTTGGGGTGAGGGTGGCCGTGTCGTCGTCATACGGCAATTGGGAGATAAAATTATCCTCGAGCAGGAAAACCTATCTTATCGCGCCTCGCCAGAAAACCCGCTCGAAGAACGCGCCGTCAGAGAGAGCTTTGCGCGCTCATTCCTCGCGACTCTGCCGATCAAAGATAAACGCGCGGACGGTATCATCGTTGATCTGACGGATTTCCTAACCGCAGATAGTTTAAATCTTGTCCAATATCTCAAAGACGCTGACCAGGGGAGCTTCACGATTGCTAAGGACCGGACATTTGTGGATGTTGATAATAGTTTTGCCTTCCCCGATAATGTCGAGATTGATGTCTTTTTCACACTGACTTCTAATGATCCGGGTCGGGAAGTCGCCAGCACGGCAGCCAATTCAAATGTTGCAACCCTCATTCAACATCATAGTTTTGTCCGCTTGCCAGAAGCTGGGTTTGAACCGCTTTTATCCGATCCAAGATCTGGTGCGATTGAACAAGTCCACTATGATTATTCCGCCGCGCTTTCCGCCCCCATTGAGACACGCTATGCGCGGCGATACCGCCTTGAAAAAGATGAGGACGGTAATGTCATTAAACCCATTATATTTTATATTGATAGCGGGGCACCAGAACCTATTCGTTCAGCCCTAATTGACGGCGCGCGTTGGTGGGAAGAGGCGTTCGAGGCGGCGGGGTTCCCCGGCGGCTATAAGGTCGAAATCTTGCCCGAGGATGCGCATCCGCTCGATATCCGCTATAATACGGTGCAATGGGTGCATCGCCAGACGCGTGGCTGGTCCTATGGCGGCGGTGTCTCTGATCCCCGAACCGGTGAAATGCTAAAAGGCCATGTCAATTTGGGAAGTCTACGCGTGCGCCAAGACCGCATGATTTTTGAAGGCTTGGCCGGTGTCTCAAAGACAGATAGTGGCGACCCGGATGATCCCGTGCAACTTGCCTTGGCCCGTATCCGCCAACTCTCTGCCCATGAGGTCGGACATGCGCTGGGCTTTGCCCATAATTTCGCTGCGAGTTCGGACCGCAAAGCCTCCGTTATGGATTATCCAGCGCCCGATGTTCGGGTGAAAGATGGAAAATTGGATTTCTCAAATAGCTATGGCGTCGGCGTTGGAAGCTGGGATTTATTCACAACCGATTGGCTTTACGGTCAACACAGTAAAGCTGAGCGTGACGCGCTGATTAGGCAAGCTTACGGCGCAGGGCTCACCTATGTTGCGGACCGCGAGGGGCGGAGTGTCGGCACAGGCCATCCAGATGGGAGTGTTTGGGATAATGGTCTGGATGCGGTCGCAACCCTGAGTGAAGTCATGCAGGTTCGCCGAATTGCTTTGGATAATTTCGGTCCAGATAATCTCATGGAGGGTCGCCCGAGATCTGATCTCAATGCAGCGCTTGTACCAATTTATCTCTATCACCGCTTTCAAACAGCAGCGGCGGCAAAATCAATTGGCGGTATGCGCTTTTCATATAGCGTAAACGGGGATGATATGCCCGCCGCCCAAATCGTAGAGCCGTCACAACAATGGGCGGCCTTAGATGCTGTCCTGGCAACACTCGATCCAAAAGCTTTGGACCTTAAAGATGAAACTTTGGACTATTTAACGCCCTCGCTTGGGACGTGGTCATTCGCCGATTCGGACCGTGAGCTTTTCCGCCGGACGGCCTATCCAGCCTTTGATATAATTGCGGCCGCAGATACATCGGCAGCCTTGACCTTTGAAGCCTTGCTTCATCCGCAACGTGTCACGCGTCTGGTCGAATTTAATCGACGCGATGGCCGCAATCCCTCGCTCGAAGATGTGTTGGTGCGCATTCGGCGCAAGGTTCTTTCTGGTCCGAAATTGGGGCGAACCGCTGAAATTGGACAAGCCATTCGTGCGCGATATGCCTATGCGCTGATCGACCTTATTGAGGCCGATACAAGTGCAGCGATTACGGCCAGAATTGATGCGGAGCTCACCCTCTATGCCAAGGCCTTGGATGCATCTGGGACGTCAGGCAATCAATGGCTTGCGCGCGAGATCGAGCGGTTCCAATCCCGCCCAGCCAATACGGATGCGGCCTTTATTGCCGCCAAACAGCGCCCGCCAGGAAGCCCTATTGGGTCGACGGATCGATAAGTCTTGTGCCAAAAAACAAACATCAAGAGATCAAACATCAAGGCGGTTGTCATTGCGGGGCTGTGCGGTTTGAATTTACCGCGCCCTCGACCGTCAATGTGACAGATTGTAATTGTTCGATCTGTCTCAAGACAGCTTACGAACATGTTTTTGTGCCCCAAAATAAGCTTCGCTTTTTATCGGGTGAAGACCAGCTCACGACTTACACATTTAATACAGGGGCGGCGAAACATAAATTTTGCAAAATTTGCGGGATTAAACCGCTTTACCGTCCGCGCAGCCATCCGGAAAGTTGGAGCGTGAATTTTCGCTGT